>JAFAAS010000192.1 GCA_023426435.1 Verrucomicrobiota bacterium | reverse complement strand
GGTGACGATGTTGGGGCTGGGGGGGGGGGGGGGGACCCTACGCTGGGGGGTCTAAACCCCCCGCTCTACAGCACGAGGCGAAAAGCTCACGCTTTCCGCTACGTGGTTAGTTCAGGACTTCGACGTGTTCGGGCTCGGTCGGGGCGGGAGTGGCTTTGAAGCTGCGCCATTTGTCGAGCGGGATGAGTGCGAGGGCGATGATGGCGATCTGGCTGAGAACAAAGCTGGAGAGCGCGACGAAGGCGGCGTCGGTGAAACCGTAGCTATGCAGGCCGACGCCGAGCATGTTGGTGCCAAACCAGCTCCAGCTCGTGATGATGTTGCCGCCGATGGCGAGGCACATGAGGCCGCGTTGTTTGACCATGCCGCCCCAGCGGGCGTGCAGAATGACGGCGTTCCAGATGACGATCATGAGGGCGCCGTTTTCCTTTGGATCCCACCCCCAGAAGCGTCCCCAGGACTGATCGGCCCAGATGCCGCCGAGCACGGTGCCCGCAAAGCTGAAGAGCGTGGCGAAGCAGATGATGCCGTAAACCATGCGGGCGAGCGAGTCGGCGGTGGCGCGATCGAGCGAGCGGGTGAGCAGGCCGCGCAGGATGTAGATGATGGCGAGGAAACCGGCGAGGAAGGTGGCCGAGTAGCCGGCGGTGACGACGACGACGTGCGTCGCGAGCCAGAAGTTGGAATCGAGCACCGCGCGCATCATCTCGAGCGTGTCGCCGCCGAGCGAAAGATGGTGGGCGATAAGGAGCGTGGCGAAGCCGACGACGCCGGCGGCGACGCTGCCGATGGCGTTCTTGTAAACGGCTTCGAGGAAAAGGCAGAGCGCGACGGCGCCCCAGCCGACGAAAAGGGCGGAGGAGTAGAGGTTGGTGACGGGCGGGCGGCCCTCGAGCCACATGCGCATGCCGATGCCGATGGTCGAAAGTATCCACGCGATGGCGACAAACCAGAATGCGGAGCGGCCGAGGACATCGGGCCATTTCAGCCACGAGAAGATCGCGAGGAAAAACGCCACGATGTAGAGCGACATGCTCGTGTAGAACGGCTGGGCGGCGTTGAAGCGCGTTTCGGCGGCGGTCTTGTCGAGGGTGGTCGGGAAGTTTTTGTCGAGCTGCTGACGATAGAGCCGGACGATCTCGTTGAAGTTTTGGGCGTCGCCATTGCGCCAGGTGCGCGCGAGACCGGCGTAGGTGAGCACGTAGGGATTTACGCGCGCGGTTTGGAAGGATTCGACGAGGGCGGTGCCGGCGTTTTTCCAGCCGTTGACATCGGTTTCGCCTGCCGGCGGCGGGATCGCGAGGAGCGAGCCGGCCTCGCTGAGGCGGACGAAGTTGTGGCCGAAATCGATCATCATCTGGGCGGCGGCTTCGTCGTGGGCTTCGCCGGCCTGTTTGGCGCGCACGGCGGCGACGCCGGCTTCGACGGTGTTTTGGAAACGAGAAAGATCGGAGAGGAAGTTTTCGCTCTCCGGCGGAACGAAGCTCAGGCGGAGTTGCTGATAAAGGATCAGATTCGAGTGAAGCTGGATGACCGCTTTTTGGAACGGGCTGCGAAGCGGGGCCTCGACGGGCCCGGCGAGGCGGGCTTGTTCGTCGATGGTGCGGAAGTGCGGCTCGAGGTCCTGGTAGGAAAAACGCTTGTGGTGGCTGGGGAGGAAGCCGAGCACCGCGAAGAATTTTTTGACGCCGGACGTGTAGTCGATGCGGAGGGTTTCCTCGGTTTTGCCGAGGAGGTTCTGGAGCTCGACGTTGTCGATGACGAAGGTCGGATAGGTGTCGGCTTTCTGCGGATGGAACGTGACATCGAGCAACCACTCGGAAGGAGAGCTGACGAGCGAGCCGGTTTCGGGCGAGCTCACGCGCTGGCGTCCCTGGAGGACCAGGAGGGAGGTGCGAGCGACGGTATCGAGCGGTTTGACGCGACCGTTGGTGACGACGGGCAGTTGCCCGAAGCCGACGATGTCGAAGTCGGTTTTGTTGGCCGGCGGGCGCAGGGTGGAGGCGACCCAGACGAGGGCGAAGGCGAGAGCGAGGAAAGGGAGGAAGCGTTTCATACTCGAACCGATCAAGCGGCGGCCGGAATCGCCGCGCGGCGACGGCGGAAGAAGGTGGTGAGATGGAGGGCGAATTGGGCGACGAGCCCGACGGTCATCATGGTGCAGGCGATGTAGGGAATCAGCCAACTGGGGTTGCGGACGACCTGGAAGACGCTCATGCCGCGAGCGCTGTCCATCTGGTATTGGTAGAACGTGAGTCCGCCGAAACGCAGCGGGTTGTTCATGTAGATCAGAACCTCGCGATTCTCGCTGCCGTCGGCGGTGGCGATATGAACGCGGCTGGAAAAGTTTTTGGGAATTTCGGTGCCGACGTAAACGTCGTGCGTGACCTTCTCGAGCGTGAGCGAGAACGGCTTGTAGTTGCGTTCGAAGCGGAGACCGATGCGCCAGGTGCGCCCGCCGTATTCAATTGTTTGCGACACCGGGAGGATCGTCGAAACGGCCCAGGTGCCGAGGGAGCCATCGGGTCCAATGAGCTCGAGGATTGCGCCGGGGGCGTTGCGTTCGTCCTGTTTGTAAGTGAGCGGGACGGGCGTGACGACGAGCTTGGGGCCGACGCCGCGCGAGGCGGCGGGCGGGGTGCCGGCGGGGACGTTGGCGTGAAGCTGGAGGACGGCGTTGGGGTAGTATTCGCGCGTGACGACGCGGAACGGCAGCTTGGGATGCTGAATCTCGCCGCGGCGCGCGAGGGTGGATTCCGGAATCGCGACGACATCATCGAAGTTCGGATCGGTGGTTTCGATGATGGCGAGCTCGTTGGCGCGGAAGCTCTCGGAGTAGTTCTTTGTTTCGCCCTCGAGCAGACGCATCTGGAAATCCTCCTGCCAGAGTCCGGTGAAGAGTTCGCCGAGCAGGAGGAGAATGAGGCCGAGGTGCGTGAGAAAGATGCCGGCTTTGCGCCACGTGAATTTGAAGCGGTAGATGTGGGCGACGATGAGATTGATGAGGAGGAATCCGCCGATGAGGTAGCCGCCGGGAAAAACGGGCACGGGGATGTCGCCGATCCGCCAGAGGACGAAGAGCGACTGGAAATATTTTTCCTGCACCGCCCAGATGCCGAGGTTCACCTGGTCGAGCGTCGCCGCGAAAACGAGGATGAGCGACAGGACGAGGAGGACGACGGTCAGACGGAGAGAAACGAAGAAATCGCGAAATTGGCGGACGGTGTCGTTCATTGCGTGACGTTCGCGGGAGGCTGAAGAGTCTGGATGAAGGCGCGGATGGTCTCGCGCTCGGGAGCGACGACGCTGTCGGGGCCCATGGCTTTCACGAACCACGTGGCGTTGCCGAGCGGGACGATGGCGCCGGTGATGCGCAGAGGAGGATTCGCGGTGTTGGCAAAATCGACGAACGTGATGTGCAGACCGTTGGCGTCGATGTGCTCGGTTTGGGTGGCGAGGTCGGCAGCGGAGATCGGCGGGAGCGAGATTTGTCCGCGCCAGCGGTTGATGTTGGCGAGGTCGCCGCCAACGTCGCCCGGGAAGGCGGTGATGGAAAGGTCGGCTTCGGCGCCGTCGGGTCCGACGATGGCGTAGCTGCCCTTGCGCATGGCGGAGGGCGGTTTGGTTTTCCAATGCGCGGGGGCGGTCCAGGAAAGGTCGTTGCCGGAGGCGGTGGGCACGGCGGTGTTGGCCATCGCAGGATCGACGCCGGGTGTCGGTGCGCTGGGAGCGGGATGCGGTGTGGCGGGGGCGTCGCCGGTCAGAACGGGAGGCAACGGCTCTGGCTGTTCTTTGGCGACGCGGTAGCTGGAGATTTGGGCCTCACGACAACCGCTCAAAAGGAGCAGCGGAAGGATGACAAATGGGACGAATAAACGGCGCATGAAGCGTAAGGAATCAGGCTTTCCCAGAGGAAACTGCAAACTAAACCGCGGTGGAACGGCAGGGGTTTGATTCCGAAGAAAACGAATTCGAAGGATGCAAATTTGCTTTGTTAACGCCGGGGCGGAGGCGCATGGTGCGCGACATGATGTTTGCGCCGTTGGGAGACTCGGCGGTTTTGGTTACGTTGGGTCACAACATCGACGATGCGACGCTCGTGCGCGTGAGATCGTTGACGCGCGCGCTGGCGGTGGCGCGGCCTGTGGGAATCGTCGATGTGGTGCCGGCGTATGCGACGGTTGCGGTCTATTATGATTTAGCGGCGTTTGCGGCGGGGGAGCGTCCGGTTTTCGACCGGGTTTGCGAACTGATCGGACAACAGGCGCGGAAAGCGGAACATGCGTGGCCGGACGTGGTGCCGGAGAAGATGGCGCGAGGCGGACGAGGCGAAGGGGTGACGCCGGTGGAAATACCCGTGTGCTACGGCGGTGAATACGGGCCGGATCTCGAGGAAGTGGCGCGTCACTGCGGGATCGCGACGGACGAGGCGGTGGCGTTGCATGGTGGGGCGGATTACGTGGTGCACGCGGTGGGGTTTGCGCCGGGCTTTCCGTATCTTGGCGGGTTGCCGGCGAAGTTGCGGACCCCGCGGCGGGCGACGCCGCGCACGCGAGTGCCGGCGGGGTCGGTGGGGATTGGTTGGACGCAAACGGGGGTTTATCCGCTGGAGACGCCGGGAGGCTGGCAACTGATCGGGCGGACGCCCCTGGCGTTGTTCGACGTGGGGCGAATGCCGCCGGCGTTGTTGAGCGCGGGGGATCGGGTGAAGTTTCGCGCGATCAGCGCGGAGGAGTTTGCAGGATGGAAATGAAAGTCGTGCGCGCGGGGATGTTGACGACGGTGCAGGATCTCGGGCGACGCGGGTGTCGACATGCGGGCGTGCCGATGAGTGGCGCGATGGACGCGGTGGCGCTGAGAATTGCGAATGCGCTGGTGGGGAACGGCGACGATGCGGCGGCGCTGGAGTTCACGCTCGTCGGACCGGAAGTGGAATTTTCGGAAGCGACCTGGGTGGCGGTGGGTGGCGCGACCGGCGAAGGCGTGGCGGCGTGGCAGCCGCTGCGGGTGAACGCGGGGGAGCGATTGAAGATCGGTGCGTGCGCGAAAGGCTGTCGCGGTTATCTCGCCGTGGCGGGCGGGATTGCGGTCGAGCGGGTGTTGGGCAGTCGCAGCACGTTTGTGCGCGCGCGCATCGGTGGATTGGACGGGCGCGCGTTGAAGGACGGCGATACATTGCCGATCGAGGCGGGCGGCGGAGCGTCGTTGGAAGAAGCGGCGACGGGAGGGTGGAAAATCGATCCGCGGGTGTTGCCGCAGTATTCGAGCGAGCCGACGGTGCGCGTGGTGCTTGGGGCGCAGGCGCGGGAGTTTGGGCGCGGATTTTTCGAGCAGACCTTCACGGTTTCGCCGCAGTCGGATCGGATGGGGGTGCGCCTGCAGGGGACGCGGCTGGAGCGAAGCGGCGAAGGGGAATTGTTGTCGGCGGCGGTGAGTCCGGGAACGGTGCAGGTGCCGCCGGATGGGCAGCCGCTGGTGTTGATGGCGGACGCGCAGACCATCGGCGGTTATCCGCAGATCGCGCATGTGATCTCGGTGGACCTGCCGTTGGTGGCGCAGCTGAGGACGGGAGATCGCGTGCGATTTGCGGAGGTGACGTTGGAGGAAGCGCACGGCCTGGCGTTGGCGCGGGAGAAGCAGCTGGCGATTTTGCGGGAAGGATTGGCGCAGAAACTTAACCACGATTCACGCGGATGGATTTGAATTGTGATGTGGGTGAAGGCGTGGGGAACGACGCGGCGATCATGCCGTGGATTACGTCGGCGAACATCGCGTGTGGCGCGCATGCGGGAGATGCGACGACGATGCGAGAGACGGTGAAGCTGGCGCGGGAGTTTGGCGTCGCGGTGGGCGCGCATCCGGGGTTTGCGGATCGCGCGAATTTTGGGCGGCGAGAACTCGAGATGAGCGCGAGGGAGATCGAGCGACTGGTGACGGAGCAGGTGGTGGCGCTCGCGGAAATGGCGGAGTTGCGACACGTGAAGCCGCATGGAGCGCTTTACAACATCGCGGCGCGCGACGCCGGGGTGGCGGCGGCGATTGCGCGGGCCGTGCGGGCGATCGACGAACGGCTGGTGTTATTCGGACTGTCGGGAAGCGAATTGGTGCGAGCGGGGAGGACGTGCGGATTGCGCGTGGCGGAGGAAGTTTTTGCGGATCGAAGGTATCGGGCGGACGGGAGTTTGGTGCCGCGCGGCGAAGCGAGGGCGGTGATCGAAAGCGAGGACGAGGCGATGGAGCAGGTGTTGCGGATGGTGAACACCGGTGAAGTGTGCGCGGTGGACGGCGGACGCGTGAAGATCGTGGCCGACACCATTTGCCTGCACGGGGACGGAGCGCGCGCGGTTGTATTTGCGCGGCGAATACGGACGGGGTTGGAACGCGCGGGGATAGAAGTCGCGGCGATCTAGATGTCGTAGGTGACCGGCTGGACGAAACAGGTGGTGCCGGTGGATTCGACGGCGAGCAGGCAGACGTCGTCTTCGAAAATCGCGCGGTTGCTGTAGCTGGCGAGCTCGGCGACGAGATTGCCGCAGAGCTCCTCGGCGGTGGTGCCGAGACTGTGACGAAGGAAGATCGCGAGGCGGTCGTCGCCGTAGAGCTGGCCCTTGGGATTGGGCGCTTCGACAACGCCGTCGGTGTAGCCGAAGAAAAGGTCGCCGGCGTTGAAGGAGCATTCCTGTCGCGTGTAGGTGAAACCTGGAATGAGGCCGGCGGCGGGTTCCGGATTGGCGGAGGTGAGCTTGATCACGGAGCCGTCGGAACGCCGGATCATCGGCGCGGGATGGCCGGCGTTGCCGAAGAGAATGGAGCTCGATGCGGTGTCGATGATGCCGAAGAAAGCGGTGGCGAAAATCGGTTGTCCGGTTTGCTCGAGGATGGGCGAGAGGCTGCGATTGATTTCGGAGAGGACGTTGATCGGATTTTCGGCGCGCTCGCCGAGCTCGCCGACCACGCCGCGGATGAGGGCGGTGAGAAGGCCGGCGCGGACGCCGTGGCCCATGACATCGCACACGAGCACGCCGCATTTGGTGTCGGAAAGTTGAAGGATGTTGAAGAAGTCGCCGCCGAGCGTGGTGGCGGGGACGTAACGATGGGCGAAGCGAAGCGCGCTCGATTCGGGCGGAACGTCGCGCGGAAAAACCGGATAGGTGCGCGGAAGAAACGTTTCCTGGACCTGGCGGGCCATGAGGACGTCGGTTTCCATCTCCATGGTCCGGCGCTTGAGCTCGTTTTCGGCGTTTTTGCGCTGGGTGATGTCGTGGCTGATCCCGACGATACCGATGATGTTGTCGTGGACGTCGCGCAGCGGGACCTTGGTGGTGAGCGACCAGTGGGGCTCGCCGGCGGAGAAGTCGGATTTTTCGTGGTTGAGGATCGCGTGGCCGGTTGAAATCACCTGGCGATCGTCGGCGAGCGCCTGATGGCCGCGCTCGTTGGGGAAGAAGTCGAGGGTGGTGCGACCGGTGGCTTCGGCCTGTTCGTGCAGGCCGAGCATGAGGAGGTGCGCGAGATTGTTCAGGAGGTAACGGGACGAAGTATCCTTAACGTAGATACGCGCGGGAAGGTGATCGATGATCGTGCGCAGGAGGTTGCGTTCCTCGATGAGTTTTTCCTCGGCTTTCTTGGCGGCGGTGGCGTCGCGCGTGAGCCCGAAGGTGCCGATGATGCGGCCGGCGGAATCGCGCCACGCCATTTTGGTCGCGGAGCCCCACGCGATGCTGCCGTCCTTCAGCGTGAGTTTTTCCATCTTGGCGACCATCGGGACGCCGGTGCGGATGATTTCCTGTTCCTGGGCGTAGGCGACGTCCGCGTGGACGGCGGCGAAGAGGTCGTGATCGGATTTGCCGACGACATCGTCGGCGGAACCGATGCCGTGCCATTTGGCGTAGGCTTGGTTGACGCGGACGAAGCGGCTCTGGAGGTCTTTGAAGTAAATCCGGTCCGGGATCGTATCCATCAGCACCCGCAGGATGGCAGAATCCAGCGCTTCACCGGTCGGGAGCGGTCCGCCGACGACGGGGGGGAACGGCGGATTGGACGAGGCTGGCACGGCGTGAAACAAAGAGGGAAATCGGCGGCGGGTGGAGAATCACCCGGTGGTGATATGGGAAGGAATGCGAGCCCGCTGGATTTTGGCAATGTTTCGTCGGCGCGACGCGTGCGACGTTGCGCAAGTGTCGCGGGCGGCAGACGCTTGGGCGCGCGATGCTGCGAAGTGTCGGTGGGGCGTGAGGACGGCGGGGTCGGGAGACCCGGCCCTACACCGAGCCTCAGTTGTTGAAGCGGAAGAGAGCGACGTCGCCGTCGGCGAAGACGTATTCCTTGCCTTCGAGCCGGTATTTGCCGGCGTCGCGCGCGGCGGCGACGCTGCCGAGGCTCGAGAGATCCTGGTAGGAAACGACCTCGGCTTTGATGAAGCCCTTTTCGAAATCGGTGTGAATGACGCCGGCGGCCTGGGGAGCTTTCCAGCCCTTCTTGATGGTCCAGGCGCGGACCTCTTTTTCGCCGGCGGTGAAGTAGGTTTGGAGGCCGAGCAGAGCGTAGGTGCCACGGATCAGGCCGGAGACGCCGGAGTCGTCGACGCCGAGATCGTTGAGAAAAGCTTTCGCTTCTTCGGCGGAGAGATCGATGAGCTCGGCTTCGATCTTGGCGCTGATGGGAACGTAGGCGGCGTCGTGGTGCGCGCGGACGTATTCGGCGACCTTTTGGACGAAAGGATTTTGTTCGGCGGTCGCGAGGTCGGACTCGGCGACGTTGCAGGCGAAGAGGACGGGTTTCGCGGTGAGAAGCTGGAAGAGCTTCATTTGCGTTTTCTCGTCGTCGGTCGCGGCAAGGGTGTTGGCGGTTTTGCCGGAGTTGAGATGCGGCTCGAGCTTTTGGAGAAGGGCGACCTCGGCCTGGGCCTCCTTGTCGCCGGACTTCGCCTTCTTCTGGGTTTTCTCGATGCGTTTGGTGACGGCGTCGAGATCGGCGAGGACGAGTTCGGTGGTGATCACCTCGATGTCGCGGACCGGATCGACGCCACCCATGGTGTGGACGACGTCCGGATCTTCGAAGCAGCGGACGACCTGAACGATCGCATCGACCTCGCGGATGTTGGCGAGAAATTGGTTGCCGAGGCCTTCGCCCTTGCTGGCGCCGGCGACGAGGCCGGCGATGTCGACGAACTCGATGGCGGCGGGGATGACGACCTGGGTCTTCGCGATTTTTTGGAGGACGGCGAGGCGATCGTCGGGCACGGTGACGACGCCGACGTTGGGATCGATCGTGCAGAACGGGTAGTTGGCCGCCTCGGCTTTGCGGGAGCGGGTGAGGGCGTTGAAGAGGGTGGACTTGCCGACGTTGGGCAGG
>JAFAAS010000189.1 GCA_023426435.1 Verrucomicrobiota bacterium | reverse complement strand
GCTGGTGAGGCCGAGCTTGCGCATGAGCGGCTGGTTGCAGTGGTGGCCGCCGCGGAGCGCGATGCCGTCTTCGTCGGCGAAGGTGACGACATCGTGGGCGTGGAGATCGGGGAAAGCGAAACTGACGAGACCGCCGCGGGCTTCGGATTTCGGGCCGAGGAGGCGGATGCCGGGGAGCTCGGAGAGTTTTTCGTAGGCGAGGCGGCCGAGGGCGTTGTCGTGTTCGGCGATGGCGGTGCGGTCCAGCGAATCGAGGTAGTCGCAGGCGGCGGCGAGGGCGATGGCGCCGGCGATGTGCGGCGTGCCGGCTTCGAAGCGTTCGGGTGAAGGTTTCCACGTGCATTTATCGTAGTGCACGGTGACGACCATGCCGCCGCCGGTTTCGGTGGGAGCGAGTTGGTCGAGGAGGGCGCGGCGGCCGTAGAGGACGCCGATGCCGGTGGGGGCGCACATTTTGTGGCCGGAGAAGGCGAGGAAGTCGCAGTCGATTTTCCGGACGTCGAGCGGGGCGTGTCCGCTGGATTGGGCGGCGTCGATGACGGTGAGGGCGCCGACGGCGCGGGCGCGGCGGCAGAGTTCTTCGACGGGGTTGATGGTGCCGAGGGTGTTGGAAATGTGGGTGAAGGCGAAGAGCTTCACCTGCGGCGTGAGGAGGGTTTCGAGGGCGGCGAGGTCGAGGCCGAGTTCGGCGTTGTCGCCGAGGACGGGGACGAAGCGGAGCGTGGCGCCAGTGGCGCGGGCGAGTTGTTGCCACGGGACGAGGTTGGAGTGGTGTTCCATCTCGGTGGCGAGGATGACGTCGCCGGGTTTGAGCGTGGTGGCGAAACTGCGGGCGACGATGTTGATGCTCTCGGTGGTGCCGCGGGTGAAAATGATTTCTGCGGGATCGGCGGCGTTGAGGAATTTGGCGATGCGGGTGCGGGCGCCCTCGTAGGCGTCGGTGGCGCGGGTGGAGAGCGCGTGGAGGCCGCGGTGGACGTTGGCGTTGTCGCGCTCGTAGTAGTGCGTGAGGGCGTCGATGACCGCGCGGGGTTTTTGGGCGGTGGCGGCGCTGTCGAGATAGACGAGCGGTTTGCCGCGAACCTGTTGGTGCAGGATCGGGAAGTCGGCGCGGACGGAGGGCCAGGAGGGCATGGAGTTAACGTCGGTCGTGCTCGTGATCTTGCTCGTGCTCGTGATCGGCGGTGGCGAAAGCGTGGGAACGATCGGGGACGAGCCCGATTACGAGCAGGAGCCCGAGAGTATCAGTCGGCGTGGGTTTCGGTGGTGGCCGGAGAGGCGTCGCCGTGGAGGGCGTTGAGGGCGGCGTGCCAGCCGAGGGTGGCGCACTTGATGCGGGCGGGGAAGGCGTGGACGCCGGCGAAGGCGCCGATGTCGCTGATTTCCTCGGGTGCCTGGCCGGTGGTGACGATGTCGTGGAATTGGCTGAAGAGCGATTCGGCTTCGGCGGCGGTTTTGCCCTTGAGCTGGGTGGTCATGAGCGAAGCGCTGGCTTGCGAGATGGCGCAGCCGGAGCCGTCGAAGGTGATTTCGGCGATGCGGTCGCCGTCGAGACGCAGATAGACGCTGCACTGGTCGCCGCAGGACGGGTTTTCGCCGTGCGCGACGCGGGTGGCGGTCGGAAGTTTGCCGCGATTCCGGGGGCGCTTGTTATGGTCGAGGATGACCTGCTGGTAGAGTTCGGTGAGGTCGGCGGACATCGGAGGGCCGAATGTCGGAGGAGGGCTGGCGCTTGGCAACTCGCGAGAACGGGCGAGGTGAAGGCATGCGGCGATCTACTCCCAGTATTCGGCCCAGCTGGTGGCGGTTTCGGTGACGCGGATGCGTTCGAGGCGGGCGCGGGGAGCGATGGCGGCAAGACGTTGGCGGAGAGATTGGAAGATCTCGCGCGCGAGCACCTCGGTGGTGGGGTCGGTGTCCGTAAATGGAATGATGCGTTCGCCGTAAGCCGCTTGGAGTTCGGCGAAGCGAGGATCGGCGGTGTTGAGGGCGAACGTGTGATCGAAGCGATCGATGAAGTGGGCGGCGGCTGATTTGAGCGATTTGAAGTCGAGCACCATGTCGTGCGGATCGAGGGTGTCGCTTGCGACCACGATTTCGATGGTGCGGCTATGACCGTGCGGGAAGCGGCAGGCTCCGCTGTGTTTGGAGAGCAAGTGACCGCTTTCGACGGTGAAGGATTTCGCGATGCGGAAAGGCATGAAGCGGCGCGCGGGTTGGGCGCGGGGAGGGCGGGATCAGATGGTTTTGGAGAAACGCTGCGAAGCGTCGCCGAAGTAGGCATCGAAACGCATGGCGACGACGCGAAGCAGCGGCATGCCGAGGGAGGTGACGCTCAGGCCGTCGTCGGTGCGTTCGACGATGCCGTCGGCTTCAAGATCGTGCAGTGAGGCGAGCGGGGCGGAATAGGCGTTGGCGAAATCGAAGCCGAATTCTTTCGAGAGGCGGGTAAAGTCGAGACGCCGGTCGCACATGATCCGCATGATGATCGTGCGGCGACGGACGTCTTCGGGCGACAGCTGGAGCGTGCGTTCGACGGGAAGTTGACCGGAGTCGAGGGCGGCGCGCCAGGCGGGGAGGGTTTTGTGATTTTGCCGGTAGGTGGTCGCGGTCGAAGAGATGGAGGACATGCCGAAGCCGTAGAGGGAAGCGCCGGCGTGGGTGCTGTAGCCTTGGAAGTTGCGGTGAAGGGTGCCGCGGCGTTGGGCGATCGCGAGTTCGTCGTCGGAACGCGCGAAGTGATCGAGACCGATGTCGACGTAGCCGGCGTGGGTGAGTTTCGCGTGGGCGAGGGCGAACATGGCGAGTTTTTCCTCGGCCGAGGGAAGTTGTTCGCGGTCGTCGAAGATTTTTTGCGCGGGCTTGATCCAAGGGACGTGCGCGTAGCTGAAGACGGAGAGCCGGTCGGGCTCGAGTCCCAGGACATCGTCGAGCGTGGCGGAGAACGAATCCGGAGTTTGCAGCGGCAGGCCGTGGATGAGATCGACGTTGATGGAGCGGAATCCGTGGGTGCGGAGCCAGGTGAAGGCTTGCTGGTTTTGGGAATGCGGCTGGATGCGGTGGATCGCGAGTTGGACGCGGGGGTTGGTATCCTGGACCCCGAGCGAGGCGCGGGTGACGCCGATCTCGCGAAGGGCGATGACGTGATCTTCCGTGAGGCGGCGCGGATCGATCTCGACGCTGAACTCGGTCGAGGCGTCGAGGGAGAACGTGGATTTCAGGAGGGCTCCGAGACGGCGAAGTTCATCGGGCGGGAAGAAAGTCGGCGTGCCGCCGCCGAGGTGAATTTGTGCGACGCGTCGTGAGCGGTCGATGTGTTCGGCGGTGAGGGCGACTTCGCGCGCGAGGTCGTCGAGATATTCTCCGGCGGCGTCGCGCCGGCGGGTGATCACCGTGGTGCAGCCGCAAAACCAGCAACGCGTTTCGCAGAACGGGAGATGAAAGTAGAGGGAGAGCGGTCCTGCGGGAGGATGGTTGTCGTCGGCGATAGCGGCAGCGACGACGGCGGGATTCGCGTCAGGGGAAAATTGCGTGGCTGGAGGATAAGACGTGTAGCGTGGACCGGGGACGGAATATTTGCGGACCAAGTCGAGATTGATGGCTGGGGTGGATGCAGCGACAGCGGGCGCGTGGGGGAAGATCATGGCGGGTGTGTGGGAGGGCACTCTGCCATTGATGGCGGGATGAGACTGCGCGGGGGTTGGCGAAAGGTGTGCGGTTCTTGCCGTGGTCCGCAGCGATCAGCGCGCTCGTGTTAAGTGGAACGAGCGGCGGTATCCCGTCCTGCTCGACGAGTGCGACCAGGCGGAATTCGCGTTGACCCCGCTTCGTGGGAGCGTTTGCTTCGCCCCTTCGACAGAAGGCGACCCTGCTTCGCGGGGTCGGTTCAGTGCCCGGAGAGGTGGCAGAGTGGTCGAATGTGCGTGATTGGAAATCACGTGTAGTCGAAAGGCTACCGAGGGTTCGAATCCCTCCCTCTCCGCCATTTTTCGCCAACGAGATCTGGCGATGGAAGGGGCGGCGGCGGCGAGTGGGGCGCTTACCTCAAGGCAACAGGACGTAATAGCCAGTATAACGGTTCTAATGTTAGGACTGCGGTGGACGCGCAATTGCCGCTGAGTTTGTGACCTTGCGGCGTCCCCGCTTTGCTGCGGATCGCCGTCGCTTCCCAGCGACTCACCCGCGAGAAGCAGCAGATTATCCCACTCCCCCGTTTCGTTCCCCCACAAACCAGCCCCCGCGTTTGCCCGTTCACGGACATCCAGCTCTGAGGACCTTTCTGCCTTTCCCCTGCGAACGGCCGTCGTTGGCCGTTCGCATTTTGACTGAACCAAGCCCATGCAAATGACAAAAGACAAACTCCTAGCCAAATACGCGCTAGGCCTAGCGTCAGCGGCGGTGTTCGCCACTGGCGTTTCGCAGGCACAGCCTGCTCCCGCGGCATCTGCCGCGGCTGAAAGTGAAGAAGAGGTGATTGTCCTTTCGCCGTTCGAAGTTTCGGCGGCGGAAGAGCGGGGTTATGCGGCAGCGACGACGCTGGCCGGTAACCGCCTCAACACGGACCTCCGTGATGTCGGCAACGCGATTCAGGTTGTGACGAGCCAGTTCCTCGCGGACACCGGCGCGGTTAACAACGAAACGCTGCTGCAATACACGACCTCGACGGAAGTTGGTAACGTGTTCGGCAACTTCGCCGGTCTGGGTGACGGTGCCCGACTCGACGAGCGCACGCGTTTCACGAACCCGAACCAAAATACTCGCGTTCGCGGTCTGACCAACGCCGACAACACCCGTGACTACTTCCTCTCGGACATTCCGTGGGATGGTTACAACATCGACCGCGTCGACCTGAGCCGCGGCCCGAACTCGATTCTGTTCGGTCAAGGCAGCCCCGCCGGTATCATCAACGCCGGTGTGAAGATGGCTTCCTTCCGCAACGCCAACACGGTTGAAGTCCGCGTGGACAATCACGGCAGCGTCCGTGGCACGCTCGACATCAACCGCGTGCTGCTGAAGGACGAACTGGCCATCCGCATCATGGGTCTCGCTGACAACCAGAAGTTCCAGCAGCGCCCGGCGTTCCAGGATGATCACCGCATCGCGGGCGCCTTGCGCTATGAGCCCGGATTCCTGAAGAGGGGTTCGGCGCGCACGATCTTCAAGGTCAACGGCGAAGCGGGCAAAGTCCGCAGCAACCGTCCGCGCACGCTGCCCCCGCTCGACTTCATCACACCCTGGTTCTGGACCGGCTCGGACCAAGGACGTTATGTCAGCAACGGCACCGACATCAACGGCAACCCTGTCACTTCGGGCGCTGCTCGCACTTATCAGAACCTGAATAAGCTGACGATCAACCCGCACATGGCGCAGAACGACAACTTCTACAGCCCGGATTTCCCGCACGGGTTGACGCGTCCTGCGATCAACGGTGGCCCTTATGGCGGCCGGTTTAACCCTCACTTCAATCCTTGGATCGGCAATTTCGGTAATTCGATCGGTGGACCGACGGGTTACTTCGATACCCTTGGCAGCTCGACGCCCAATCGCTACGTGCTCCAAGAAATCCGCGGTAATTGGGGCATCAACAGCTCGGGTCAGCCTGACAACGGCGTGGGCGCTTTCGACTTCAATCGTCTTGTCAGTCTCAACAGCTACGGCACCTACGCCCAGCGCGCGGGCCTTCCGTTTGCTGAGTTCGGTGTTTATAAGGACAACTCGATCACCGACCCGACGATCTTCGACTTCTACAACAACCTGCTCGATGGTCCCAACAAGAAGGAGTGGCAGGACTTCAATGTCATCAATCTGAGCCTCTCGCAGACCTTCTTGGACGATAAGATCGGCTTCGATCTGACCTACAACCGGGAAAGCTATCGCAACGGCCAGATCTCGTTCATGTCCGGCGGTCAGCAAGGTATCTACATCGACATCAACACGACCGACACCGACGGCACCAACGCTGGCGCGGTTCGCAACGGTGTGCGCATTCCCTTCGAGGACGGCACGCCTAACCAGAACCTCGGTCGCGCGTTTGTCGGCGACAACGGCTCCGGCGGCAACAGCTCCTACACGAGCGATCGTAGCTCGAAGCGTGCTACGGCATTTGTCACGCATGACTTCGACGAAGAAGGTTCGGGTAACATCCTCACGAACTTCCTCGGCCGCCACACCCTGACCGGCCTCTGGGGACGTGATGAGCAGAAGACCGATAACCGCAGCTGGGCCCGCTACGCGGTCACCGACCCGGCTTGGCGTGCCTTCCTCAACAATACGGCTAATTGGAACGAAGGTCAGAACTACCTCCCGAGCGCGGTCATTTACCTCGGGCCCTCCTTGATGAACCGCAGTTCGGCCTCTGGCGCGAACCTGCCCCGCTTGGAAAACGAGATCAAGCTCACCTCCGGCACCATGCGGCTCTTCGACTCGCATTGGAACCGCTCGCTTAACCCGTCGGATCCGAACTATGTGAATCCGGGCGCCGTGTGGGCCAATCAGACGTATCCGAACGATCCCGCGACGATCCAGTGGTTCATCGATAACGCTGGGGACGACGGTTACGAGTATGGGGACAATCCTTACGAGGCCTGGCAGGCGGACAACGCCGCCAACTATGTTGGCTGGACCAATATGCCGCTCAACATCACCGATTCCGAGGCTGCTCCCGGCAATCGCGATCTGTTGACGACCAGCGCGCGCCTCCAGAAAAAGCGTGTCACCTCCAAGGTGCTCGTGTGGCAGGGCCACCTGCTCGATGGAGCGATCGTGGGCACGTTCGGTTACCGCAAGGACCGCGCCCAAGGCTGGAGCCGTTCCGTTAACAACAACAGCGGACGCAACGAAGACGGTGTGGCGCAGACGCGTCAGTATGGTTTCATGAACCTGACGCCGGACGCCTACTACCTGCCGAAGGCGGGGTCGGACCTCGAGGAGACCTCCAAGGCTTGGAGTATTGTCACGCACTTCGACGAATTGCCCTGGCTGAAGGATGTGCTCGCCAACTCTCCGGTTCGCGTCAGCGCGTTCTTCAACAAGTCGAGCAACTTCCAACCGGAAGCCCTCCGCGTCGACGTGTATGGCGAGCAGATCGCTCTCCCGCAGGGCGAAACCAAGGACTACGGCCTCATCCTCGAGACCCGCGACGGCAAGTATTCGCTTCGTATCAATAAATATGAGACGGCTGCAACGAACGCCAACAGCTCGGGTCTGAACGGCGCCGGCTTCCTCGGCAACTCGCAGGTTTGGGGTGGCAGCGCGGCCAATCAGTTCGAATACGACCTCGGCTTGGATAACCAGCCGAGCGGCCAGATCATCAGCAATCAGGTGAACAACCGCCCCGCGGGTGCTCCCCAGCCCCCGGGCTGGTCCGCGCAGTTCCGCCCGGGTAACGCCGAGTGGGATCCCACCAACAGCCTCTACAACTTCGGCACCGGTGGCCCGTATGCTACGCAGGAAGAAGCGTCCGCCCGCGAGGCGCAGGTCGTCGCGGCCTGGCGTGCCTGGCAGGCTCAGGTCGATCCGCGCTTCTATGCCGCGTGGGGCATCAACCTCAACGATCCGTTCAACCAATCCAATCCGCGCGGGCTGACCGCGTCGGTTCCGAACGGCTTCGCCCTCACCGAAGACAGCACCTCGAAGGGCTATGAAATCGAACTCACCGCTGAGCCGATTCGCAACTGGCGCCTGCTGGTGAACGCCGCCAAGACGAGCGCGACCCGCTCGAACATCGGTGGCGCCAACCTGGCCGAGTTCATCGCCGGTTACGAAAACGCGCTGAACAACACCGCCGCCGGTGACATGCGCATCTGGTGGGGTGGTGCGGGTAACGAAACCACCATGTTCCAGTGGTATAACAACGTCGGTGGCGAGTGGGCGCAGCGCAAGCTGCAGAACAACACCAACGTGCCCGAGCTGCGTGAGTGGCGCGTCAACGGCATCACGACCTACGACTTCACCGAAGGCGCCCTCAAGGGCCTCAGCCTCGGTGGTGGCGTTCGCTGGCAGAGCGAGGTCGTGATCGGCTATCGCCCGGTGGCTAATCCGAACAATCCCCGCGAGCTGTCGTTCGACATCGCCAACCCCTACATGGGCCCGGCGGAAACGAACTTCGACTTCTGGGTCGGCTACAGTCGCAAGGTCACGGACCGCATCAACTGGCGCATCCAGTTCAACGTCAGAAATGCGTTCCAGGACAACGAGCTGATACCGATTACCACCCAGCCTGATGGCACGCCGGCGACCTATCGTATAGCGCCGCCGCGTCTCTTCACGCTGACGAATACGTTCTCGTTCTAGTCATCTCCTGCCTTTGGGCAGATGCAGCGCCTCCCGATCTCCGGGAGGCGCTTTTTTTTGGGGGGGCTCGAATCGCACGGAACTCAACAAGACTCGATGAATGAAGCGGACGGCCGCATCCTGCTCCTCCGTAGCGCGGTCAACCTGACCGCGCTCCACCCCCGCAATGTAGCGTAGGTCTCCCGACCCCGCCCCCTCGCTGGTCTCCGCGGGCTCGTGAACTCGATCAGCTTGGTTGATCTTGCTGCGTGCGGTTGTTGAAACCTTGGCGCGCCGGTGCCCTGTCCAATCCCTCTCAATGCTCTCTCATCACCAACGCCTGCTTGGGATCGCGCACCGACCGAACAGCGTGGCGCGCGATGAACTCACGAGGACTGCATGCGTAGAAAATCGGTGAGCAGTCCATCGGTCGGCGATTCTCCACGACGACCTTCCGCGTTTCCCCCGGCGTGGATGCTTATCCATCTCGCGGTCGGATGCGGAATCCTTCTTCTGTCGTTTTTGATCTATGCGCCAGCTCTGAACGGCGCGTTTCTTTGGGACGATCCGGCGCACGTGACGCGCGCGGAACTCCGCGGGTGGGATGGCTTGTGGCGGATCTGGTTCGAGCCCGGATCCACCCAGCAATATTATCCTGTCCTTCATTTCGCCTTCTGGATTCAGCATCGATTGTGGGGCGATGCGCCTGTGGCCTATCACATCGTCAACGTCCTCCTGCACGCCGCGAACGCTTGTTTAATCGCTGCCGTGCTGCTGCAACTCGCGCGAACTCGCGCCGCGGGCGAGCGGAACGCGTCTCCGAAGTCCGCGGGTTCGGCTCGAGGGCTCGCGTCGTTGTCGGCGTTTCTCTTCGTGGCTCATCCCGTTTGTGTCGAGTCGGTCGCATGGATCACCGAGCAGAAGAACACGCTTTCCACGGCCTTCTATCTATGTGCGGCGTTGGCGTATCTCCGTTTTTTTCGTCAACGCAGCGGCTTCATTTATGGCGTTGCGACGGGCCTCTACCTCCTGGCTCTCGGCACGAAGACCACCACCGCGACGTTGCCCGCCGCGCTCCTCGTCGTGTTGTGGTGGATACACGGCCGGTTGGAGTTTCGGCGCGACGTTCTCCCGCTGCTGCCGTGGCTGGTTCTCGCAATACCCGCGGGCTTGGTCACGGCATCGGTCGAACGAACGATGATCGGGGCCGATCTTGTTGTCCCTGATTTAACGTTCGTCGAACGAACGCTGCTCGCCGCGCGAGTGTTGTGGTTCTACGTCGGCAAACTGCTTTGGCCGGCCGACCTCACTTTCTTCTATCCGCTTTGGGACGTTTCTGCAGAGGCGTCTGGCTGGGTCGGATATTTGATCGCTGCGTGTGCTGTCACGATGGCCGCCTGGCTGCTGAGACATCGAACGCGTGCCCCGCTTGCGGTCTGGCTCCTCTACGTCGGCACGCTTTTTCCGGCTCTCGGATATTTCAAAGTCTTCCCCTTCCAGTTTTCCTACGTCGCGGATCACTTCCAATATCTCGCCATTCCTGTGGCGGCGACCGGGATGGCGGCTTTGTTGATTTCGCTGACGAGCCGAATCCTGGCGCAGGTCGGATGGCGAGCGGTGATGTCCGCGGGAGCCGTGCTGTTGATCGGCGCGCTCGCGATGAAATCGCGCGCCGAGAGCCGGTTGTATGTGAGCGACGAAGTTTTGTTTCAGGCTAACATCACAGACAATCCGACCAGCTGGATGGGGCATCATATCCTTGCGCAGCGGATCGGTAAAACGCCCGCGCGCCGGGACGAAGCGATCGCGCTTTTCAGGAAGGCGCTGGAATTGAATCCGAAGAGCGCGGACACGCGCGGCGCGTTGGGAGCATTGCTCGTTCGAGAGCCGGGCCATGCCGAAGAAGCGATAGCATTGTTTGAGGAGGCGATTCGCATTCGCCCTTCGTATGCCGAAGCGCACAACGCGCTGGCCAACGAACTCGCCGCTCTCCCTGGGCGGTTGCCGGAGGCGGTGGAGCATTACCAGACGGCTCTGCGTTTGCGTCCGGATTTCGCCTTGGCCGAGGCGAATCTGGCGATGGCGCTGGCCCAGATTCCGGGCCGTGAGAGCGAAGCGTTGGGACACTTCGAACAAGCGCTGAAGAAACTCCCCGATTATGCGTCCGCTCATTTCTACCTGGCTCGACTGCTGAGCCGTTCGCCGGAGCGGCTCGGGGATGCAGCCACGCACTACGAGCAGGTGTTGAAGCTGCGTCCGGGAGCGCGCGATGCGTTCTACGAACTAGCGGGGGTGTTCCTGCAACTCGGCCGGCTCGCCGACGCGGCCCGGCGCGCCGATGAATTGCTGCGCTTCTATCCGGCCGATGTGGAAGCGCTCAATCTTCGCGGGGTGATCGCACTACAGCAGGGCCGCGCCGATCAGGCCCGCGCCTTTTGGCTTCGCGCGCTCGAACTGGCTCCGGACTTCGAAGCGGCGCGTCGCAATTTACGCCAGCTCGAATGACGGCGCGATTCCCGCGTCAAAGCTGGGCACGAAGCGCTTCCGGCACGAGCGAGCGTGCGAGGTCGCGTAGTTGTGTGTCCTCGATCTCCAGACCGAGCGCTTTGCACAGGAGGAGAAAACGGAAAAGCGTGCCCTCCGAGAGAGTTCTTACGTCGGTCTCGCTCATTTCGTAGAGGCAGCGTTCAACCTGTTCGCGGGCGACCGTCGCGCGGTTTGCCGATGCGAGGACCAGGCACAGGCTGACGCGACGGTCCCAAGGCAGCAGGTCATCGACGCCTTGTTCCAATCCAGCAACGATCGTCTCCACTGTTTTTGAAAAGCCCGCTTGATCGCGACGCACGAGTTCGGTCCGCGCTTTCGCGATCTGCGCTCCCAGATCCGCCGCATACTCGTGGGCCAAGGCTTGCGTCACTTGCGACGCGAGCTGGATCTGTCCCATATCGAGGAAGTATTCGGCCAACCGGCCCAGTGCCGTCGCGTTGTCCTGAATGTCTGTGTGCTCGAAGATGAACAGCTGCTCGTTCGAGAAGGCCTCGTTGTTCGGCACGTAGTAGGCGACGGGACGCAACCATCGCGGCGGCAACCAGGAGTGCAGCAGGCCGAGGAAGGTTTGTTCGATCGCAGCGCCGCCGAGCCGCGAATATTCGTCGAGAAAATTGTCCCACGTCGGGATCACGACGTGCGTGAGCCCACGTTGACGCGCGAGCGCATGAGCTTCGTCGGCGTGGATTGCGCCCGCGATGCGCACCGATGCGCGGAAGCCGTCCTCGTTTTCTCGATACGGCGAGCCTAGGCCGCGTAGCCCTCCGTGGTAGATGAGCGAGACCGTGAGGTTCGGCGGAGCGAGAACGAGTGCGCCTTCCTCGCCGCGACGACGGGCGAGCCAGTGCGAAAAATCCCGTTCGGCCAGAGCCTGCAATTCAGCCGGCGAACGCGTGGCATTTTCGTGGGAGTTTGCGGGGAGGAGTGCGATCAAACCCAAGACGGAAACAATCGCGGTGCCGATCAGCCAGCGTCCGGTTTGTCCGTCTGTTTTCACGCCGACACACACGGCTGCGAGAAGCACGACGAGCACATAATCCAAGGGGGGCCACCAGCTGAGTTCCGCCCAGGCGAATCCCGTGCCGATGACGGCGGGCACGAGTAGGAGGACGATTGCGGTGCGTTGCGCGCTGGAGGTGTCCCGCCGGAAAAGCATCCAGCCGGCGAGCGGTAGCAGCGCGAGAGGCAGACATGTCGCAAGCAGTCGGAACGATAGTCCTTCCTGCACCATCCATTTCGCGAAGTTGTCGGCGCCCGGGGCGTCGTCCAGCAGCGTCAATCTCGCGGCGAAGGTGCCCGGCGTCAGAAATGCGCGATCGTGGTTGATCCACATCGCAACTGGAACGCTGGCGACAGCCAGCGTCGCGAGCGCCAAAGCAATGGAGTCGCGTCGACGGCGCTCGCGTGCCGCGCTCGGCGGGAGTCTCGCCAGCCACTCGCCGATTCCGAGCCATGCAATCGCGTAGAGCGGGTGAACGCTCGAGAGTCGCACCGATTTCCATTCCAGATGTGCTGGCGCGAACTCCACGACGTAGCCGGTCAAGGTGGCACACGCGCCGGCGATCGCCCATGCGCGCCACGGGAGCACGAACGCGTTTCGTTTCCGATTCAGCCAAACCGACGCCACTGCTCCCGCCACGATGCCACCCAGGATCACTGCGGTGGTGACATCGAGCCAGAGCGCGGCTCCGGCCAATCCGCCCGCGGTGATGAACCAGCGTCGGGTGCTTTGAATCGATTTCTCCGCCGCAAATACACCGGCGGTGAGGGTTAGCAGACTGCCGAGCAGAGTCGCGTAAGTCAGACTCCGCGCGTCGGGCGCGCCGGGCACGAACCCGCCGGCGAGGGGGAAGACAAAGGCAACCGCGAATGAAACCAGCAACGCGGGCAATCGTCCGAATCGCCACGCGACGAAGCCCGCTGCGCCCGCCAGCAACATGAGGTGAAGGAGCGGATCGGCCCAGAGGGCGGCCTGCTCGATGGCCAGACCGATCGGCGCGCCGGAGAGCGTGTGACCGAGCCATCCCGAAGCAGCGAGCCACCACCGATATGGCGACGGCGAATAAACCGGGCGTCCGACGGGAGCGTTGTCGTAATCGACGTGCCGCAGTCGCCATTCGCCGCGATGCACCATCTGCTGCGTTTGGAGGATCCACTGATAGCTTTCGTTGTTGTGGCCAGGAACGACCAGCGTCCGCAGGCCGCCGGCGTAACCCGTGGGAGATTTGGGATCCACCGCGATCTCGGTCGGGAGCTTGCTGAGCGCCTCGACGTGGTCCGCTCGCGATCGGTGCATCCACACCAGGAAGAAAGCCGCAAGCAGCGGGGCGACGAACCAGAAGCGGAGCAGGAGCCGGACGGGGGAAGTCATGCGCGGACGCGAGCGGGCCCCCGATGCTGGGTGCTGTCCCGAGGTTAGCAAGTCCGGTCCCGGCGCTCGCAAAGATTCCGGCGGACGGGCTCGTGGATTTGAAGGAGAAAGGCGGTGCGCGGTGTTTGGTTTGGTATGAAAACCATTCTTCTGACGGTGCTCGCGGGAACTGTGTTGGCCGGGTTGGTTGTCGCTTCAGAAACGTCGGCAGGTGCGAGCGGGCCGGCCAGCGAGGTGGTGCAAGGCAAGCCGGCGATCCAAAAGGGGATGACCGCGGAGACCGTGTTGGGCCTGATCGGCAAACCGCGGGAGGTTCGCCCAATTGAAGCCGAAGGTGTGCAAGGCGAATCCTGGATTTATCGGCGAGTCGCGAAGCGGGTGATCAATCAAGTCGCGCCGACCACGCAAAAGGTGCCTGCCTGGGGCGGGCCGGGCGTGAACAGCAAGAATGGCGAGATCATCGACGTCGACGTGCCGTTCATGCGCAACGAGCGCGTCACCATTTACCAGATGACCGCGCTTTTGTTCATCGATGGAAAGCTCGTCGCGTCCAAACAGTGGCACGAACGCGAGAGCTTGTTCGATTGATCTGAGCTCACGAGGCGAGCGCTTCGTCGTGCACCGCGTCGGTCCTTGACTCGCTCCGGGTGGGGATTGTCGTGTTTCGCGACATGCCAGCCGGCGAGAACCCCCGCACTGCCGCTCCTTGTTTGCTCGCGTTGACTGCGTGCCTGACCCTGTGGGCGGGCCCGGTTGGATCGAGCCTTTCACTGGCGGCGGCGGAAGTTCAGGCCGGTTTGAGCGAGCGTGCGTTCGCTCCTGCTTCGCGTCCGGCGGGCACGACGCTTTTTACCGCGCTGACGCCGGAACAGACGGGAATCGTTAACGAAAACATCTATGCCGATCCTGAGATGTGGGGCGCACTCAACCGGGAGTTCGCGCTCGGCGCCATCGGCACGGGCGTTGCGATTGCCGATTATGACAACGACGATCGTCCCGACGTCTTCATTGTCAGCAAAACCGGACAGAGCCGGTTGTTTCGGAATCTAGGGAATTGGAAGTTCGAGGACGTGACGGCGTCGGCCGGGATCGCCCACTCCGGCGGCGCGCTCGCGCAGGGGCTGAGTTGGGTGAAAGGTCTGGTGGGTTCCTCCGGTGCGAAGGCGGCCCATCCCTGGACGCAAGGCGCTGCGTTCGCGGACGTGAACAACGACGGCTGGCTCGATCTTTACGTGTGTCGCTTCGGGGCGCCCAATTTGCTCTTCATCAATCAGCGCAACGGCACGTTCGCCGAAGAGGCGGCGGCTCGCGGTCTGGCGCTCGTGGATTCGAGCGGCATGGGAAACTTCTGCGACTACGATCGCGACGGCTGGCTCGATGTTTACATCCAGACCAACCTGCTCGATTCCGGAAAGTCCCCGCACGGGCAGCGCGATCGTCTGTTTCGGAATCGCGGCGATGGCACCTTCGAGGACGTTTCGGATCGCGCGGGAATCGACAACGTGAGCCTCGCGCATTCGGCGATGTGGTGGGATTACAACGAGGACGGCTGGCCGGACATATATGTCGCCAACGACTTCGAGCCCGCGGATAAATTGTATCGAAATAATCGTGACGGAACGTTCACGCAGGTGCTGCACGACGTGGTCCCCCAAGTCGCCTATTCGGCGATGGGCACGGACCAGGGCGATGTGAACAACGATGGTCGGATCGACCTGTTGGTCGCTGACATGGCGGCGACCACGCATGAGCAGGACCAGCGCAGCATGGCGGCGGCGCGCGAGCTGATTCGCGAGGATGCCGACAGCGCCACGCTGGCGCCGCAGGTCTTGCGCAACACGCTTTTCATCAACACCGGGTTCGATCGTTTTCTCGAGGCCGGTGCGCTGGCGGGCGTGGAGGCGACGGATTGGACCTGGGCGGTGCGGTTCGAGGACCTCGACAACGACGGCCTGCTGGATCTCTACGTCACCAACGGAATGGTGCGGGAATACAACAACGTCGACCTGCGCGACGAAGTGATCCTCCGCGAGAATCCCGACGAGCGGCTGCGCGTGATGAAGGAAAGCCCGGTTTTGAACGAGCGGAATCTGGCGTATCGAAATCTTGGAGACCTGCGCTTCGACGAAGTAGGCAAGGCGTGGGGGCTCGATCAGAAAGGCGTCAGTTTCGGCGCAGCGTTTGGCGATCTCGATGGCGATGGCGACCTCGATCTTGTTTTTTCCAACTACGAAGCGCCGGCGACGGTGATGCGCAATGACAGTGTCGATGGGCATCGCGTGATCCTCGCGTTGCGCGGAACGACCTCCAACCGCTACGGCGTCGGAGCCATTGCCCGAATCGAGACGTCCGCGGGAGTTCAGGTGCGGCAGCTGATGGTGGGTCGCGGTTATCTTTCCAGCAGCGAGCCCGTCTTGCACTTCGGTTTGGGTCAGGTGAAGCGGATCGATCGTTTGACGATCGAGTGGCCGAGCGGTCATCGACAGGTGCTTACCGATCTTGCGACGGACCGACGCTACACGATCACCGAGCCTGCGGGCCCCGCGACGATCGACGGGCGCGGCGAAAAGCCGACGGTGCGGCAGCCAGCCGCCACCCGGCAGTTTGTGGACCAGAGTGCCGCGCGAGGCCTTTCGTTGCGGTCCGAAGAGACTTTCATTCCCGATCGCCAGCCGCTGCTGCCGACGCGTTTCGATCGACGCGGACCGGCGCTCGCGGTGGGAGATTTCAACGCCGACGGCAAAGACGATGTCGTTCTTGGCGGCACCGGCCGGCACGCCGCGCAGTTGCTCGCGGGCGGCGCGCGATTCGCGAGTGTCGGGACATTGCCCACGTCCGCTTTGGACGATGGACCGTTGCTGTTCCTGGATGCCGACGGCGACGGCGATGTGGATCTGCTGCAAACGCGCGCGGGCACGAATCGGAATCTCCACGCGCCCGAGTATCAGCCCCTGCTGCATCTGAACAACGACGGCGAATTCGCGCCCGCGCCGGACGCCCTTCCGCCGTTGCCGAGCAGCTTGGGTGCAGCCGTGGCGGCGGATCTCGATCGTGACGGAAAACTCGATCTTTTTCTCGGCGGCCGCGTGCTCCCGGGACGTTATCCCACTGCGCCGCGCAGTGCGCTTCTTCGCAACCTCGGCGGGCGCTTCGAGGATGTCACCGCGGCCCTGGCCCCGGATTTGGTCGAGGTGGGGATGGTGAGTTCGGCGTTGTGGAGCGATGTCGATCAAGACGGCTGGCCCGATCTGGTGCTCGCACTGGAATGGGGTGGCGTGCGGTTTTGGCGAAATCGGGAAGGTCGCGGTTTCGAGGATCGCTCGGCAGCGGCGGGGTTCGCTGCAGCGGGAACGGGTTGGTGGACCTCGCTGGCCAGCGCGGATTTCAATGGCGACGGTCGCCCTGACTATGTTGCGGGCAATCTCGGTCTGAACACGACGTATCGCGCGCCCGCGGTTTTGTTGCACGGGCAGTTTGGATCCGGCCCGCCGCAACTGATCGAAGCCTCCTATGAAGGCGACAAACTCTATCCGCGGCGCACGCTGAAGAGCCTCAGCGCGGTGATTCCGACGCTGCGTCGTCGGTTTCAGAAGAATAACGATTTTGCGAAGGCGACCCTCGCCGACATGTTCGACGCGGATCGGCTGGCGAAGGCGAAGCGTTATGAGGCGACGGAGTTGCGGAGCGGTGTTTTCCTGAGTCAGGCCAACGGCACGTATCGCTTCGAGCCGTTGCCGCGCCTCGCGCAGATTTCGATTCTGCAAGGGATCGTGACGGGCGATTTCGACGGCGACGGTCATACGGACATCTACGCGGTGCAAAATTCGTATGCACCGATTCCGTCGATCGGCCGATTCGATGGCGGTTTGAGCCAGCTCTTGCTCGGCGATGGCCGCGGCGGGTTTCATCCGGCGCCCGCTTTGGAAAGCGGATTGGCGGTGCCGGGCGATGCGAAGGCCTTGGTGGTGCTGGATCTCGACGATGACGGCTGGCCGGATTTTCTCGTGAGCCGCAACGACGCGACGACGCTGGCCTGGCGCAACCAAGGCGTGAGCGGACGGCGCTCGTTCCGCGTGTTGCTGCAAGGTCCGGCTGGGAACCGCACGGCGGTGGGGGCGCGGTTGACGCTGGAGCTGGCCGACGGCACGCGACAGCAGCATGAATTGTATGCGGGATCTGGATACTACAGCCAGTCCGCGCCGGGCGCGTTTTTCGGTTATCCCGATGCAAATCCGCCGCGCCGGCTGACGATCACCTGGCCGGGAGGGGCGACGACGACGGAGAACTTCTCCACGCCGCCGCCCGCGATGATTAAATTTTCCGCTCCATGAACCCTGTTTACCGGATATCTGCGGGCTGTCGGATCGGCCTTTGCGCGCTCGTCGTGGGATCTGTTTTGCTGGGCAGCGAGGGTTTGGCGAAGCCGCAGCCTGAAAGCACGCGGCGGATGGTGGAGCGATTGGCGCGTCTGCCGGAGACGTCGGATGCCCTCATCAATCCGTATCTGGCCGGGAAGGCGGCGGAAATTTATCGCGCGAAACGTTCGGCCGCGCGAACGCCGCGCGAGCGGCTCGATCTGACGATGCAGCTTGCGACGTCGTTGTTGAACGATGGTCAAACGGCCGCCGCGCTGAAGACCCTCGACGAGTATGATCGGATGCTGAACGACCCTGCGATCACACCGACGCTCGAGCTCGCGTCGAAGTTTCTCGAAACGCGAGCCGTGGCCTTCCTGCGCCTGGGCGAGCAGGAGAATTGCCTGCTCAACCATAACGGAGATTCGTGCCTGCTTCCGATTCGTGGCGGAGGTGTGCACATCCGGCCGGAAGGTTCGCGCAACGCGGTGCGCGCGCTGCACGAGTGGCTGGAGTTCAATCCCAATCCCAACGCGATCTGGCTGCTGAACATCGCCCACATGACGCTCGGCGAGTATCCGGACAAAGTTCCGCCTCAGTGGCTGATTCCGCCCAAGTCGTTCGAGTCGGACTACGCACTGCCGCGGTTTCCGGACATTGCCGGGCAACTCGGACTCGACGTCGACGATCTCGCCGGCGGGGTCGCGCTCGAGGATTTCGATCGCGATGGATTTCTCGACCTCGTGGTTTCCGCGGCGGGTCTGCACAGCCAGATCCGCTACTTTCGCAACCAAGGCGACGGCACCTTCGTGGATCTGACCGATGAAGCGGGGCTGACCGGGCTGACCGGCGGGCTGAACATCAATCACACCGATTACAACAACGACGGTTATCCGGACGTCTTCGTGCTGCGCGGCGGCTGGCAGGGGAATGACGGCCAGTATCCCAATTCGCTCCTCCGGAACAATGGCGACAACACCTTCACGGATGTGACCGAGGAGGCGGGGTTGCTCAGCTTTCATCCGACGCAGGCGGCGACGTGGTTCGATTTCAACGGCGACGGTTGGCTCGATCTGTTCATCGGCAACGAGTCGATCCCGCAGTTGAACCAGGTTCACCCTTGCGAGCTGTATCGAAATAATGGCGACGGCACGTTCACGGAGTGCGCGGCCGAAAATGGGGTCGCGTTCGTGGAGTTCGTCAAAGGAGTGGTGAGCGGCGATTTCAACAACGACGGCCGCCCGGATTTGTATCTTTCTTCGCGCGGGTTCCCGAATCGATTGCTGCGCAACGACGGGCCGGCGGGCAACGACCGTTCGCCGAACGCGCCCTGGCGCTTCACCGATGTCACGGCGACGGCGGGCGTCGCGGAGCCGTTCCAGAGTTTCCCGTGCTGGTTCTTCGACTACAACAACGACGGCTGGCTCGATCTCTTCGTCTCCGGCTACTTCATCGCGAACGCGGGCGATGTGGCGGCCGATGTGATTGGCGCGCCAAACCGGGCGGAGAAGGTCCGGCTGTATCGCAACAACGGCGACGGCACGTTCACCGACGCCACGAAGGAGTCCAATCTGTTCAAGGTCGTGCACACGATGGGATCGAATTACGGCGATCTCGATAACGACGGCTGGCTCGATTTCTACCTCTGCACGGGCGATCCGTATCTGGGCACGCTCATTCCGAACCGGATGTTTCGAAACGACGGCGGGCAACGTTTCCAGGATGTGACGACGGCGGGCGGGTTCGGGCAGCTGCAGAAAGGGCACGCGGTCGGGTTTGGGGACATCAACAACGACGGACCGCAGGACATCTATACGGTCGTCGGCGGCGTTTACACGGGCGACCACTATCCGAATCAGCTCTTTGCGAATCCGGGAAACAGCAATCACTGGCTGAAGCTTCGTCTGACCGGGGTGCAGTCGAACCGCCTCGCCGTCGGAGCACGAGTGAAAGTGGTCGTTCAAACCGACGCCGGCGAACGCGCGATTCACCACGTGGTCAGCACCGGCAGCAGTTTTGGCTCGAATCCGCTCGGGCCGGAGATTGGCCTCGGGCAGGCGACGAAGATTTTGCGAGTGGAGATTTTCTGGCCGGTGACGGGCCAGACGCAGGTTCTCGAAAATCTGGAGCGGAATCGGGTGTATGCGATCCGCGAGGGCGACACCGTAGCGACGGAACTTCCGCACCGCGGATTTGCGTGGCCCAAGCCCGGCGAAGCTTCGCATCACCAGCACGGTCATCACGGACATCAAGGGCATGGCGGTTCGCATGGCCATTGATCACGCAGTGCGTTGGAGCGCCGGCTGGCTCGCGGTGGCGTTGATGCTGCCGCAGGCTCAGGGGAGCGATCGGGCGGATGCCGCGCTGTTGGAGACCGCGCTGGCTGCGCCCTCGCGCGCGGCGGGTCGCACGATGTTCACGGAACTTCCGCGCGAACAAACCGGAATCGACGTGATGAACCATTACGCGGATCCCGGCATGTGGGCAGAGCGCTATCAGGAGCTTGCCTATGGTGCGATGGGCACGGGGGTGACGATCGGCGATTACGACAACGACGGCCGGCCCGATGTGTTCGTGGTCAGCAAGACGGGTTCGAGCCGGCTCTTTCGGAATCTCGGCGATTGGAAGTTCGAGGATGTGACGCAGCGCGCCGGGATCGAGGATGGACCTGAAACAGGAATTGGCGGAACGCTGCGCAGCCTCTTTGGCAGCGATGACACGGCGAACCATGCGCGGCCGCATTGGACGCAAGGGGCGACGTTTGCCGACATCAACAACGACGGATTTCTCGACCTGTATGTCTGTCGGTTCGCGGCGCCCAACCGCCTTTACGTGAATCAGCGCGATGGCACGTTCAAGGAGCAGGCGCAGGACCGCGGGCTGGCGCTCGTCGACGCGAGCGGCATGGCGGCGTTTTGCGATTACGACCGCGATGGCTGGCTCGATGTTTACGTGCAAACCAGCCTGCTCGATGCGGCCAAGAGCCCCGGCGGGCAGCGCGACCGGTTGTATCGCAATCTTGGAGACGGGCGCTTCGAGGAAACGACGGAGCGGGCGGGCATCGCCGGCGAGTCGATGGGGCATTCCGCGACCTGGTGGGATTTTGACAGCGACGGCTGGCCCGATCTCTACGTGGCCAACGACTACGCGGTGCCGGACCGCCTGTATCGAAACAACGGCGACGGCACCTTCACCAACGTGATCGACGCGGTCGCGCCGCAGACGGCGTATTATTCGATGGGAGCGGACCTCGGCGACGTGAACAACGACGGCTTGATCGACTTCTTCGTTGGCGACATGGCGGCCACCTCGTTGGAGAAAGATTTGCGCGGGATGGCCGGCTCGCGCGCCCGCGCGCAGCTCGTTCCGGATGCCCTGACGGTCGCTCCGCAGTTGATGCGCAACGCGCTGCTGTTGAACACCGGCACGGCGCGCATGATGGAGGCGGCGATTCTCGCGGGGCTTCCCGCCACCGATTGGACGTGGTCGGTGCGATTCGAGGATCTCGATAACGATGGACGGCTCGACCTGCACGTGACCAACGGAATGAACCGCGAGTATCACAATGCCGACCTGCTCGACCGGATCATGGCCCTGGAGAATCCGGCGGATTCGCGCCGGTTGATGAAGGAATCGCCCGCTTTCAAGGAGCGCAATCTCGTGTATCGGAATCTCGGAGACATGCGCTTCGAGGAGATGGGCGCGGCGTGGGGACTCGATCACGTGGGCGTTAGTTTCGGGGCGGCCTTCGGCGACTTGGATGGAGATGGCGATCTGGATCTGATTTTTTCGAATTACGAAGGGCAGCCGACGGTGCTGCGCAACGACAGCGTCGACGGGCATCGCGTGGTGATCGCGTTGCGCGGGAAGCGGTCGAATGGGTTTGGGGTGGGAGCAAAGGTTCGGGTGGTGACGAAAGCGGGCGAGCAGGTGCGCGAGCTCGCGCTGGCCCGCGGTTATCTCTCGAGCAGCGAGCCCGTGGTTCATTTCGGTCTCGGCGAGCAGAAACGGATCGTCCGACTCGTGGTCGAGTGGCCGAGCGGGCACGTGCAGGAATTCGAAAATCTCGCGGCGAATCGGCGCTACACGATCACCGAACCCTCGACGACCGCATCTCCGCGCGGGCCGAAACAGAAGGTGCCTGCGCCGTTCATCGACGAAAGCGAGCAACGCGCGCTGGCGATCGAATCCCGGGAAAGCTTCCACGCCGATCCCCAGCCGCTGTTGCCGGTGCGATTCGACCGTCGCGGCCCCGCGCTGGCAGTGGCGGATTTCAATGGCGACGGTTGGGACGATATCGTGATGGGCGGCACGAGTGCCGAGCCGGCGCGGGTGTTCAGCAATGACGGAGAGCGGTTCGTGCTTTCGCACACGCTCCCGGCGTCGCAAGTCGATGATGGCCCTCTCCTGGCGTTCGACGCGAATGGCGATGGACGGATCGATATCCTGCAGAGCAGGGCCGGCACGAACCGTCCGCCGGGAGCGGCGGCGTATCAGCCCGTGTTGCATTTGAACGACGGCGCCGGTGGTTTCGCCGCCGCGGCGGATGCGCTGCCTGCCTTGGCGGTTCCGACCGGCGCGCTGGCGGCGGCGGATTTCGACCGTGACGGGAGCCTGGATGTATTTCTTGGCGGACGAAACGTGCCGGGGCGTTACCCGACGGCGCCACGCAGTGCGTTGCTCCGGAATCGAGGAGGCAAATTCGAAGATGTGACGGATGTGCTGGCGCCCGATTTGAAGGAAATCGGCATGGTGACCTCGGCCTTGTGGAGTGACGTCGATGGAGACGGATGGGTCGATCTGGTGGTCGCGCTGGAGTGGGGCGGCGTGCGGTATTGGCGCAACGATCAAGGCACCCGCTTCGTCGACGCTTCGGAGGCGGCGGGGTTTTCCGCCGCGGGCGCCGGGTGGTGGACCTCGCTCGCGAGCGGCGACTTCAATGGCGACGGCCGGATGGATTTCGTGGCGGGTAATGTCGGTTTGAATACGCCTTATGTTGCACCGGCGATCCTGTTCCATGGCCGGTTTGGTGGCGGCGGGGCGCATCAGATCGTCGAGGCGCGGCAGGAGGACGGACGTTTGCGTGCGATTCGTTCGCGGTCGGAGCTAAGTGCGCGGCTGCCGTCGATCGCGCGGCAGTTTGCGAAGAACGACGCGTATGCGGCGGCATCGCTCGAAGAGGTGGTTGGCGCGGAACGCCTCGCGGGAGCCCAACGTTACGACGCCACGCAGTTTCAGAGCGGCGTATTCCTGAGCACGGCCGACGGACGCCATCGTTTTGTGCCGCTGCCGCGGATTGCGCAGATCGCGCCGTTGCAGGGGATCGTGACGGGCGATTTCGATGGAGACGGCGCGCAGGACATCTACGCGGTGCAGAACTCGTTCGCGCCGATCGCCGCGATCGGGCCTTTCGCGGGCGGCGTGAGTCAGCTGCTGCGCGGGGATGGCCGGGGCGGGTTTGAAGCCGTGCCGCCGCATCGAAGCGGCTTGGTGGTGCCGGGAGATGCGAAGGCGCTGGTGCGGTTGGATTTCGATGGAGATGGAGGAGCGGATTTACTGACGACGCGGAATAGCGGAACCACGATCGCGTGGAGGAATGCCGGCGCGGCCCCACGTCGGATGCTGAAGGTGTCATTGCACGGGGGAGCGGGAAATCCGACGGCGATCGGAGCGCACCTGATGCTCGAGCTCGCTGACGGCACGCGTCAGTTGCAGGAGCTGCAGGCAGGCTCCGGCTACTACAGCCAGTCGGCGGCGGCGGCGTTCTTTTCGTATCCAGAGACGAATACACCACGAAGATTGCTGGTTCGCTGGCCCGATGGACGAGCGATGACGCGCGACTTTTCCGCGCCGCCTCCGTCTATGTTGAGATTCTCCCCGTGATTGTCTCATCGACCGCCCCCTCGCCCAAGGACCTTTGCAAGGTCCGCCGTTTTCTCCGCCAGACGCGTGGCGTGAAATTTCTGGCCGCCGGGCTGGCGGTGGCGGCGGCGGGAGCGGCGGCCATGGCGGCCGAGATTCGCTACCCCGGTTTGTCACAGAAAACGGATACACGGCCCGAGAGCAACCGGCGCATGGCCGAGCGGCTGGTTCGGTTGGAGGAAAAGATCGATCCGGTGGAAATTCCTTTTTTTGCCGCGCGCGCCGCGGCGTATTACCGGGCGAAGTTGGAGGAAGCGCGGACGTCCCATTCCGGCGACGTGGGACAGCTGCTGCTGTCTTACGCGTTGTCGCTATTGAACGACGGGCAGTCGGAGGCCGCGTTGCGCGAATTGGCGAAGGTGGAAGAGATGCTGCTGGAGCGGAACCAGATGCCGACGCCCGAGCGCCTGGCGCAGTTGCTCGAGTTCAAAGCGCTGGCTTATCTGCGACTCGGCGAGCAGGAAAATTGCCTGGAAAACCATAATCAGGATTCCTGTCTCCTGCCGATCCAGGGGGGCGGGGTGCATCGCACGCAGCGCGGATCGCGGGCGGCGATCGCGGTGTTGAGCGACGTGTTGGAAATCCGGCCGTCGCCGTATAGCGCGTGGCTGCTGAACATCGCTTACATGACCCTGGGCGAGTATCCGCACGGGGTGCCGTCGTCGTGGCTGATTCCGCCGTCAGCGTCGAATCGGATTACGACATCAAACGTTTTTACGATGTCGCGGGAATGCTCGGCGTCGATGTGGAAGACATGTCGGGCGGCGTCGTGATGGAGGACTTCGACCGCGACGGTTTCCTCGACTTGATGACGTCGGCGTCGGGTTTGCAGAGTCCGTTGCGGTTCTTCCGCAATCAAGGCGACGGATCGTTTGTGGAGCTGACGGATTCGGCCGGCCTGACGGGTTTGGTCGGAGGCCTGAACATCGTGCAGGGGGATTATAACAACGACGGATTGCCGGACGTGTTGGTGCTGCGCGGAGGTTGGCTCGGGAAAGATGGCCAGCATCCCAATTCGCTGCTGCGCAACAACGGCGACAACACGTTCACCGACGTGACGGAAGAAGCCGGGATGCTCAGCTTTCATTCGACGCAAACGGCGGTGTGGTTCGATTTCAACGGGGATGGGTGGCTGGACATTTTCATCGGGAACGAGACGGTGCCGGATTCGGGCGTGGCGGCGCCCTGCGAGCTGTATCGCAATAATGGAGACGGGACCTTCACCGAATGCGCGGCGGAGAACGGGCTGGCGCTGACGGATTGGGTGAAAGGCGTGACGGCCGGGGACTACAACAACGATGGGCGCCCGGATCTCTACCTCTCGTCGCTCGTGGGGCCGAACCGGCTGATGCGGAACGATGGCCCGGTTGAACCAGGCGCAGGGGTGAAGACTCCGCATCGATTCACGAATGTCGCGGCGAGCGCCGGCGTGGAGCAGCCGCTCCGAAGGTTTCCGTGCTGGTTTTTCGATTTCGACCACGACGGCTGGCTCGACCTTTTCGTGACCGGTTATTCGATCCGCAACGCGGGCGACATCGCGGCGGACTATCTGGGTATTCCGACGAAGGCCGAGGCGCCGCGGCTGTATCGAAATAATGGTGACGGCACCTTCAGCGACGTTACCTCCGCGGCGGGGCTTCCTCGCATCCTGCATGCGATGGGGGTGAATTTCGGGGATTTGGACAACGATGGCTGGCTCGATTTCTATGTGGGCACGGGCGATCCGTCGCTGGGCACGCTGATTCCGAACCGGATGTTTCGGAATGATGGCGCCGGGAAGTTTCAGGATGTGACGACCTCGGGAGGTTTTGGGCAGTTGCAGAAAGGGCATGGCATCGCCTTCGGCGACGTAAACAACGATGGCACGCAGGATATTTACTCGGTCGTCGGCGGCGCGATGTCGGGTGACCGTTATTGGAATCAGCTCTTTGCGAACCCGGGTCACGGAAACCGCTGGCTGAAGCTGAAACTCGAAGGCGTGGAATCCAATCGCGTGGCGATTGGCGCGCGGGTGAAAGTCGTCGTGGCGACGAGTGGGCGCGAGCGGACGATTCATCGCGTGGTGACGTCGGGAGGCAGTTTCGGGGCGTCGCCGCTGGAAGTGCAGGTCGGTTTGGGGCGCGCGGATCGCGTGGTGCGCGTCGAGATCGTTTGGCCGAAAACCGGCAAGACGCAGACGATCGGCGGGCTTGCGCTGGACCGGCGTTATCTGATCAAGGAAGGCTCAGATGAGCCGCGCGAGTTGCCCTCGACGAAGTTCGAATGGCCCACTTCGCCGAGCGGTTCCCCGGGCGGTCATCACCACCATCATCACGCGGGCCACTGAATTGAGTGAGCCCGCTCGGCGGTCGGAAATATTGCGCGGTCCTTCGTGGTTACGGGCGCCAGGCTTTTCCGAATTTTTCGCGGAAGCTTTGGTTCAGTCGGGCTGCATGTTCGCGGGGGACGCGCGGCTGATTGGCGACGCGCGCCATCCATGTGCGAGCTTCGGCTTCGTCGCCTTGCGAGATCGAGTGAAGGGCAAGCACCATCAGGAGAACGGGGTGGGCGGGATCCGTCTCGAGCGCGAGACGCATTTGCTGGATGCCCTCGGCGTCGCGGCCGGCGGAGATGAGGGCGTTGCCGAGCTCGATGTAGGCGTCGGGCTCGTTGGGGCGGTAACGGATCGAGAGATTGTATTCGGCGATCGCTTCGTCGATGCGGCCGGTGGCTTTGAGGCGGCGTGCGCGCATGAGGTGGAGTCCGGGCGATTGCGGGCAGTTGCGCAGGCCGGCGGCGAGGGTGCGTTCTGCGGCGGCTTGGTCGCCCAGGCGTTCGTGCAGGGCGGAGAGGTGGGCCCAAGGATCGGCGAAAGCAGGATCGAGAACGGTGCAGCGTTCGAGTTGGTCGCGCGCGGTGCGAACGTCGCCCTGGCGCGCGGCGAGCGTGCCGAGTTGGAATCGGGTCGAGACATCCTTGGGATCGAGTTCGAGCGCGCGGTAGAGCAGGCGTTGAGCGGTGTCGGGGTCGCCGTTGCGATCGGAAACGCCGGCAGCCAGCGCGAGGCGATACGGATCGTAGCATGCGTCGATCAAAGCGTCGGCCCACGGATCGGGCGGATCGCGGTGGGCGCCGGAGGCTTTGTAGGTGCCGCGAATGGCGTCGGCGCGTTCCCGCTGACCGAGCCGTTCGTGCAGGCTGACGATGAGGTCGTAGCCGAGTTGGAAATTGGTGAGCTGAACGACGCGCTCGATGCGTTCGAGGGCGGCGCGGTCGCGGCCGGCTTCGTAGTCGATGCGCGCGAGGCCGAACAAAGCGTAGGGCTCGGCGGGGTTGCGCTCGAGCACAGCGCGATAGGTGGCGGCGGCTTCCTCGATGCGGGTGGCTTTGAGCAGGCTGTCGCCGAGCCGGAGGGCGGCGGGCGTGTAACCGGGGTCGAGCGTTACCACGCGTTGCCAGAGTTCGATCGCGGGATCGATTTCGCCGAAGCCGGCGAGAATGGTGGCGTGGAGATGCAACCAACGCGGCTCGGAAGGTTCGAGCTGGGTGAGGCCGCGGTAGCACGCCATGGCTTCGTCGAGGTAACCGTTGGCGTGATACACGCGCGAGAGCTCGACGAGGCCGTCGCGCGCGGAGCCGCGGGTGCGGGCGAGTTTTTCGGCGTCGTTGACGACCTCGCGAAGAACCGGAACGGCGTCGGAAAGGTCGGGCTGCGGCGGGAGCGCTGCGAGGACGGTTTGCAAACGCGAGCTCGTGGAGTGCCACCACCACGCCGCGCCGGCGGCGACGACGACGAACGCGAGGAGGGCGAAAAGGAGTTTCCGAGGCATGGGAGACGGGAGATGAACGGGGCGAAGCGGCGCGTTACGGGTTCAGGCGCCAGAGGGTGATCCGGCCCATGTTGTCGAAGGGAGGATAGATATAGAAACCGCCGGTCACGAGCGACGGGCGGCCATTGCCGTCGAAATCGCCGGCGGCCAGCGTGATGAGATCCTTGGGGCCGCGGGCGAGGACATGAGGTTCGAAATTGGTGCGACCGTCGTTCTTGAACCACATCAGCGAAACCACGTTTCGATTTTTGTTGTTCCAATCTGAATACGCGGCGGAGGCGACGACGTCGGGATGGCCATCGCCGTCGAGGTCGACCACGACGGGGCTGTAGGCGCCGTGCAGCGTGCCGATGCGACGATGGCGGAAGTTGCCGTCGCCGGTGTTTTCGAACCATTGCAGACCATGCCACGGACGCGGGCCGGGCGTGGCGGCGGGACCGAAGCCGTCGCCGTTGGAGAACACGAGATCGGGACGGCCATCACGGTTGAGATCGCCGACGGACAAGCCGCTGCTGCCGTAGTCTTCGTTGGTGGAGCCCCAGATGCGACGCGGCGTGAAGCGGCCGCCGCCTTCGTTTTGGAAGTAGTAAACTTCCTCCCACTGCTGGGAAATGAGCGCGGCGATGTCGGGGCGGCCGTCGGCGTTGAAGTCGGCGATGCAGACATTGATCGCGCCGGAAAGCTCGAGCAGCACATGGCGGCGAAATTCCCACGGGCCGGTGCGTTCGAGCCAGGCGACCTCGCCTTGATCGTAGCCGAACTGGGCGAGAACGAGGTCGAGCTGGCCGTCGCCGTTGAGGTCGGCGGGCTGCACGTCGACGACGCGCGAGGTGTTTTCGAGGATCGCGCGGGTGGTGAAGTTTTGCGCGCCGTCGTTTTCGAGAATGAAGACGGTGCCGACGCGATCGTTGTGCGGGAAAACCACCGCCATGCTCGCGACGAGGACGTCGAGATCGCCGTCGCCGTCGATGTCGACGGCTTCGGAGTGAACGGGGGCGCGCAGGTTTTCGGCGAGTATCTTTTCTTCGAATACGCCGCGGGAGGATTGGCGGATCCAGAGGATCTGGTTGTCCTGCGCTTCGGAGGCGAGGACGTCGAGCAGGCCGTCGCGATCGAGATCGACGGGCACGACGTGCGCGATCCACGGCGGGCGCGTGAACGGCGCGCCGATTTCCCGCGGCGTGAGGAGATCGAGCGCGGAGGCGGGAGCGGCGCGGCGAGCGGGCGGGTTGCCGCTGTCAGCGCTGGGCGACGGGCGGCGGCAGCTGCCGGTGGCAGCCAGGACGCTCGCGCAAGTGAGCAGGAGGACGAGGCGGGGCGGCACGCGCAGGGCGGAACGCATGCGCCGACTCTTACGTGCCAGCGGGAAGTTGCAGCGAAAAACGTTCAGGTTTTCGGCGGAAGCGAGGTGCCATCGCACCAGGTGCCGTCGACGAGGGTCGTGGTGTGCAACGAAGGAAGGCCGAGCGTGTGCTGTTGGAGGTGACTGGCGAGCACCTCGATGGCGAGTTCGCCGACGCGAACGCAATTTTGGCGAATGCCGGCGATGATGCCGGTGGGGTTTTCGAGGAAGATGTCGACGAAGGCGACGTCGCGCGGGACCTGCAGCCCCATCTTTTCCAGGCGAGGAAGGACGAAAGGCGAGTAGCTCAGGATGACGTCCGGCTGGTGTTGGGCGAACCAGGCTGCGAACTCGGCTTCGGGCACGGTTATGGCGACGTCGGAGTGGGTGCGTGCGATCCCTTCGGTTCCGTAGAAGAGGATGGGGATGCGTTCGTCGGCGGGATGTTTCAGTTGTTCGGCAAGGAAGCCGGCGGACCAGGCGAGGTTGCCGATTTCCGCCCACCAGTGCGGGATGACAAAACCGACGCGGCGGTAGCCGGCGGCGCGCACGCGGCGGATCGCGGTCTGGACGATGAGCCGCTGGTCGTTGGTGACGGTGTGCAGCGTGGGGAGTTGTTGCAGCGGATCGATCGCGACGGCGGCGAAGCGAGGCCAGTCGATTTCGTCGAGGCTGCGATCGCAGGCCCAGTGCGACGCGAACACGATGCCCGAGATGCCGCGCGAGAAAAGGATGTCGCTGAGCCGGCGCGGCGTGAGCCCGGGTTCGCCGAGCCAGAAATGTTCGAGCTGATAGCCAAGTTGTGGCGCGCGCGAGGAAGCGCCGCGGAAGAAATCGGCGTGCGCGGGAGCGTTTTTCCAGTCCCAGCGGCCTCCGGCGCAGGTCACGTAGGCGAGGGTGTTAACCTGTTTGCTGCGCCGGATGCTTTTCCGGTAGGCGACGAGCGCGCTGAGGTCGGGATCGGGTCGATAGCCGAGCTCGTGAGCGAGCGACTGGAGTTTTTGGCGAGTCTCGAGGGGGAGGCGCGGGCTGTTGCGGAGAGCGAGAGAGACGGTGGTGACGTGGACGCCGGCTTTGCGGGCAACGTCAGCTTGGGTGGTCCGGGGCTTCATGGGCTGTGTGCCACGGAGGGTGACGACAAACGCCGCGGTCGCCATTCAATACGAACGCGGCGACGAAGACCGCGGAGCCGCTGGCACTTGCGTGGGCTCGTCGCGGAACAACCCGGCGAGGACGCCGGGTTCCACCATCGCTGAAAAAGGCGATGACAAAGGCTGAAGCGGTTTAGTTCGCCCCAACGAGCGGCGTGCGGTGCGAGAGGAGTTGCGGCTCTTCGCCGCGCACGAGGGCGGCGCGCCAGACTTCGTCGCGATCGGTGAACGCGCGTTGTTGCCCGGCGGTTGCCTGGTGGTTGTGCGCGGCGGTGGGAAGCGGCGCGGCTTCCTTGGCGGCTGGGATTCGATTGAAGGCGGCCCAGATGCCGACGGGCGGGCACACTGTATCCAAAAAACCCATCGACACGAGGGACTTCGCCCGGATGCGGGGGGCGAAGTTGACCGTGTCGAAATAGCGCGCGGTGGCGGCGACGCGGGGATTGTGGCTGTCCCAATTGGGATAACCCGCGGTGCGGCCGAAGAGATTGCCGTTTGCTTCGGCGCCGGCGGGAACGTGGACGATCATATGCGTCGGCTTCGGATGGAGGCCGCAGACGGCGAGGCTTTGTTGTCCGCCCATGCTGGTGCCGGTGACGAGGAAGATTTCGCCATTCCAGTCGGGCCGGCTCGTGAGGTAGTCGGCGGCGCGATACGCGCCGAGATACATTTGGAGGAAGTAGTTCCGGTCGCGGTCGTCGTTATAGATCGTGTTGTAGCGACGGATGAGGGCCGGGAGCGCGGCGTAGAATTCCTTGGGCAGGTCGCCGGGCACGTCGTGCGGTTCGATGTTGAGGACCAGCCAGCCTTCGGCGGCGCGATCGGTGACCCACGGCTTTTGGAGAGGGTAGGGACCGCCGGCCCATTGGAGGAGCAGCATCGCGGGGAATTTTTCGCCGAGGGCGGGCTTCGCGAGCTGGCCGTAAACTTTGGCGCCATCGATGTTGTCGAGGGTGAGCGTGGCGTATTCGACGCCTTCGACGCCGCTGTCGCCCGGCTTCAAGATGGGATTGGCGGGAATCTCGTGAAGGCCGGCGATTTTCGAACGCCAGAATGCGTCGAAGTCATCTGGAGCGGGTTCGGCGGGCTTGATTCGGTCGGGAGCGATGGCGGCGCCGAGCACGAGTTGGGTGGGCGTTTCGGCGCCGGCTTGGATTTCGGCTGCGTCGGTCGTTTGCACTTCGACGTAGAGCATCGCCGGCTCGTCGAGCGTGGTCTCGATGGTGGCGCGACCGTCGATGAAGCGGAGCGGGCCGGACGCGATGACGTCGAAGTTGTTCTTTTTGACGGAATAGGTGAGCGCAGGAGCGGCGGCGTCCGAGGCGGGAAGAGTGAGGGTCCATCCCGCCTTTTCGCCTGCCTCATAGATTCCCGACACGTCGAAGGGCGTGACGGAAAGCGCGGGCTGAGCGGCAGGGGACGCGCTGGTGGATAAAGCGGCGAGGTAGAGGCATGCGCTGAGGAGGCGGGACGGAAGAGTAACCATAAAGAAGTCGGAATTGCGCGGAAGCGGAGGGGAGTGGGCTTCCGGGGCGGGAGTGAGCGCGGTCTAGATGACGTTTTCAGAAGGGAAAGGCGTTCGGCGTGCTCATTTGCGAATGCGGTTCGGTCGGGAAATTCCCGAAGCTGAATTGTCGCCGCGAGATAGCGATTGTGATGGAACAACTTTTTCCAAAACCGTCTTGCGCGGGGGGGGCGGCCAAACAACCCTTCGGGGGATTTTCTCTTTTCACATCCGTTAACCCGATGGTCTCCTCCAACACAGAACTTGCCTACCAGAGCCAGATCGAGGGTGGCATCATTGTCTCGAAGGCGGATGCCGTGGTGAACTGGATCCGCACGAACTCGATCTGGCCGATGCCGATGGGTCTGGCGTGTTGCGCGATCGAGTTGATGGCGGTGGGCAATGGCCGGTTCGACATCTCGCGATTCGGGGCCGAAGTGATGCGTTTTTCGCCGCGGCAATCGGACTGCATGATCGTGGCGGGAAGTGTGACTTACAAGATGGCGCCGCAGGTTCGCCGGATCTACGACCAGATGATGGCGCCGAAGTGGGTGATCGCGATGGGCGCGTGCGCGAGTTCTGGCGGGATGTATCGCAGTTACGCGCACATGCAGGGCGTCGATCGGATCTTGCCGGTGGATGTTTACATCAGCGGTTGTCCGCCGCGTCCGGAAGCGATCATCGATGCGATCATCAAGTTGCAGGCCAAGATCCGGAGCCAGCCTGCGGCGAAAGAACTTTTCAAAGCTTCAGCGTGACCATGCAGCCAATAGTCGAGAGTCCAGAGTTCAGGGCGTCCTTCGGGGCGCGCCGCGACGAAGCCGCCTTCCGGGCTGGCGACGCGCTTCACTCGCCGCGATCGACTCCCCGCTCATTCGCGCCATGACCGCTGCCGCCGACGCAGTTACTCAGATCAAGGGGCGTTTCCCGCAGGTGACCGACCGCGCCAGCAGCGATCACCCGGCGATCAACGTTCCGCAGGCCGATCTCGTTGCGGTGCTCGCGTTGCTGCGTGAGACGCTGGGATTCGATCACCTCGCCGACATCACTGCCGTCGACTGGAGCGAAGGCGTGTCGCCGCGCTTCACGGTGATGTATCATGTTTACTCGATCGCGCGCGGCGAATACCTGCGCGTCGCATCCGATTGCCTCGACGACGTGGAGCCGTCGGCGCCGAGTGTCGTGAGCCTCTGGCCGGGTGCCAACTGGCACGAGCGCGAGTGTTACGACATGTTCGGGATCAAGTTCGCCGGACATCCCGATCTGCGCCGGATTTTGATGTGGGACGGTTATCCGGGGTGGCCGTTGCGCAAGGAGTTTCCGCTCGCGGGCGTCGAGACGCCGCTGCCGGATCCCGAGATTTACGAAGCGACGAACACGCCGGTGATCCCCGCGCCGATGATGGGCGGGCCGTTTGTCGCGTCTTCGGGCGAGATCAACCTCACCGAAGCCGAGCCGCGCGCGAAAGACGAAAGCTGGAACGAGCGCGTCGAAAAACCGCAGGAATGATGCCCGATCGCCGAGAGCTAAGCGCTAACATGGCCACCGAACTCAACGTTTCCGAATCCGCCGCCCGCATCGCCACCGCCCAACAGGCCGGGGGCGGTTCGCCGGCGCTGCCCGATCAGGATGCGGTCGGCGAAAAGATGTCGCTTTCGATGGGGCCTTCGCACCCGTCGACGCACGGCGTGTTGCGCATCCAGATGGAGCTCGATGGCGAGATCCTCACCAAGGCGGATCCAATTATTGGATACCTCCACCGCGGCGACGAAAAGATCGCGGAGAACATGACCTACAACCAGTTCGTGCCTTACACGGACCGGTTGGATTACCTCGCGCCGCTGGCCAACAACATGGCCTACGCGATCGCGGTCGAGAAACTCGCGGGTCTCGAAGTGCCGCCGCGTTGCCAGGCGATTCGCGTGATCACCGCCGAGATGGCGCGCATCTCCTCGCACCTGATGGGCCTCGGCGCCTTCGGCCTCGATGTGGGCGCGTGGACCGTCCTCGTGCTATCGCTCAACCAGCGCGAACATCTTTATCGCCTCTTCGAAGAGCTTACCGGCGCGCGTTTCACGACGAGTTACACGCGGATCGGTGGCGTCACGCGCGACATTCCCGACGGCTGGCTCGATCGCGTGGGCAAGTTCTGCGATCAGTTCCTGCCGGCGCTCGAAGAGATTCTGGCCCTCCTCACGCGCAACAAGATCTTCACCGATCGCACCGTCGGCGTGGGCGTCATCACGAAGGAGGATGCGATCGCCTACGGTATCACCGGCCCGAATGCGCGCGGCAGCGGCGTGACGCTGGACCTGCGCAAGGACAAGCCCTACTCCGGTTACGAACAATACGAGTTCGATGTGCCCGTCGGCACGAAAGGCGACAGCTACGATCGTTATCTGGTTCGCGGCGAAGAGATGCGCCAGTCGGTCCGCATCATTCGCCAGGTCATCAAGACCTTCCCCGGCGGCGATTGGTATGCGAAGGACGCCCGCAAGATCTTCGCGCCACCGAAGGACAAGATCCTCTCCTCGATGGAGGAGTTGATCCAGAACTTCATGATCGTGACCGAGGGCCCGCAGATGCCCCCGGGCGAAGTGTATTTCGAAGCGGAAAACCCGAAAGGCGTTCTCGGCTTCTTCGTGGTGAGCAAAGGCGGCGGCGTGCCCTACCGCCTGAAGATCCGCTCACCTTCCTTCTGCAACCTCTCGATCGTGCCGAAAATCTGCACCGGCATCCTGATCTCCGATGTGGTGACCATCCTCGGTTCGCTCGATTTCGTGATGGGCGAGTGCGACCGGTGAAAACAGTAGCGAGTATCGAGTAGCGAGTAGTGAGCATGAGAACTTTTCGAAACACCTCCGAGCTGCGCCGGCGAGCTACTCGCTGCTCGCTACCCGCTACTCGCTACTTTTTGCGCCAGCAATGAATCTCAAACCAGAAACCCTCCAGCGGATCGACGAGGTCATCACGCATTACCCCGTGAAGCGCAGCGCGACGTTGCCGTTGCTGCACCTGATTCAGGAGGACATCGGCTACATCCCGCCCGAGACCTTCGAATGGGTCGCGGCGAAGCTCGAGATTCAACCGATCAACGTCTATGACGTCGTGACGTTTTACCCGATGTTCCGGCAGAAGCCGATCGGCCGCCGTCACATCAAAGTCTGCCGCACGCTCTCCTGCGCGCTGCGCGGCGGTTACAAAACCTGCGAGGAATTCGAGAAACAATTCAACACGAAGGTCGGCGAGATCTCGCCCGACGGCGAGGTCACGGTCGAATTCGTCGAATGCCTCGCGAGCTGCGGCACCGCGCCCGTCGTCCTGATCGACGACGACCTTCACGAAAACGTCGACACCGCGAAAGCGAAGCAGCTCAGCGACCAAATCAAAACCGAAGCCGCGAAACGCGGCTGAACGATCTGTTTCCGCTACATGCCCGCTCCCGAACAACGCCGCATCATCTTTCGTCACATTGACGAGCCCGGTTACACGAACGACATCGCGTGCTACCTGCGTCATGGCGGCTACGAGATGTTGAAGAAAGCGGTCACGCTTCCGCCGCAATCGATCATCGATGAAGTGAAGAAATCCGGCCTGCGCGGCCGCGGCGGCGCCGGATTCCCGTGCGGCGTGAAATGGGGTCTCGTCGATCGCAAGAGCGGCAAGCCGATCTATCTCGTCGTCAACGCCGACGAATCCGAGCCCGGCACCTTCAAGGATCGCTACATCATCCATCAGGATCCGCACCAATTGATCGAGGGCACGATGATCTCGTGCTTCGCGAACAACGTGAAGCAGGCCTACATCTACATCCGCGGCGAAATGCCCCACGGTGCGCGGATCCTCGAGCGCGCGATTCAGGAAGCGCGCGATCATAATTTCGTCGGCCAAAACATCCTCGGCACCGGTTACTCCTGTGACATCTTCGTCCACCGCGGCGCCGGCGCCTACATCTGCGGCGAAGAAACCGGCCTCATCGAATCGCTCGAAGGCAAGCGCGCCAACCCGCGCATCAAGCCCCCGTATTTCCCCGCGGTCCTCGGCCTCTACCAATGCCCGACGATCGTGAACAACGTCGAGACGCTCTGCCACGTGAAGCATATCGTGGAAATGGGCAGCGAAGCGTTCACGAAGATCGGCACGCCGAACAACACCGGCACGCGCATCTTCTGCGTGAGCGGACACGTGCAGCGGCCCGGTTATTACGAATTTGAGACCGGCAAGATCACGATGGGGCAGTTGCTCTACGACGTCTGCGGCGGACCGCTGCCCGGACGCACGTTCAAAGCGGTGATTCCGGGCGGCTCCTCCGCGAAGATCATGCGCTTCGGCGAGCGTTACAAAGGCAAGCGCAAGGTCGGTGCCGAGATGGTCGATTACGACTGGGGCGTCGAAGACGTGCCGATGGATTTCGATTCGCTCGCGATGGTCGGCACGATGGGCGGCTCCGGTGGCGTGATCGTGATGGACGACTCCGTCAACATGGTCGAAGCGCTCGCCAACATCAACGCGTTCTACTCCCACGAGAGCTGCGGCCAGTGCACGCCCTGCCGCGAAGGCTCGCTCTGGATGAAGCGCATCACCACGCGCATGGTCCACGGCAACGCCCGCGAGGAAGACGCCGCGCTGCTCAAGAGCGTCGCCGATCAAATCCCCGGCCGCACGATCTGCGCCTTCGGCGAAGCGTGCTCGTGGCCGACGCAGAGCTTCATCGCGAAGTTCGGCGAGGAATTCAAAAACTACCACCAAACCAAACAAGCGCCGAAGCCCGGCAACGCGCTCGAACTGGTCTAAGTTTGAACAGAAGGAAACGAAGAGAACAAAGGCTCCAAAGCCGCACTGCACCAAAACTGTTCCTACACGACCGACTCTTCGTTCCCTTCGTTATCTTCTGTTAAAGGCATTTCCGAAATGATCGCTTCGCCCAAACCCGACCTCGTCACCGTCAACATCGACGGCAAGGAAGTCGCCGTGCCGAAAGGCACGAACGTCATCGAGGCCGCGCGTCTCGTCGGTGTCGACGTGCCGCACTATTGCTACCACCCGAAGCTTTCGATCGTGGGCAATTGCCGCATGTGCCTCATCGAAATGGGCCTGCCCGCCGTCGATCCCGCGACGAAGGCTCCGATCATCGATCCCACCACCGGCAAGCAGAAGATCAACTGGATGCCGCGCCCCCAAATCGGTTGCGGCACGAACGCCACGCCGGGCCTGCACATTCGCACCACGTCGCAGCTCGTGAAGGACTGCCGCGAGGGCGTGATGGAGTTTCTCCTCATCAATCACCCGCTCGACTGCCCGATTTGCGACCAAGCCGGCGAATGCAAACTGCAGGAGCAGGCCACCGGTTACGGCCGCGGCTACTCGCGTTACATCGAGCCGAAGAACGTGAAGCCGAAGCGCACGCAGCTCGGCCCGCGCGTCACGCTCGACGACGAACGCTGCATCCTCTGCTCGCGTTGCATCCGCTTCTGCAAGGAGGTCGCCAAGGACGACGTCCTCGGCTTCATCGATCGCGGCAGCTATTCGACGCTCACCTGCTTCCCCGGCAAGCAGCTGACGAACAACTACTCGCTCAACACCGTCGATCTCTGCCCCGTCGGCGCGCTCACTTCGACGGATTTCCGCTTCAAGATGCGCGTCTGGTTCCTCAAGCAGACGAACAGCATCGATACCGAAAGTAGTGTCGGCGCGAATACAGTGATCTGGTCGCGCGAGGGCGTCATTTACCGCATCACGCCGCGCCGCAATTTCGAGGTGAACGACGAGTGGATGGCCGACAGCGGTCGCATCCTCTACAAACAAGTCCAATCGCCGGACCGTCTCACGATCGCGAAAGTCAACGGCACCGACAGCACGATCGACATGACCATCAACGCGGCCGTCGAACTTTTCAAAGCCGATGCCCGCGCGATCGCCATCGTCGGCTCCGGCCGCAGTTCCGTTGAAGAACAATTCCTCACGAAGAAACTCGCGACGGCGCTCGACGCCTCGACGCATCTCGTGAGCCGGGTGGGAGAGGGCGACGGCCTCCTCATTTCCGCCGATCGCAACCCGAACGTCCGCGGCGCTCTCGTCACGGGTCTCATTCAGGAGTTGCCGACGGCGAAACTCACTGCGCTCGCGAGCGCCATCGATGCCGGCAAAGTCAAAGTCGTCGTCACGCTCAACGAGGATCTCATCGCCGCCGGCCTCACCGCGGAGCAACTCGCGAAGGTCGCCGTCGTTTATCTCGGCACGCACGCCAATCCTACGTCCTCGATCGCTCGCGTCGTGATCCCGACGCTCACGGTTTTCGAAAAGAACGGCACGTTCGTTAACCAGCAGTTCCGGATTCAAAAGTTCCAGAAGGCGGTCCCCGGTCCCGCGGGCACGCACGACGATCTCGTTGTTCTCGCGAAGCTGCTCGCCGCCGCGACGAACACCACGGCGGTTGCGACCGACATCAACGGTCTCTGGAAACTCCTCGCCGCCGAAGTCCCCGCGCTCGGCACGATGTCGTTCGGCAACATCCCCGAGACCGGACTGCTCCTCGATCCGACGCCTTACGCCGGGCTGCCTTTCGTTGAAGGCGAGACGCTGCACTACAAACCGGCCGCGCCCCAGCCGCCCGCCGAAAACGCCGTCCCGCCGCCGCGTCCGCCCGCCGGCACCACGACATGAGTTTTCTGATACATAGATCTTCGCGGTGGAGCCCGACGTCCTCGTCGGGCTTGTGCGCCGTGTGCCCGTCTTTCAACCCGACGAAGACGTCGGGTTCCACCTCTCGCCATGCTGGCTGACCTCTACTTCAACCTGCCGACCATCGTCCAAGGCTTCCTCAAAGGCCTTGCGGTCATCCTCGTGATCTTCCCGATCGCCGGCGCCTGCTCGATGGCCGAACGCAAAGTCGCGGCGTGGGTTCAAGACCGCCCCGGCCCGAACCGCGCCGTCGTGCCATGGGTCGCGTGGATTCCGTTTATCGGCCGCTTCCTCCAACGCCTCGGCATCTTCCACGTGATGGCCGACGGCGGCAAAATGCTCTTCAAGGAAGACTCCACGCCGGATCACGTAAACAAGTTCTACTTCATCGCGGCTCCGCTGCTCGCCATGGTCCCGGCGCTGACGACTGTCACCGTCGTTCCGTTCGGCGCCTATTTCGACGCGCTCGGTCGCATGATTCCGCTCGGACTCGCGCCGATCGACGTCGGCATCCTCGCCGTTTTCGCCGTCAGCTCGCTCAGCGTTTACTCGCTGATTCTCGCCGGCTGGGCCTCGAATTCGAAGTATCCATTTCTTGGATCCGTGCGCGCGACGGCCCAGCTCATCTCCTACGAGCTGTCGATGACGCTTTCGGTGCTGCCGGTTTTTCTCTGGATCAACGCCCCCGGCCAGGCCGCCACGCTTGGTTTCGGTCGGATCGTCGAATTCCAGAGCCAGCCCGGTTTCTTGGGCGGCATGTGGTTTCTCTTCATCATGCCGATCTCGGCGTTCATCTTTCTGACCGCGCTCTTCGCCGAGACCAACCGCCAGCCGTTCGACACGGTTGAATCGGAAGCCGACCTCGTCGGCAGCTTCCACACCGAATACGGCGCGTTCAAGTGGGGCCTCTTCTTCGTCGCGGAATACTCGCACATGATCGTCGGCTCCGCCGTGTTCATCCTCCTCTTCTGCGGTGGCTGGAATCCGCTTCCATGGGTTCCGCTCGTCTCGTTCACCAATCTCCTCGGCATCACCGACAGCCCGGTGCTCACCGGTCTCCTCTCGATCGCGATCTTCCTCTTCAAGGTTCTCGCGATGATCTTCTTCTTCATGTGGGTGCGCTGGACGGTTCCGCGTTTCCGCTACGACCAAGTGATGAAGCTCGGCTGGCAGAAACTCCTGCCGCTCTCCATCGCCAACCTCCTCTTCTACGCGATCGCGATCGCGTTCATTCAGAAATAACCGCCCGCGAAACACGCCAATGAACGCCAAATTCTCCAACAGCTTCGCTCCTTTTTCGCGGCTGTTCGCGTGTTTCGCGGGCTGATCCAACCCTCTTTCCGCTCATGGCCGTCGTCCCTCTCGAACGCAAACCGCTCACCTTCGCCGAGCGCACCTACCTGCCGCAGATCGCGGCCGGCCTGAAAACCACGTTCAAGCACCTCGTCCGCAAGAAGCAGACGCTCGAGTATCCCGAGCAGCGCCCGGAGATTCCGTCCGGCTATCGCGGCGTGCCGACGCTGGTGAAGGATCCGAACGGACGCGAGAAATGCGTCTCCTGTCAGCTCTGCGAATTCGTCTGCCCGCCGAAAGCCATCCGCATCACGCCGGGCGAGATCGATCCGGCCGCGCCGACGTCCCACGTCGAAAAGGCGCCACGCGAGTTCGAGATCGACATGCTGCGCTGCATCTACTGCGGCATGTGCCAGGAAGTCTGCCCCGAGGAGGCGATCTTCCTGCAGCAGCAGTATACGATGACTGGATACACGCGCGCCGAGATGGTGAACAACAAGCAGCGCCTCTACGAACTCGGCGGCACGCTGCCCGATCAGCATTTCAAGTGGGACAAAAAGAAAGCCGCCGAACAGGCCGCCTCCGCGCAGCACCACCACTGAGGAAAAGCTGAAACACTGAAATGCTGAAAAGCTGAAACCATCGTTTCGCTTCCGCCATGGCTACCTTGATGTTCAATATCTTCGCGCTCCTCACGGTCATCGCCGCCGTGGGCACGGTGCTGAACAAGAACGCCGTCAACGCCGCGATGTGCTTCATGCTCTCGCTCGTCGGTGTCGCCGGCTTGTTCGTGATGCTCGAAGCCTACCTCCTCGCGTTCGTGCTCATCCTGGTTTACGCCGGCGCCGTCGCCGCGCTCTTTCTCTTCATCATCATGCTGCTGAATGTGAAGGAGGCCGCCGCCCGCCGCTTCCCGCGCGTGACGGTGATCGCCGGCACCATCGCTGCCGCTCTCCTCGCCGTCGGCGTCCTCACCTTCTACAAACAGCCTGAGCTCACCACCGCTGCGACCATTGCGGCCGAACCCGTCGGCGCCTCGCTCAAGGGTTACGCGTATCAACTTTTCACGACGTATCTGCTGCCGGTGCAGATCATGGGCTTCCTGCTCCTCATCGCCATGCTCGGCGTGATCGTTCTCAGCAAACGGTTCGAGACCACGGAGGCCGCCCGATGATCGCCGCTTCGCTCCACACTTACCTCGTGCTCAGCGCGCTGCTCTTCGCGATCGGTTTCCTCGGCGTGCTCATCCGGCGCAACACGCTCGTGATCTTCATGGGCCTCGAGCTCATGCTCGTCGCCTCCACCCTCGCGCTCGTCGCGTTCTCGCGTTTCAACGGCACCAACGACGGCAACGTCTTCGTGTTTTTCATTCTCACGGTGGCCGCCGCCGAAGTCGCCGTCGGCCTCGCCATCATCGTGGCGCTCTTCCGCAAGCGCCAGACGATCGAAGTCGATCAGCTCAACACGCTGAAGAACTGAACCACGGATGAACACGGATAAACACGGATTGAGGGTGGAGCCCGACGTCCTCGTCGGGCGTGTTTCCCCGCGCATGTGCACCAGCCCGACGAGGACGTCGGGCTCCACCTTCGGTTTCCAGCCATGACGATGCTCCAGCACGCCATCATCGCTCTCCTGCTGCCGCTCGCCTCGGCTGCGCTCATCGCGCTTTTCCTGCGCCGCGCGCATAATATCGCCGCCACGGTTTCCGTGATCGCCGCGGTCGTCGTTGCCGCGTTTTCGATCCATCTCGCGCTGAGCAACGAGCGTTTTGAGATCGCGCTCGAGTGGCTGCGCCTCGGCGAATTCTCGCTCTCGCTCGGCATCAAGTTCGACGATCTCGCCGCGCTGATGCTCGTGATCGTCGGCATCGTGGGCCTGTGCGTGCACGTCTTCTCGCTCGGTTACCTGCGCGACGATCCGTCGAAAGCCCGCTACTTTGGCGGACTCTCGATCTTCATGTTTTCGATGATCGGCATCACGCTCGCCGATAATCTTTTCATGATGTTCATATTTTGGGAGCTCGTCGGTTACAGCTCCTACGCACTGATCGGACACTGGTATGACCGTCCGTCCGCCAGCGCCGCCGCGAAGAAGGCTTTCATCGTCAACCGCGTCGGCGACTTCGGTTTTCTGCTCGGCATCATCATGTGCTACTGGGTCAACGGCACGGTCAACCTCACCGAGCTTTCCCAGGGCAATGCCATCGCCAGCACCGCGATTCCGTTGCTCCTCTTCTGCGGCGCCGTCGGCAAGTCCGCACAAATGCCGCTCCAGGTCTGGTTGCCCGATGCGATGGAAGGCCCGACCCCCGTTTCCGCGCTCATCCACGCCGCGACGATGGTCGCCGCCGGTATCTACATGCTGTGCCGCATCAACGCCCTGATGGTGCCCGATGCGCTCAATGTGATCATGTGGGTCGGCACCGTGACCGCGCTCTACGCCGCGCTCTGCGCGATCGTGCAAAGCGACATCAAGAAGGTCCTCGCTTACTCCACGCTTTCCCAACTCGGTTACATGGTCGCCGCATTCGGTCTCGGTTCGCTCGTCGTGTCGCACGACGCCGACGGCGCGCGCCACTCCGTGCTCCTCGCCGCGGGCGTGGGCGCCGCGATGTTCCACCTGACCACGCACGCCTTCTTCAAGGCGCTGATGTTCCTTGGATCCGGCTCCGTCATTCACGGCTGCCACCACGAACAGGACATCTTCAAGATGGGCGGACTCGCCAAAAAGATGCCGCTGACGTTCGTCACGTTCACGATCGGCGTCGCCGCGATCATCGGCTTTCCGTTCCTCTCCGGTTTCTTTTCGAAAGACGCGATTCTGCTCCTCGCCTACGAGAAGAACACCGTCGTTTTCGCGATCCTCGCATTCGTCGCCGTTCTCACCGCGCTCTACATGGTTCGTCTCTGGAAGATCACCTTCCTTGGCACGCCGCGCAGCGAAAACGCCGAGCACGCGCACGAAGGCGGTCTCACGCTCACCGCGCCGCTCGTGGTGCTCGCGATCTTGTCCGTCGTTGGCGGATACACCGCGTTTTACCCGCAGGTGTTTTCCGGGGTCTTCGCGCTGATCCCCGTCGCGCATGGCGCCACGCACACGGTCATCCTGGTCACGAGCATCGTGGTGATGACGATCGGCGCGCTCGCCGCGCTCTTCCTCTACAAGCCGGCCGCGACCGATTCGCTCGAGCAGAAATCTCCCGGCGCCTTCAACGCCCTCGTTGCGCTCCGCAACAGCTTCGACGCCGCTTACGATTACTATGTCGCGAAGGTGCAGCAGCGTTTCGCGATGCTGCTCAACTTCCTCGAGCAGATCTTCCTCGCCGGCCTGATCATTCGCGGCTTCGCCGGCATCGTCGGCCTCTTCGGCCTCGGCGCGCGCGCGCTGCACGTCGGCAGGATCAACGTTTACGTTTACTGGTTCCTCGGCGGCGCCGTCGCCCTGTGGCTGTTCGCAACGGGAGTCCTCTGAGCATGAGCTGCAATCTTCACTGGCCGCAAAAAGGCGCAAAGACGCGCAAGAACCCGGAACTCCTTTTTGCGCCTTCTTGCGCCTCTTTGCGGCCATCCTGTTCGGTCTGATTTTCGCGATGAGCAATCTGCCTTTCGATCCTCTCCTCGTCTCGATCGCTGCGCCGCTTGCGCTGGCTCTCGCCATTGCGTGCGGCCTGCCGAAGCGCTGGTCGATCAAGCTCGCTTACGTCGCGTTCGCGATTCCGGCGCTCCTCGCGTTGCATGTGTGGTTTTACTTCGGCGACGCCGCGAAGGAATCCGGCTACGCGTTTCTCCGCACGTATTCAACCGGCTTGGACGCCTACGGCATCACGCTGAAACTCGGCCTCAACGGCATTTCCCTCCCGCTGTTCGTCCTGGCCGGCCTCGTCGGTCTCGCCGCCGGACTTTACGCGATCCAATCGCAGGCCGAGCGACTCAAGATCTACCTCATGCTGCTCCTCATCATGCAGGGCGGTTTGATGGGCGTGTTCGCGAGCGTCGACGTCTTCTTTTTCTACTTCTTCCACGAACTCGCGCTGATCCCGACCTTCATCATGGTCGGCGTGTGGGGCGGACGCGACCGCGGTTACGCCGCGATGAAGATGACCATCTATCTCACGCTTGGCGCGATGATCTCCCTCGCGGGTTTGATCGCGCTCTACGTGAAGAGCGGCGCCGAATCTTTCGATCTCATCGCGTTGCGCGCGGCACTCACCGCCCAACCGATCGCCGACACGCTGCAGAACAACATCTTCGCGCTCCTGATGTTCGGCTTCGGCATCCTCGTTTCGCTCTGGCCGCTGCACACGTGGGCGCCGCTCGGCTACGGCGCCGCGCCGAGTTCGAACGCGATGCTCCACGCGGGAGTCCTCAAGAAATTCGGCCTCTACGGTCTGATTCAGATCGGCCTCCCGTTGCTTCCCGCCGGTTTCCTCCACTGGTCCGGTCCGCTCGCCTGGCTGGCCGTCATCGGCAATATCCTCGTCGTCGGCTTCATCACCATCGCTCAACGCGACCTGAAACAAATGGTCGGTTACAGCTCCGTGATGCACATGGGTTATGCGTTTCTCGGTATCGCGGCGGGCACGGCGCTCGGCGTCGGGGGCGTGGTGTTGATGATGGTCGCGCACGGATTTTCCGTCGCGTTGCTTTTCCTTCTTTCCACTTCCATCTACCACCGCACGCATACCTTCGCGATGGATGAGATGGGCGGTCTCGCGCAAAAGGCGCCTGTCCTCGCGGCGTTTTTCGTCGCGGCGACGTTCGCCAGCATCGGCCTTCCCGGCTTCGCCAATTTCTGGGGCGAGCTCGCGATCTTCGTTTCCCTTTGGACTTTCTCGCCGGTCGTCACCGTGCTCGCGGTTGCCGGCGTGATCATCTCCGCGATTTACGGTCTTCGAGCTTCCGCGAATGTCTTCTTCGGTCAGCCGACCGAACCCTTCACCGCGGTGATGACGCAACACCCGCCGACCGACCTCCGCTGGTCCGAGAAAACGCCCGCGCTCATCCTGCTCGTCGCGCTTCTCTTCATCGGCTTCTGGCCGAAATCCGTTTCGACTCACATCAACGCCGCGCTCGCCGATGTCGTTCCCGCGCCCGCAGCCGCCGTCCAAACCGCTTCCCGCTAAACACGCGAAAGTCCGCGAAATGAAAACCACTGCCTTGAATTCCGCGCCTTCTCGCGTGTTTCGCGGGCGACTCTTCCTTCTGCAATGACTCTCGAAGCCGCCAAACTCGCCGCCGGCCTGAACGAATGGTCTGCCATCGCGCCTGAACTCGCGCTCGGCTGCCTCGCGCTCTTCCTGCTCGTCCTCGAGATGGTGCTGCCGAAGAAGCACCACGATCAAATCGGCGCCGTCGCCATCCTCGGGCAGATCGGCATCCTCGCTTACGTCGCGTTCAATTTCCACGCGGCGTCGCTCGGACGCGACACCTTCAACGGCCTCCTGCATCATGGCTACGGCGGGCAGACGATGCGGGTGTTCTTCCTGCTCTCGTCGATCTTCACCTGCATTCTCGGCCGCGTCGCGCTCGCGAAACAGATCATTCCGCGGATCGAATTTTTCCACATCGTGCTCGTCGCCACCGGCGCGATGATGCTCCTCGCGCAGGCCAATCACTTCCTGCTGCTCTTCGTCGCCCTCGAAACGCTGACGATCGGCCTCTACATCCTCGTGAGCTATTTCCGCACGAGCGCGCTCTCGCTCGAAGCCGGTTTGAAATACCTCGTAATGGGCGCGCTTAGCTCGTCGATGCTGCTCTTCGGCATCGTGCTGCTTTACGGTGTCGCGGGAAATCCCGCACTCGAAGGCCACACGGCGGCCTCGATGAACTTCACGGATCTCACGCGTTTCCTCGCGCTGAATCCCGACAATTTCCTCGCGAGTGTCGGCATCGTGCTCGTTCTCTCCGGCATCTGTTTCAAGATCGGCGCGTTTCCCTTCCAAATCTGGGTGCCCGACGTTTACCAGGGCGCGCCGACGCCCGTCACCGCGTTCCTCGCCGTTTCTTCGAAAGCCGCGGGTTTCGTGATGCTCCTCCCGCTCGTGATGACGGTCTTCGCGTCCTATGCGTCGCTGGTCACGACGGTCCTCACGGTGATCGCCGCGGCGACGATTCTTTTCGGCAACATCGCTGCGCTCACGCAGAACAACGTCAAACGCCTCATCGGCCTCTCCGGTGTTTCGCATGCCGGCTTCCTGTTGCTCGGCGTCGTCGCTGCGCCGCTCGTGCCGACCGCCGTGGGCGCCGTGCTCTTCTATCTCTTCGCCTACCTGATCGCCTCGTTCGCCGTCTTCGGCGTGATGACGCATCTCGCCGGCGTGAACGACGCCGATCAGGAACTCGATCACTACACCGGCCTCGCGAAGGAAAATCCCTTCCTCGCCGCGGTCCTCGCGGTTGCACTCGGCTCGCTCGCCGGCATCCCGCCGCTCGCCGGGTTCATGGGCAAATTCTTTGTCTTCGTCGCCGCGTTTCGCGCGGAGCTCTACGGCCTGCTCGCGATCGCGATCGTCGGCGTGGTGATCTCGATCTATTATTACTTCGGGTGGATCAAAGCCGCGTTCTTCGAAACGTGGCAGCCGACCGATGCTCCGGTCAACCCGCGCCCCGCGCGCACGCCGGTTGGATTTACCGCGGGTCTTTCCCTCGCTTCGCTGGCGCTGCTCTCGATCCTCTTCGGCCTTTATCAAGGCCCGCTCGGCGCCTGGTTGTTGGCGCGGTAGGTGGAACCCGACGTCCTCGTCGGGTTTGTTCGCGCGACGCACCGCTCCAACCCGGCGAGGACGCCGGGTTTCACCTTCACTGCGTCTTCAAATACGCCACGATATCCGCGACGTCCTGTTCGCTCAATCCGAGCTGCTGAGCGTTCAACATCAGCGATCGACCCATCATCCGGCGCTGCTTCACCCGATCCTGCGGAATCATCTGCGTGAACCCTCCCGTCGATTGCACGATCAACGGATCGCCGGCCGAGTGAACCAAGCCATGCAGTTTCTCGCCGTTCTTCAACTCGACCTCCGTGCCCGCGTAGCCGTGCGCGATGTCCGCTGACGGCTGCAGAATCGCGCGCACCACGACTTCCGTCGGCTGCCGCTGCGCAAAACCCGAGAGCGCCGGACCGTAGTCCACGCCCGCGTCACCGATCCGGTGACACAACAAACACGCCTGCGCGAGCGTCGCTCCGCGGGCCGCGTCGCCCTTCAACGCCAGCACCGCTTCGACACTGGCCGCCGCTTCCGCGGCGCGATCCGGTTCCGGCACGATGATCGCGCTGACCTCCACGGTGTCGGGATCATAGAGCTTCCGCCGCTTCAACTCGTCCGCGAGTCCGTGCTCCTCCCAGCGGGTGTCCTTGTAATTCATCAACCACCACGTCGCGTGTTGTCGCACGCGACCGTCGGCCTGCTCGGCGATGTCCACCAACGCGAGCGCTGCCTCGCGTGTCGGCACAAACGCGATCGCGGTCACGGCCGCGAGCCGATCCGTTTCGCTCAACCCTTTCGCTTTCGCCCGCATCGTGAAATCGCCGACGGCCGCAGCGGGTGTCAATCGCCACGCCAGTCCCGCGCGCATCGCACTCCATTTCAGCGGCTCGTTTTCTCCCAGCTCCGCAACGATCGCCGCGTAAACCTCCGCTTCCTTCCCCGTGCAGCCGGTGCCCCACGCTTCGAGATACGCGCGATCCTTGCCGTCGTAGCCGCGCGCGACCGCCAGCAACACATCCTTCGCTTCGGCGAAACTCAGATTTCGCATCGCGAGCGCCGCCTCCCGCCGCACGGCAGGCGACGCATCGGTGGCGAGGGTCCGCGCGTGCTCCAGCACGCGATGCTCCACGCGGCGCAGCGCGCGAAACGCCGCGATCCGCATCATCGGATCCTCTGCCTTCAACTGTGCTTCCACCATCGCGACGCCTTCCCCGCCCAGCTGCGCGAGCAACCACACGGCGCGGGCACGATGATATGGATTTTCTTCTTCCAACAACTTCGCCACCGCGGGCACCACCGCCGCGCCCTGCGCCTTCAACTTCGTGAAACCGAGCGCACGCACATTCACGGCCGGGCTCTTCAATGCCGCGATTTGTCCCTCGGTCGTCGTGAGTTCCAGCTTCGGTGCGACGCCTTTGAATCCTTTCGGCGCGATCCGATAAATCGTTCCGCGCACCTCGTCGTCGAGGTCCTGATGCCCGCCGACGCGCGGATCGAACCAGTCCGCGACATAGATCGCGCCGTCCGGACCGACTGCGACATCCGCCGGACGGAAAAGCGTTTTCAATTCGCGCGTGATCGAGCGATGACCGCCTTTGAAATCCACGCCCGCGAACTCCTCCTCGACGTTCGTCGTCATGAAAGGAAAGCGTTCCAGCGCATACCCGGCGCCGTCCGCTTTCGGGAAATAGCCATACAAGGTATTCCGCGCCGATTCCGCGCTGATCAAAAGCCCGCGCCATTCCTTCCCCAATTCGTCGCCTTCGTAAAACACGATGCCCGTCGGGGCGCCGCCGCCGTAAACATCGCCCGCGGGAATCACGCCGGGATCGTCCTGCCGCCACTCGGCCACGGGCGTGCTCTGGCCCGGACGCCGATCCGCATGCCACGTGCGTTGACCGTCCCTCGACGAAAAGCCCGTGAAGCCATACTCCATCAGCCAGGTCGTGCGACAGGCGGGCGGATCGTCGTTGTCGTTCTGATACACATCGCCGAACGACGTGACGGTCTGCTCGTAGCTGTTGCGAAAGCCGTGTCCGATGATTTCGGCATTCGTCCCATCCGGCTGCATGCGCACCGCGAAGCCGCCGGTATAAACATGTCCGTCGTCGCTCACCGCGCCCGCGATGTCTTCCGTTCGCCAGTTGAAGAGCGGCGTGGCGCCGTCCGCGAGCGGGTTATACTGGCTGCCGACGCGAAACGTTTTTCCCGAGCGGTCCGTGAAAAACGCTCCCGCGTTGCCTTGGTTGAAATACCACAGGCCGTCCGGCCCGAACGTGACCGAATGCAGCGAGTGGTCGTGATTCCGCCCGTTGAATCCCGTCAGCAGGATCTCGCGCTTGTCGACCCGCGCATCGAATTTCCCGTCGCGGTCCACATCCGTATAGACGATCAAATCCGGCGCGTTCGAAACGATGATCTGGTTGTCGATCACCGATACACCGAGCGGTGCGATCAATTCCGGCTCCTGCACGAAGGTCCACGCTTTGTCCGCGCGCCCGTTCTTGTTCAAATCCGCGATCACCACGATGCGATCGCCCTTGGGCTCGCGATTCTGGTGGCGACGATAGTTCACGCCTTCGGCGATCCAGATGCGGCCTTCGGCGTCGATGTCCATGTTCGTCGGATTGCGCAGCATCGGTGTGCGCGCCCAGATCGTGACCTCGAGGCCTTCGGGCACGCGAAACATGTCGGTCGGCACAACGGTCGGCGGCGGCTCGGCGGCGAGGTCCGGCTTGTCGTCGAGGTTGGCCTTCATGTCTTCGTCGCTGACGCGCGACTCCACGCCATTCGCCGGCACGTCGACGCGCGCGAGCCACAGCGCCGCATTCAACACGAGCTTCCGCTGATCGTCGTTTGCCCAATTCGCGTGGAAATGCCCGCCAGTAAATCCGAACCCGCGTCCGCGCCCTTCCTGTTCGCTTGCCCACATGACGTGTTGCACGTCGCCTCGCGCGACCGCTGCGCGCACCGCCGGATTGCCCTCATGCGGCCCGTCCGCGCGTTGCATCGTGCTCGCCGGCGGTGTGGCGCTGAGAATTGGCGTGACTCCGCGCATGGCCTCGCGAAAGCGCAGGTGGAAATACCACTCGTCGCGCGCCATGAAATTTCGCACGCCGCGTGTCACCGGATGTTCCGGCAGCGGCTTGAAATCGGGCGTCCACAACGGGTTCACGGACCAGTCGACTTCGAATGCCCCGCCGATCCAGTCGATGAACTCCTTCTGCCCTTTGTCCTTCGTCGGCTCGACCGCGTAGTGAATGAGTCCGAGTCCGACGCCGCGTTTCACCAGCCGATCGATCAACGCCAGCCGTTCGCCATGGAGCAGCGGATGTCCGGGACCGCCGTCGCTGTAGAGGATGATCGCGTCCGCGTCTTCGAGCGCGGCATTATCGTCCACTTTTTTCCCGTTCTCCTGCTTCGTCGGCCAGTTGTCGGTGAACACTTTCACTTCCACCCCCGGCACATTCGCCAGGCACTTTTGAAACAGCATGCAGCCCGCGCGGTGCTCGTGGGCGCCGGGCGCGTGACTCGCCGCGCCGGCGATGAAAACGATTTTTTTCGGCTCGGCGTTCGCGCCGAAGATGGAACCAACCAACAAGAACAGGGCGGCAGGGAGGGTGAGCAGCTTCATCGATTTGCGAAAAGGAGAGCGAACGGTGCGTCCGGCTCGGGGTGGGGGGAAACGGTGAGACTAAGCTTCGGCGCCCTCGCGCGGTCAAGGAGCCAAGCCGTCGAACCGTTCAACGCGTTCGAAGGACGATTCCCTTCTTGCGACTTTGGCGCCGCTTTGCGGCCATCCTGCACGCGCATGAGAATCACCGGACTCGCCCTCGTCCCACCGCCCACCGCCGCCGAACTGCCGAAAGTCACGCCGGAGCTGCTTGCGTCCGTCCTCGCGCGCTACTCGCGCAGCAACGAGGGGCTCGCGCAGATCCTGTCGAAGGTCGATCTGGCCAACCCTGATGCCTCGATCGATCGGATCCTGAAGTTCGTCGATTACGGCCACGCTTCGATCGGCGGGCTCACCGGCGGGCTGGCGATCGCGCTCGACAACGTCTCGATGTGGCTCGCGTATAAAATTTTCGAGATCGCGCAGATGGCCGACGGCCAGGAATCGAGCACGCGCTACATCACGATGGCCGCGACGAATCTGCCGTCCGCCGAGGAACTCGGCATTCCCGACGACCTCGCGGGACGCTGGTGCGACGTGATGGCGTCCGCGTTCGCGGCGTATAATTCCGAATATGCGCGCCTCGACGCCGCCGCGCTTGCGAACCCGTCGCTCGTTCGCCTTCCGCCCGACGCGAAGCCCGCGGTCGTCACGCGTCTCCGCAAGAACTACGCGCTCGATCGCGCGCGTTATTTCATTCCGTTCGCCACGCGCACGAATCTCGGACTCGTCCAATCCTCGCGCATGTGGGCGGCGACGGTGAAGCACCTCGATTCGCTTCCGCATCCCGAAGCCCGCACCGCGGCGAAACTCATCCGTGACGAGTTGTTGAAACAGTCGCCGCGCCTCATGCGCCACAGCTTCGCGGAGAAATCCTACTCCGCCCAAGCTGAGCAGGAACTCGCCGCGAGCGTGAAGCTCGGGCTCGAACGTCTCTCCTCCGCGCCGCTCGCCGACGAATGCTGGGTGCATGTCGAACGCGCCACGCCGCCCTTTCTTCCTGAAACGCAATCCGTCGCCGAAGCGTTGCGGCACCGCGCGAATCGCTATGGCTATCAAGGCACGGCGACGCGGCGGATGCGCGTGACGTTTGCGTGGAACAACATGGCGCTCGCCGAGCTCCGCGACCTCAACCGCCATCGCACCGGCCATCGTTACACGCCGTTGATCCAGGCGGGTTTTTATCTTCCGAGTGAGATCGACCGCGCGCCGCATGCGGCGCTGCTGCAATCGCAGCTCGAGCTCACGCGCGAACTCCTGCGCCGTGGTTCGCCCGCTTACGTTTATTCGCTGCTCCTTGGCGCGCAAACGCCGTTCGAACACAGCACGCACGCCGACAAATTCATCTACGAAGCCGAACTTCGCACCGGCATGGGCGCGCATTATCGCTATGCCGAACATCTCAGCGCGGCGCTGAAAGGGTTTCTGCAACACGTCCCCGAAGCGCGCGACTGGGTGGTCGAAGGCACCGCCGAACCGGAATGAGCTTACTCCCCACCAGACACATCTCCGACGCTGGGTAGGAGCCCGCGTGCAGGCGATTTCACGGCGTCGATTGCGCTCATCGCCCGCGAGCGGGCTCCTACAGTCGGCCGATGACGCCGCCGGCAAGCGCGTTGAATGTAGCGGAACGCGTGAGCGTTTCGTCGGCACCGAAACACGAAAAGCTCACGCTTTCCGCTCCAGCGGCAGTAAAAGGTTGCCGCTGCGAGCGGCGCCATTTTCGCTCCTCGCGCCGCGCATGAAGCTGTCCAGCTCGATCATCGTTATCGCCCTCATGGCGAATGCGAGCAGCTCGCTCTTTGCTGCAGAGTCCACACCGGCGCGCGCGACGTCCGTCGCCGCCGCGTCGCCTTCCGAGCATCGCGTTGCGCTTACCCCCGGGCTCCGACGCGCGGCCGCAGAGACGCGGACCTTTGGGCGCGTTGACAAATTCCAACCGCCTTCCGGTTCGGCTGCATCGGTTCACATCGGTCGCACGCCGTCACTCACGCGAAAAGGCACCGCGAAGCTGAATCGATTCGTTTTCCGCCGCACCGCGCCTTCTTCCACGACTGCGCCGCGCAATGTTGTTCGCGCGAGTGGCGAATCGCGCGCTTCGCGCTGAATCAAGAACCGCATGAGCACGTTTCGCGTTCTCCAATTCAACATGCAGTTCGGCCAGCGTTGGGATGACGCGAATCCCGACGACGCGCCCATCGATCTGGAAGGATCGATCGCGGAAATCTGTCGTCACGACGCCGACATCATTCTTCTGCAGGAGGTCGAACGGGCGCTGCCCGGCGGCGCGCAAGCGGATCCGCCGCCGAATTTCACCCGCCTCGCCGCCGAGCTCGCCGGATACGACAGTTGGTTCTCCTATCCGAAATCCGATCCGCGCGAACTTCCCTTTGGTATCGGGCTGGCGATCTTCTCGCGCACGCGGTTGCGGCATTGCACGCGGCTCGATCTGCCGTCGCCGCCGGTGGAGTTCGATTTCTTTGGTCGAAAAACGACGCCGACCGACCGGCTGATGATTGGTGCGCGCACGACGGTGCTTGGACGGGAGATCCAGATTTTCAATACGCACCTGCTCGCGTTTTTCATGCTCGGCAGTTCGAGCCAGGATCATCCGCAGCAGCGCGAACTGATCGCGGCGCGGCTCGCCGAGTCAAAGCTTCCCACGATTCTGACCGGCGATTTCAACGTGAGCCGTCATGATTCGCTCGTGGCGCAATTCGGCGGGATCGGTTTCTCGACGGTGCAGCAAACGGAGATCACGTGGCGGCGCCGGCCTTTCGTGCTCGATCACATTTTCTACAACGCACCGCTCCGGCCACTTCGTCACACGGTGGTGCCGACGCCGGCGAGCGATCACCACGCGGTCGTGGCGGATTTCACATTCGAGGCGGTGGTGCCCGCATCGGAGGCATCGTCATGAGTCTCACCGCTGTCCCAGCAGACGTTACGACGGATTTATCAAAAGCTCCTGCGGGACGAGCGGACACGCTGCCGCCTGCCTCCTGGTGGAGGCCGGTCGTCCTGTTGCTTCCGTTGATCGCGATCACGCTGCCCGTTTTCTGGGTGTTTGGTCATCAACCGGAGATGCCGATCCCGCCGGGCACGTGGGCGCTCGTCGTCCTCTCGGCCATCGCGAACGTGATCGTCATCGCGTATCACTACGCGATCCCCGCCCATCCGAAATTCCTGATGCTGCCGTGGCGGCGGTGGGTGCTGCGCGTGCACATCGTTTCCGGCACGACGGAGCTCGTGGCAGGGTTGATCGCGTGTTTCGGTTCCTCGCCGACGGCGGCGTGGGTGATGGGTATTGCCGCGCTGTTCTTTCACGTGCCATCGGCGTTTTTCCAGACGCGGATCGTTTTCGGCAGCAAGGCCATCATGGTGCCGAGCTATCTGCTGTGCATTTTCACGCACGCGTTTTGCGCGGGCATGTTGATTGCGAATCCGGATTCGAAGATGTGGGCGGTGAACACCTTCCTCGTCTTCAACGTGTATGTGTGGTGCCGTATCTATTACTACGTGTTCGATCTGCTCGGGCTTTTCGCCGCGGAGAAATACACGATCGCGATCCTTGCCGCCGGCGCGACGATGATTCCCGCGCTGTTCGGCTCGCTGGGGTTCATGCTGCTGGTCGGATTCATCGGGCTCTACGTGGTGCTCTATCGCGTGCTCTTCATCCGCTCGCCTGCGGCGTATCGTGACTTCGTGCGAGAGCGGGCGCGGGAGAGTGCGATGCAAACCGAGGGTGCGCCGCTTTGGAATTCGCCGGGCGCCGAAGAGCCGTCGGCGGCGGATTACTTCAAGTTGATCGATCAAGATGCGGACGGTGTGCTCAACCGCGATGAGCTCCGCCACGCGCTCGCGCCGTGGGGCTTGCCGGCGCATTCGACGGATGAGTTTGCCGATCGATTGCTCGCTGCTGGCGCGGTCGATCTCGCGCGTTTCGAGAAGCACGTGTGGAGCATCGGTGCCGTGCGCAATCATGGCATCCGCGCGGTGGCGACGGAGCGCGCGGCGTCGGAGCGCGACAAAGCCGATCTCGTTTTCCGGCATCTCGATTTCAATGGAGACGGTGCGCTCACGCGGCTGGAGCTCGATTTGCTCCTTCATGAATGGGGCCTGCCGGCGGGTGAGACGGCCCGTTATTTGAAGTGGGTCGATGCTGCGGGCGGACGCATCGAGTTCGATGCGTTTTTCCAACGGATGCGGCCGATGTGGCGTTATATTTATTACGACGTGTTTCGCGCGGAATATGCGCGCAGCCGCGGCGAGATGATCGGGCGATCGGTGAGCGCGATCGTGGCGGCGCGGAAGACCGATGCGCTGCGGGCGCGGGTGAAACGCGAGCTGCTGGCGCGGGTGCCGTTTCTCTCCGGCGCGGGCGACGAGTTGATCGGCGATCTGGCGGCTTCGGTGGTCACCGAACCGTTCGGAGCGGGAGAGGTGATCTTTGCGCAGGGAAGCCGCGGGCAACATTTCTATCTGGTCGCGTCGGGTCGGGTGCGCGTCACGCGCAACGGTGAAGTCGTGGCGCATCTCGATCGCGGCGGCTGCGTGGGCGAAGGGGCGTTGCTCACGGACGAACCGCGCAATGCGACGGTCTCCGCGGTGGATGCGACCGTGCTGTTCTCGCTCACGCGGGAGTCGTTTCAATATCTCACGGAAAAGTATCCGGCGGTGCGGGCTGAGCTGGAGCGTCTGCATGACGAACGCGTGCGCGCGAATTCGCGGCCGCCGCTTCCGCAAACGACGGTGTCATGAACATGAGCAAGCGGCCCACACGTGTGCTGGTTCTCGGCGGCGGCTATGTCGCCATCTGGCTCGCGAAGAAACTGCGCCGGGCGGCGCGTCGCGGTGAGATCGAGCTCACGGTCGTCGATCAGCACAATTATCACACGTTTCACGGCCTCGTGCCGGAGATGCTGGTGGGGAAAATTCAGGCGGGGCAGATCATTTCGCCGGCGCGGCGATTGTTTGCGCCGGGGCGTTTCATTTGCGCGGAAGTGACGGCGATCGATATCGAGAAAAAGGAAGTGGCGTTGAGTCGTTCGATCGACGGGCGTCCGATGACGTTGGATTACGATCAACTCGTGCTGAACCTGGGTTCGGTGGATGATCTCACGCGTTATCGCGGAGTCGGTGAGCACACGCTGCGGCTGAAGGATTACTTCGATTGTATTCGGGTGAGGAATCATCTGCTCACGATGCTCGAGCTGGCGGAGGCGGAGCCGGATGCGGAGGAGCGGCGGCGCTTGCTGCATTTCGTGATCGCGGGCGGGAACTATGCGGGCGTCGAAGTCGCGGCGGAGTTGGGCGAGTTTCTGCACACGCTCGTGCGGCGCGAGTATCCGCGGATCGATTTGGCGGAGACGCGCATCACGCTGGTGCATTCGGGCGAGCGGATTTTGCCGGAACTCGGGCGGCGGTTTCCACAGTTGTCGGAGTATGCGGCGGAGGTGTTGCGGCGGCGCGGTTGTCGGCTTGAGCTCGGTGTGAAGTTGAAGTCGGCGACGCCGCTCGAGGCGGTGTTGTCGGATGGGCGGCGACTCGACACGCGCACGATCATTTCCTGCACGGGCACGGCGCAGAATCCGCTCTTGGATCGGCTGCCGTTTGCGCGCGACAAACATGGGCGGCTGGTGGCGCAGCCGACGGGCTTGATCAGCGGGGAGCATGGCGTGTGGTCGGCGGGGGATTGCGCGGGTGTGCCGATGAAGAACGGGCAAATCGCGCCGCCGCTGGCGCTGTATGCGATGCAAGGCGGGGCGACGCTGGGGACGAATATCCTGCGACATCTGCGCGGGCGGGCGTTGAAGCCGTATGCGTTTACCGGGATGGGCGATTGTTGCGTGCTCGGGTTTGGTCAGGCGGTGGGGCAGCTCTGGGGTGTGCCGTTGAAAGGCTGGCCGGCGTGGCTGATTTGGCGCGCGTGCATGATCGCGTATTTGCCGGCGTGGTCGAAGCGCGTGCGGACGCTGCTCGACTGGATGGTGGTGCCGTTTTTCGGGCGCGATGTGACGAGTGTCGGCGGGTCGAGTCAGCAGATGGGGGTGGTGCGCGAGCTCTATGAAGCGGGGCAGACGATCGTGCGCGAAGGCGATGTGGGTCGCTCGATGTATTTGATCCAGAGCGGATCGGTGGAAGTGGTGCGCGGGGAGGAGCGGCTGGCGATTTTGGCGGCGGGCGAGCACTTCGGCGAAGTGGCGGTGCTGCAGGATGTGCGGCGCACGGCGACGGTGCGCGCGTTGGAGCCGCTGGCGGTGTTGAGGATTTCGCGCGATCAGACGCGGCAACTCACGTCGACCTTCAAGCCGTTTGCCGAGATGGCGACGGCGCGGATCAAGGCGGCGGAGTAGGGGGCGGGCGGAAAGCAGTGAATTGAACCACGGAGGCACAGAGACACAGAGGAGGGCCGCGGCGGGGCTCTGTGTTCTCTGCGCCACAGGATGGCTATAGCATATTAAATAATGTCATAGCCGTTGGCCGAATCCCAGAACCCGATTTGAACCACGAAGGCCGAGCACACAGAGAAAGGCCACGGGATCTCTCCGTGCCTTTGTGCCTCTGTGGTTCACCTGAAGGGCTATAGTTTCTCTGAAAACGCTCTAGAGGAATGGCCGCGCTGACGGAGCAGCGCCGTCCAGCGAGAGGATTGCTCAGGGACTTGAGCTGCGCTTACTTCGCGCGGCGGATGCGCTCTTTTTCGTCTTCGCGTTCTTCCTCGAGGCGGGCGCGTTCGCTGGAGATTTGTTGCTGGATCTTCTGATACTCGTCGGCGTTGCCGGCGGCGAGGGCGTCGTTGAGTTGCTTCTTCAGGAAGATTTCGCGCTCGGCGATCTTGCCTTGGTAAACGCGATCGATTTCCGCGAGGCGGCTTTTTTGTTCGTCGGTGAGTTTGCGACCGGCGTCGGGGTCGGACTTGGCGAGACGTTCCATCGCGAGTTCGTAGGCGCTTTTCATGGGCAGGAGGGTTGAACCACGAAACACATGAAAGACACGAAAGAAAACAAGCGAGGCGGTGCGGTGGAAAGGAGCGGCAAGAAGGCGGAGGCCTTTTGCGGGCGCACACGTGGATTCTTCGCTTCGCTCAGAATGACAGGGTGAGTTGCGGTGACGGCATCATTCTATTGGAATGCTCTACGGAAAGCGGACGGCGAGGAGGAGGGTCAGCGTGACGAAAGCGACGGGTGGCCAAAAGCCGCGGGCCCAGTGGCGCCAGCCGTGGGCGTAGCCGGCGGCCATCGTGGCGAGGAGGAGCGCGAAGGAGGCGGGGCCGAGCCAGGCGATGCGGAATGTGGCGTCGAACCAGGCGCCGGGGATGACGGCGAAGAGGCGGACGCCCTGGTCGATTATCCAGAGGAGGAGCACGGCGGCGTGGTTGGCGATTTCGCTGCCGAAGGTGAAGCCAGCGAGGCCGCAGAGCAGGGAGAGGAAGCCGGTCAGGATGACGGCGGTGGAGGCGGGAATGAGCCAGAGGTTGGCGACGAGCGAACCCGGTGTGAAGAGCTCGAAGAACATCACGCCGGCGAGGGCGCTGACGAGCGAGGCGGCGATGCCAAGGGAGAGCGCGGCGAGGGTGGCGCGCCATGAGGCGTCGAGAGTGCGGTGCAGCCAGGTCCAAGAGACCGGCGGAAGATCGCGGAAGAGCGCGAGTTTTTCCTGGAGTTGGTCGGAGAGCGGGAGCCCGAGGAGGAGGAGCGCGGCGACGATGCCGTAACTGAGTTGAAAGCTGGCACTGAAAACCTGCAGCGGTGCGACGAGGATGACGAGCAGCGCGGAGGCGGTGAGGGCGGCGATGGGGTTGCGCGGGGTGCGGAGGACGAGCGAAGTTTGGACGAGAGCGACCATGAGAAATGCGCGCACGGCGGACGGCGCGGCGCCGGTGATGTCGACGTAGAGCCACAGGGCGACGAGGCCGATGGCGAATTGAAGCACGCGCGGCAGTCGCAAGAGCAGCAGCACGGCATGCAGGCCGCCGGCGATGACGGCGATGTGCAGGCCGCTGATGGAGAAGACGTGCATCGTGCCGGTCTGGCGGAAGAGCGTGTCCTGTTCGTCGGAGAGCTCGTTGCTCTGGCCGAGCAGCATGGCGCGCAGAACGCCGACGAGTTCGGGACGTTTGGTGTCGACGCCGGTGCCGAGAATCGCGCTGAAGCGCTGGGCTTGTCGCGCGCAGAAGCGGTAGTAGGCGGACGGCGGGCGGTCTTCGGAGAGCACGCGGGCGCGGGAGAGGCGGAAGTTCACGCCGGCGTCGGCGAGGTATCCATCGAATGAATTCGGCTCGGGGTCACGCGGGAGGCTTGCGATGAGGCCGCCCGCGGAGATGACGGCGGAGCGGAGCGGGACGTCGGTGTCTGGCGGAAGCGTGACGGAGAAATAGACGCGTTGGTTGACGAGCTCGTCGAGCGGAGCGGCGGCGCGGACGATGCGGCCGATGCCGCTGGCGCGGTGCGGTTCGATTTGCGGGAAAACGCGCTGCACCTCGATGGACACACGGGCTTCGCGCGGTGGAAGGAAGTCCCAGTCGGCAATGCGCGGGCGGTGGAGGGCGTAGCTCGCCATGCCGGCGAAGAACATGGAAAGAACCAGAGCGGTGCGGAATGGCGGGCGGCCGGGATTTCGGATCGTGGCGAACGCGACGGCGGCGGCGGTGGCGGCGAGTGCGAGCAGAACGGGCGGCGGAACGAGATCGAAAATGCGGGCGGCGGCGAGGCCGGCGATCAGGGGAATGACCAGCCACAACAAAGGCGCGCGGTGGCCGAGACTGCGGCTGGACATGCGCGGAGCATGAAAGGGGTTAATGCCAATAAATGAACATTAATTTGGGGCCGCGGATGGCCACAGTTGAACACGGGTGGATGGGGCGGAGGAACGAAACGCTCACGCGTTCCGCTACATGGCGCGCGGGATTATTCGTGTGAATTCGTGTGTATTCGCGGTTGTTGCGCTGAGGTTTTGATTTGGGCGGGGTGGTGGGCTTTAGTGGGCGTTTCCTCATGTCGACTGCGGACCAGACTGACTTTTTTGCGGAAACACCTTCGTCGGCTCGAGCGGAGCGGAAGCCGGCGCATCAACCGCTGGCGGCGCGGATGCGGCCGCGGCGGTTGAGTGAGGTGGTCGGGCAGGATCACATCTTGAAACCGGGAAGTTTGCTGCCGCGGTTGGTGGCGCAGAATCGGTTTGGGTCGTTGTTGTTTTACGGGCCGCCCGGTTGCGGGAAGACGAGTATCGCGGAGGCGATTGCGCGGGAGACGAACAGCCGCTTCGTGCGCGTGAACGCGGTGATGTCGAATGTGGCGGAGCTGCGCGAGATTCTGGCGACGGCGCGGAAGCTGCCGGACAGCGCGACGATTTTGTTCATCGATGAGCTGCATCGGTTCAACAAGTCGCAGCAGGATTTGCTGTTGCCGGATGTGGAGGAAGGGACGGTGCGGTTGATTGGCGCGACGACGCACAATCCGGGATTTTATGTGAACCCGCCGCTGCTCTCGCGGAGCCATTTGTTTCGGTTGGAGCCGCTGTCGACGGAGGCGGTGACGCGGGTGTTGAAGGATGCGTTGGCGGATGTGGAGCGCGGGTTGGGAAATCGACGGGTGACGGCGGATGAGAAGATTCTGGCGGATCTGGCGGTGTTGTGTGACGGGGATTTGCGGCGGGCGTTGAATGCGTTGGAAGTGCTCGTGCTGGGTTTGCCGGAAGGCGGGGAGATCACGGCGAGCGAGCTGGAGGTTTTTGCGCGTGAGCGGCGGATTCGTTACGACGCGGACGAGGACGAGCACTACGATACGATTTCGGCGTTCATCAAAAGCTGTCGTGGGAGCGATCCGGATGCGGCGATGTATTGGCTGGCGAAGATGTTGGCGGGTGGGGAGGACCCGCGGTTTATCGCGCGGCGGTTGGTGATTTTGGCGAGCGAAGATGTGGGGCTGGCGGATCCGCAGGCGCTGCCGCTGACGGTGGCGGCGCATCATGCGGTGGATTTCGTGGGGTTGCCGGAGGCGGAGCTGACGCTCGCGCATGCGACGTTATATATCGCGACGGCGCCGAAGAGTAACACGGCGACGCTGGCGATCGCGGCGGCGCATGCGGCGTTGAAGGCGGCGCCGGTGCAGACGATTCCGGCGGCGTTGCGGAGCAAGAGCGGACAGGCGAACAAGCGGATCGGGCAGGGGAAGGGCTACAAGTATTCGCACGATTATCCGGAGAATATTTCCGGCGACGATTATCTCGAAAAGCCGCTGACGCTTTATACGCCGAAGCCCGTGGGGTGGGAGGCGAAGATCGCGGATCGCTTGGAGCGTTGGAAAGGGTTGAAGGCGGCGATCAAGGGCGAGCGGAAGGGGTAGGGGGAGGTTGCTTCTGTCGTTCTGCAGGCGGGGAAAAAAGACGTGTGCGGCTGTCCCTGTTCGTGCGCGTGGATTTTTCGCTTCGTTCCGAATGACAAGGGAGATGGGCAGCTAATGGCGGATACGAAGGGAGAGAAGGATCAGGGCGAGTTTGCGCGGGTCGGCGGGGGAGGTGAGCCACTGGGTGTGGCGGAAGATGAGGCGGTTTTCGCCGGCGCGGAGAGCGAGGGGTGCGGTGAGCGTTTCCTTTTGGTTCACGCGCGTCCAAGGGTGGCGGAGGATTTCGGCGTCGTTGAGAAAGAGCGTCGTGGATTGGTCGGGCGAATACGTGAGCGCTTCGGCGTGGAGGTGGGCGGGAGCGTCGCGATCCGAATGGATCGTGAGAACGGTTTCGGGGCCGGTGGCCCAATGAAAGCGAGGAAGGAAGGCTTCGGGGATCGGGCCTTCTTCGGGTTCCCAGCCGGCGATGGGGGTGAAGCCGGAGAAGGAGGCGTGAGAGGTGTCGGCGAGAGACGGGACGGAGGCGGGATCTAGGAGGCGGATGTTTTCGGGCGGCGCCTCGGCGGCGGGAGTGGCGGCGTCGGCGAGTGCGCGGTGGCTGCGGGCGAGTTGTTCGAGAAACGGAATGAAGGCGCGAACGGTGCGAGTGGTTTCGGTGGTGTGCGTGCGATAGCGAAGCGGTCCGCCGAGATACGGAGCGGGATCGCGGACGAGGCGATCGGGAGATTGGAAAACAGAGGCGAAGAAGGCGGCGGGGTTTTCGGCGAAGCGTTGGAAGCCGAGACGGTAGTGGAGATCGAGCCCCTCGTGGGCGCGGCCGCGGCTGAGTTTTTGGAGTTCGGCGGTGAGGATGCGAAGCGCTTGTTGTTCGGGGCTGCGGAGGGCGAAGTGGGCGAGGTGGGCTTGTTCGAGCGGGCGGGCGTGGAGCGGTTGGCCGGAACGGAAAAGGACGTGGTTGCCCTTGCCGGCGGCGATGTCGGGGTCGCGACCGAGAGTGCGCGGAACGAAGACCTTGACCGTGCTGCTTGGACTACGACGGCGGTGAACGAGGCGGAGGATGGGATTCGGCTCGGCGGGGTGGTCGGCCGTGGTGGGCGCGTAGTTGTGGAGGGGAAGTTGAACGGGTTGGTGTGGGTCGGGATCGCCGAGCGCTTGTTCGAAGGCGGCGCGCGAA
>JAFAAS010000118.1 GCA_023426435.1 Verrucomicrobiota bacterium | reverse complement strand
GGATGCGCGGGAGGACGTGGTGGAGCGGGTGGTGGGGTTTTTGCGGGCGTGAGGGAGCGTTTATTCAAACCGCGAAGGGCGCGAAGAGACGCGAAGGGCGGCGAACCAGCGAGGCACGGAGGCGCAGAGGTCACTGAAAATGCCAAGAACGGGAGACGGCTTACCCGGAGGGTTCGCCCTATCGTGGCGGGCCCGTATGATCGGCGCTAACAGCCCGACGGGGACGTCGGGCTCCACCCGGCGTTACTTCTTCTTTTTGCCGGGCTTCTTCGACTCGATGTTCAGATACGTCTTGTTGAGCATCTGGCTCTCGTAGAGCTCGAGGAGGCGGACGCCCTCGCGGGGTTTGACCATGTCCTTGCGCGTGGCGGCGTCGATTTGCGCCTTCATGCGGCGGCAGAGGTCTTCCTGCTGGTATTGCACGCCCTCGATGACGTCGGCGATGCGCGAACCGCTGAGCGCTTCCTCGATGTAGAAGCCGTTGGGCTCGTCATCTTCGAGGAAAACGTGAACCTCGTTCACGCGGCCGAAGAGATTGTGGAGGTCGCCCATGATGTCCTGGTAGGCGCCGGTGAGAAAGATGCCGAGGTAGTAGGGCTTCGAGTTCAGCGGGTGGAGCGTGATGTAGTCCTTCACGTCCTGGAGATCGATGAACGAGGAGATCTTGCCGTCGGAATCGCAGGTGATGTCGACGAGGATGGCGTTGACGCTGGGCTTTTCGTCGAGCCGGTGAAGCGGCGCGATCGGGAAAAGTTGCTTGAGCGCCCAGTGGTCGAGGAGCGACTGGAAGACGGAGAAATTGCAGACGTATTGGTCGGCGAGGAGCGTGTTGAGATCGTGGAGTTCCTCGGGTTGGTAACCGGTGTCGCGGCCCTCTTTGGCGATTTGTTCGCAGATCTGCCAGAACAGCGATTCGGCGGCGGCGCGATTTTCGAGGTCGAGGTAGCCGAGATTGAAGAGGGAGAAGGCTTCTTCCTTTTTCTGGATGGCGTCGTGGAAACGTTCGAGCCGGCCGAGCTTGGATTTGTTTTTCAGCATCAGCTCGAGGTCGGTGACGACCTTGTGTTTTTCCTTCGGCTGGTGCTGTTGGCCGAGCGATTCGCGTTTGTTGATGCGTTCGAAGACCTCGACGACGAGGAGCGAGTGGGGCGCGACGATGGCGCGGCCGGATTCGCTGACGATATCCGGAACCTCGATACCGGAGGCGGTGCAGATCTCGCGGATGTTGAAGACGACATCGCGCGCGTATTCGTCGAGCGAGTAGTTCATCGACGATTCGAAGTTCGTGCGGGAGCCGTCGTAATCGATGCCGAGGCCGCCGCCGACGTCGAGGTAGCCCATGGGAAAACCCATGCGCGAAAGCTGGCAGTAAAAACGCGTGGCCTCGATCACGGCGTTCTTGATCGTGATGATGTTCGGGACCTGCGAACCGATGTGGAAGTGGACGAGGCGGAGTGCGGAGGTGAGTTTTGCGGCGCGGAGTTTTTCGCAGGCGAAGAGGATTTCGGCGGTGTTGAGGCCGAACTTGGCGTTGTCGCCGGTGGACATGGCCCACTTGCCCTCGCCGCGGGTTTGGAGTTTGGCGCGGAAACCGATGAGCGGTTTGACGCCGGTTTCGGCGGAGAGGCGGATGATGTCGTCGAGCTCGGCGAGCTGTTCGACAACGAGGATGATTTTTTTGCCGAGCTTGCGGCCGAGCAGGGCAAGGCGGATGTAGTCGTGGTCCTTGTAGCCGTTGCAGACGATGAGTCGTTGGGCGCCCTCGTGCATCGCGAGGGCGATCATGAGCTCGGGCTTGGAGCCGGCTTCGAGGCCGTAGTTGTAGTCTTTGCCGGCGGCGACGATTTCGTCGACGACCTCGCGCAGCTGGTTGACCTTGATGGGGAAGACGCCGCGGTATTCGCCCTTGTAGCCCTCCTCCTTCATGGCCTTGGCGAAGCTCTCGTTGAGTTGGACGACGCGGTGGCGGAGGAGATCCTGGAAGCGGATCACCATCGGTGCGCGCAGGCCCATTTCGAGGGCCTCGTTGACGACATCGAGGACGCGGATGCCGCGTTCGTCGGCGCGGGGCTTGATGTTGACGAAGCCTTTTTCGTCGACCGCGATGTGGCCGGAGCCCCAGCGCTTGAACCCGTAAAACTCTTCAGACTTGGCGGCGGACCAGGCGGATGCGGATTTGTTTTTCAACGAGGGAAAGCGGGGGACTTATGGCTTGCTTTTGCGAACACGTAATTCGTTAGATGCGTGTTTTCTTTTTTCAAATCACTCAACACGCAATGACGAAAATGCTCTCGCTCACCGACGCCTCGATCTTCCTCGCCCAGCAGCAGCCCGCGCCGGGCCCCGGAGGCGGGCTCATGAGCTTCCTGCCGATGATTTTGATCTTCGCGGCGATGTATTTTCTGATGATTGCGCCGCAGCGGAAGAAGCAGAAGCAGCACGAAGCGATGTTGAAGGCGCTGACGACGGGTGACGAGATCGTGACGAGCGGCGGTATCTACGGAACCATTACGAATGTGAAGGACGACCGGTTTGTCGTCCGGATTGCCGACAACACGAAGATCGAGATCGGCAAGGGCTTCGTGAGCGCGGTCGTGAACAAGGCCGGCGGCGAAACCAAGAAATAACCCTTCCGCGCACCGCCCCGATGCGCGGACTCCGCCTGGCGGAGCGCGCGTCTCGCTCCACCCCCCGGACTTTAAATAAACCCAATCCAACCATGTTCAGACGCAACTTCTGGAAGATAGCCATCTGCCTTGCTGTCGTGCTGTGGGCAGGCGGCACGCTTCTGCCCGTGCAAGACCAGCCCTTCACGGAATACGTGAAGGAAAACGCGACGGCCAAGACCTCGGAATTCAATGCGCTGCTCGCCGAGGCGGTCGCGATGAAGAACAACGGGCAGGCGTTGAGCGAATTCGTTGCGCTCAAGCAGATCGCCCGCGAGCGCCGGATCGATCTTTCGCAATACTTCCCCGACGTGCGGCTCGAGAGCTCGCTCCGCAACATCGAGAAGCGGAACGACATCCTGATGAACGAGCTGCTCCGTCGCTCGAAGAGCAATCTTCAGCTCGGTCTGGATCTGAAGGGCGGCGTGGCGTTCACGCTGGAAGTCGATGAGCGGGCGGTCGCGGATCAGCCCGCGCACGAGCGCCAGGAAAAGCTGCAGAAGGCGATCGATATCATTAGCACGCGCATCAACGCCTTCGGTGTGGCGGAGCCGATCGTGCGGCCGGTGGGCGATAATCGCATCGAGGTGCAGCTTCCTGGTGTCAGCACCAAGGATAATCCCGAGGTGGTCGACGCGGTGAAGAAGCCGGCGCGACTCGATTTCCGGGTCGTTCATCCGACGCAGTCGCCGATCAACACGCCTCCGGGCGAGGTGCCGGCCGGCTACGAGGCGATGACGCTCGAGCAGGAAGGTCGCAATGGCGAGATCCACACGGAAGAACTCTTTGTTAAGCGGCGGCCGGAGATGACGGGCGAGGCGATCGACACGTCGTTTGCGCGGCCCGATCTCTACGGGAAGCCGGAAATCATCCTGATGTTCACGAGTGCGGGGCGCGCGCGGTTTGCCCAAGTCACGCGCGACATCGTGCAGGAAGCGCAACGTGCCGGCACGATGGGCCGCCTCGCGATCGTGCTCGACGGCGTGCTCTATTCGGCCCCGACCGTGCAGCAGGAGATCGACAGCGACTCGGCGCAGATCACGGGCAGTTTCACCGATCGCGAAGCGTTGAATCTGGCGAACGTGCTCAACAACCCGCTCGATCTTCCGCTGGTTGTGAAGGAGCAATATGAAGTGGGGCCCTCGCTCGCGACCGACGCGGTGATCAGCGGGCGCAACGCCTTCATCATCAGCACGGTCCTGACGATCGGTTTCATCGTGGCGTTCTACACCATCGGCGGCATCGTGGCCGCGATCGGCATGGGCATCAACGTGATGCTCACGCTTGGCATCATGGCGAGCTTTGGCGCGACCCTCTCGATGCCCGGCATCGCGGGTATCGTGCTGACGCTGGCGATGTCGGTCGACGCCAACATTCTTATCTTCGAGCGCATGCGCGAAGAGCTCCGGCTGGGCAAATCGCTGAGTGCGGCGCTCGAGGCCGGTTTCGAGAAGGCGTGGTCGGCGATCTTCGATTCGAACGTCACGACCTTCTTCGTGGCGATGATCATGTATTTCCTCGGCACGGGCCCGGTGAAAGGCTTCGGCTTGACCCTCGGCATCGGTATTTTCTCGACGATGTTTGCGGCGGTGGTCGTGAGCAAACTGGTGCTCGAAGCGCTGATTCACCCCGGCGTGATCAAGTCGTTGAAGATGTTCTCCGTGTTGCAGGACACGAAGTTTGATTTCCTCAAATACGCGAAGCCGGCCTTCATCCTTTCCTGGGTGATCGTGCTCCTCGGCATCGTGGTGGTCGGGTTCAAGGGCAAGTCCGTCTATGGCGTCGACTTCCTGGGCGGCGACATGGTGTCGCTCAACTACACGCAGCGGCTCGAAGTGGGCGAACTGCGCCAGGCCGCGGAGCGCGCGGGCATCGCGGAAGCCACGTTCGCTTACCAGACGGCGCTCGGCACGGAGAGCGAAACGCTGAAGGCGACGGTGCCGTTTGAACAAGGCGCGCACCTGGTGGAGGAACTGCAAAAGGCCTTCCCGCACGCGGGTTTTGAACTCGCCGGACAGACCCGCATCGGTCCGTCGATTGGCGAAGAGATTCAATGGAATGCGCTCTGGTCGGTCTTCTGGTCGATCCTGCTGATCATGGGCTATGTCGCGTTCCGATTCGAATTCGGCTACGGCATGGGCGCGATGATTTCGACCATCCACGACCTTCTGATCACGATCGGATTGTTCGTGATGTTCGACCGGCAGTTCAATGCCTCGATGGTTGCGGCGATCCTGCTGATTGCCGGTTATTCGATCAACGACACCATCGTCGTGTTCGACCGCATTCGCGAAGAGTTGAAGCTCGATCCGACGACCCCGTTGCGGGACATCATCAATCGCTCGCTGAACCTGACGCTCTCACGCACCGTGATCACCGGCGGCACGACGCTGCTTACGGCGATCACGCTCATCGTCGTGACGACGGGTGATGTGAACGACATCGCGTTTACGCTGCTCATCGGTGTGATCACCGGCACGTTCTCTTCGCTCTTCATTGCCGCGCCGGTGTTTTACTGGTGGCACAAGGGCGATCGGAAGCACGTCGAGGCGCATCACGACATCGCGCCGAAATACGAGTGGACGGGCTCGAGCAAGGCCTCGCACTAATGCGGTAGGGCGCGTCGTCGTTCGACGCGCGCCCCCCCCTGGGCCGACAGCGCGTTGGGGACAACGCGCTCACCTTGCTAACGATGCGCTGGACCTACACGTCGTTACCTGCCGAGCAGATCGAGGCGCTCAGCAAGAGCGCGGGCGTCAGTCGTGTGCTCGCGGAGCTGCTCGTGCGCGCGGGGTTCGGGGAAGCGGGAGCGTGCGCGCGGTTTCTCGAACCGGCGCTCGCGGCGCTCAACGATCCGTTCTTGGTGCGCAATGTCGACGTGGCCGCGACGCGGCTGCGGCAGGCGATCGCGCAGCAGGAGAGCATCGTCGTGCTGGGCGATTACGACGTCGACGGAGTGAGCAGCACCGCTTTGCTCGTGAGCGTGTTGCGGCGGTTTGGGCTGACGCCGCGTTTCATCGTGCCGCGGCGGGCGGAGGATGGTTATGGGCTGACGCGGAGTGCGATCGATCGAGCGCTGGAGGAGGGAAAGCCGCATTTGTTCGTGGTGTTGGACTGCGGCACGAACTCGCACGACGAAGTCGCGTATCTGCGGGAGCAGGGAATCGACGTCATCGTGCTCGATCATCATCGCTGCAAGGAACGCGCGCTCGACGGGATGTTGATCAACCCGCACGTGCATGGCGGCGACAATGGTTGCGACGAAGCGTGGCGGCATCTGTGCACGGTGGGGCTCGTGTTCAAACTCGCGCACGGCTTGTTGAAACAGTTGCGCGCCGAGAATCATCCCGTCGCGTTTCGGATCAAGTTGCGCGATCATCTCGATCTCGTGGCGCTCGGCACGGTGGCGGATCTCGTGCCGTTGCTGGGCGAGAACCGCATTCTCGCGCGGCATGGGCTGAGCATTTTGCAGGAGACGCGCCGGCCGGGCTTGCGGGCGTTGATGGACGTCGCGGGGGTGAAACCCGAGCATGGTATCGCTCCGGTGGATATCTCGTTCCGGCTCGGTCCGCGCATCAACGCGTCGGGCCGGCTGGCGGATGCGGCGTTGTCGGTGGAGTTGTTGTTGAGCGAAGACGAAACGTTTTGCGTGGAGACCGCGCGGCAGCTGGATGCGTTCAACCGCGAGCGTCAGGAGATCGAGCGGAAGATCACGGAAGAGGCCGAGCAGATGATCGAAACGCAGTTCGCGGACTGGCCGGGCATCGTGTTGTTCAGCGAAGACTGGCATCCGGGCGTGGTGGGAATCGTCGCGGGGCGCGTCACGCGGAAGTATCACCGGCCTTGCGTCGTGCTTGGTAGCGAAGGCGAGATCGCGAAAGGATCGGGGCGAAGCATCGACGGCATCAATCTGGTGGAGGTGCTCGGCTCGTGTGGCGAGCAGCTGACGAGCTGGGGCGGGCATCCGATGGCGGTGGGCATCGCGTTGCGAAAGGAGAACCTCGAAAGTTTTCGCGTTCGCTATGCGGAGGCGGTGAGGGTGGCGAGTGGCGACGGGCTGGGCGAACCGAGATTGGAGCTGGCCGCGTGGCTGCTGCCGGAGCAGATCACGATGCGGTTGATGGAAGAATTGGATACGCTGCATCCCTTCGGACAGGGGAATCCGGAGCCGACATTTGGCGTGCGTGGCGTGGTGTTGAGCACTCCGCCGGAGATCTTCAAAGGGCAGCATTTTCGCTTTCAGATCGACGACGGTCGCGGCCGCCGCCTGCACGGCGTGGCGTGGAAAATGTCGCATCGCGTGCCACCGATCGGGGTGCCGCTCGATCTCGCGGTGGAGTTGAAATGGAATCATTTCAACGGCCGGAAGTTTCTGCAGCTGTGTTTGATCGACTGGCGTTTCGCGAACGTGTGAACGGCGCAGGGCGCCTCGCCCCGGCAGCCCTCTCCCGGGCGGGAACCGGGATGTAGCGAGTCAGGTCCATACCGCATGCGCCACGTGCGGCCGGAAGTTCATCGCGTCGGCGATTTGGAGCTGGATGAGCACATTGGTTTCCAGCGGAGATCGTGGCGAGTTCAACGGATCGCGCAGGGCGTGGTCGGGCTGGTGGTGATCGCCGCGTTGGCCGGGATTTTTGGCGGCGGCGGGCTGGCACGCCGTGAGGCGCAAGCGGGGAGGGCGAGCATCGACTACCCGCGCTTTCTTCGCGCGCACTCGCCGGAGGGGATCCGTCTTGTGTTGGCAGACAACCCGGAGGTTGCGGGCACTACTTCGGTTGCGATCGAGGCCTCGTTCTTCGACGTTTTCGAGATCGAGCAGATTTCGCCGGCGCCCGAGAAGCAATGGCTCGGAGACAACCAGGTGATCTTCCAATTCGCGCGCACCGCCGAAGCGCGGGCGCCGATCATATTGCAGGTCAAAGCTACGCGAATGGGCCTGCGCTCGGCGGAAATCACAGTGGGCGACCAGCCGGCGATCAGGATGCGCTCGTTCATCTTTCCCTGACTGCCATGGATTCGGTTTTACGCGCCGCGGGTGTTTACCTGTTCCTCCTCGTGATCTTTCGAGCGTTCGGAAAACGCTCGCTGGCGCAGATTACGACGTTCGATTTCGTGATGCTCCTGATCATTGCGGAGACGACGCAGCAGGCATTGCTCGGCGAGGATTTTTCGCTGACGAACTCGTTTCTCCTGATCTGCACGCTGCTGGTGATCGATCGCTTGCTCTCGTTTTTGAAAAGGCGTTCGAGCTGGTTCGAGTCGGTTTCGGAGGGACGGCCGCTGATCATTCTGAAAGACGGCAAGCCGCTCGAAGACCGGATGGAAAAGAGCGGCGTCGACGTGGAGGAGGTGCTGGCGGCGGCGCGCGAATTACAGGGGCTCGAGCGACTGGAGCAGATCAAGTTCGCGATCCTGGAGCGCAGCGGAATCATCACCATCATTCCAAAGGATTCGAGCTCCTGAAGTTTTGTCCGGGCTTGGCGGCGTGGGGCGCACCGCTTACTGCGCAAAGTATGAGGACCCGGCGCTAGCAAATCGGCCCGCGCCGACATAATTGCGACGCGGGCCGATCAAAAGTGGCGCACCCGTAGGGAGTCGAACCCCAAACCTTCTGATCCGTAGTCAGATGCTCTATCCAATTGAGCTACGGGTGCGCGAAAGAGCGCGAGAACAAGCAAGTTTCTCCTTGGAAGTGCAAGCGAGAATTTGCCGGAAACTGCACAACGTTTCGGCGCGATGCACGGTCGTCGTGGTGTTGGATGAAAGTGCGCACGAATGTGCGCGAAGACCATCGGACAAATGCCGTGCATCGAAGTTGTGGATACGCGGGCCAAGGCACACGTCGCATAGGGGAGGAGACGCGGGTGCCCGAACGCCCACTTCTGCCGCGACTCCGCGCGCGCTGGGCCGACGTGAATAAAATTCTTTTGAAATCCGGAAACTTTGGCTTGCACTAATTCCTACTAACCTAATCTACATTCGACATGAAACTGTCGAAGAAGGGCGAGTATGCTCTCCGTTCCCTCATCAGCCTCGGTATCGCGGCAGAGGTGGGGCGGAAGCTGGTTCAGGTTTCTGAACTCGCTGACAACGAACAGCTTCCTGTTAAGTTTCTTGAGCATATCATGCAGTCGCTCAAGGAGGAGGGGCTCGTGACGAGCGTGCGGGGAAAATTCGGCGGGTATCGTCTCGCGAAGCCCGCGCGTGAAATTCCGATCGGCCAAGTGGTGCGTCACATCGATGGACCGCTGGCCCCGATCGGTTGTGTGTCTCAGACCGCCTACACGCCGTGCACGTGCCCGGACGAGACGCACTGCGGATTGAGGATGCTGATGCTCGATGTGCGCAACGCCATCGCGAACATCCTCGATCGCTACACGCTCGCGGACGTCGTCGAGATCACGTTGCGCAAGCTCCGCCGGGACAATCTCCCGCTTCCTTTCTCCCCCGAGGCCGACGCCGCGAATCACGTTCCTCACCGCGTGCCCGCGCGTTTCGCCCGCAAATTGGCCCAGCGCCACAAGCCGTCGCAGTTCACCGAGGCTGACGGCGTGCTCCACCAGATTCTCGGTGATTACACGATTTGATCTCTGCGTCGTCATGCCCACCACCGTCTCTGATACCAATCCAGGCTCCGCCGGCTCTTTGCCGGAGTGGATTGCCCTCGTGCGGGAAAAGGTCGAAGGCCTCCGTTATGGTGTCGTGCAACTCGTCGTTCACGACGGTCGCGTGACCCAGATCGAGCGCACCGAAAAGACCCGTTTGCCGGCCGGTCGGGAACGCGATCCGCAGGCCGAGTAGGTTTCTATTTTCCGCGTCGACCGGTTTCCACCGGAGGCGTTTCACCAGCAAATCCATCCATTAACGGGGATCGACGACCAGACGACTGGAGTGCTCCTGAAGTAATCAGCTCCGTCATCCATGAACGCCTTCCGTCCGGCCCTTGGGGCCGCTCTTATCATCGCCGTCGGCGCGTCTGTCGCGCAGGCCCAGGCACCGTCGCGAGACGACGAAATTCAAGCTCTCCGGGATCAGATCCGGCAGCTTGACCAGAAACTCCGCGTGCTCGAGCGCAAGCAAGAGCTCAAGGAGGAGGAAACTGCGGCCGCCGCCAAGGCCGCGCCGAAGATCACCACCAGCGATGGTCGCATCGAAATCGCTTCCGCCGACGGCGCGAACTCGCTCCGTCTCCGCGGTCTCGTGCAGGGCGATTTTCGCGCTTACGACGCCGCCAACGATCCGAACGACACTTTCGTCCTGCGCCGCACCCGGCTGATCTTCGAAGGCAAGTTCGCCAAGAACTTCTCCTACGTCTTGCAGCCCGAGTTTGCCGGCAGCGTGCAGATCCTCGACGCTTACGCGAACGTCGCGATCAACCCGTCGCTCCAAGTGCGCGTCGGGAAATTCAAGACGCCCGTCGGCCTCGAGCAGCTCCAGTCCGATCCGGTGGCGTTCTTCAACGAGCGCTCCGTGGCGACGGGCCTCACGCCGAATCGCGACGTCGGCCTCCAGATTTGGGGCGACGTGCTCGACAGTCGCCTGAACTACACGGTGGGCGTGTTCAACGGCGTTCCCGACGGCGGCAACAACACGAATGGCACGTCCGATTTCGACGGCAACAAGGTCCTGGTCGCGCGTCTCTTTGCGACCCCGTTCGCGAAGGACAAGGAGTCGCCTCTCAGCGGTCTCGGCCTCGGCATCGCCGCGAGCATCGGCGATTTCGAAACGACGAGCGGACGCGCCTCGAACTATCGCACGGACGGGCAACAGACGTTTTTCACGTATGATGCCGCGGTGGCGGCGGCCGGTCGCGGCACGACCATTTCGCCGCAAGCTTACTTCTATCGCGGACCGTTCGGTCTCCTTGCCGAATATGTCGTCTCTTCAATCGAAGTGCAGCGCGGTGGCGCCGGTCGCATCGCCGACGTCAAGAACCACGGCTACAACCTGTCCTTCGGCTACGTGCTCACCGGCGAGGATTCTTCCTATCGCGGGGTGACGCCGAAGAGCCTCTTCAACCCGTCCGCGGGCACGTGGGGCGCGTTCGAAATCGTCGGCCGTATCGCCGGAGTGGATATCGACGACACCGTCTTCACCGGTCCCGCGAATCTGCGCTTGTCCAATCCCAACACGAGCGCGTCCGCGATCACCACCTTCGGTCTCGGCCTGAACTGGTATCTGTCGCGCAGCGTTCGCGCCAACTTCGACGTTTTCCACAACGAATTCGATCTCGCGCCCGGCGCCACGCCGGCGGCCAACGCGCTCATCAGCAGCGACGAAACCGCCTTCATCAGCCGCCTCCAACTCTCGTTCTAATCTCAATTCATTCCGATCCCATGAAATCGAAAACTCTTCTTCTCGCCGTTGCCGGCCTCGTTCTCGGCAATGTCGCTTTCGGCAAAGCCGTCGAACTCCTCAACGTTTCCTACGATCCCACCCGCGAGCTCTACACCGAGTTCAACAAGGCCTTCGCCAAACACTGGAAGGAAAAAACCGGCGCTGACGTCACGATCAAACAGTCGCATGGCGGCTCCGGAAAACAGGCTCGTTCCGTGATCGACGGATTGCAGGCCGACGTGGTGACGCTCGCGCTCGCGGGCGACGTCGACGCACTTTATAACAACGCCAAGCTGCTCCCGCAGGACTGGCAGAAGCGTCTGCCGCACAACTCCGCGCCCTACACGAGCACGATCGTGTTCCTCGTTCGCACGGGAAATCCGAAAGGAATCAAGGACTGGGACGATCTGGCCAAGCCCGGCGTGTCGGTCATCACGCCAAACCCGAAGACCTCAGGCGGTGCGCAGTGGAATTACCTCGCCGCCTGGGAATTCGCGCGCCGCAAATTCGGCGGCGATGCCCAGGCCAAGGAGTTCGTCGCGAAGATCTACAAAAACGTCGCGGTGCTCGACAGCGGCGCGCGCGGTTCGACGACCACCTTCGTCCAACGTGGCATCGGCGACGTGTTCATCTCGTGGGAAAACGAGGCGTTCCTCGCGCTGAAGGAATTCGGCAAGGACCAGTTCGAAATCGTCGTGCCGTCGCTCAGTATTCTGGCCGAGCCGACCGTCACCGTCGTGGACAAGGTCGTGAAGAAGAAGGGCACGGAGGCGGTTGCCAAAGCGTATCTGGAATACCTCTACAGCGAGGAAGGCCAGAACATCGCCGGCAAACACTTCTACCGGCCCGCGGCGAGCGAGGCCGCGAAGGCGAAATACGCCAGCCAGTTCCCGCAAGTGGAGCTGTTCACGATCGGCGATGCGTTCGGCGGCTGGACGAAAGCCAAGAAGGATCACTTCGCCGACGGTGGCACCTTCGACCAGATCTACGCCAAGTAACGAATCAACCACACCGTGCGGCGCTCGCTACCAAGCGACCGGCGCGATCGCCGCGCGACTTTCCAACCATGAATATCGCCATGAGTGCATCTTCATCCCGTTCCACCACGGTCGCCCGCGTGCTCGAACCGCCCGTGTCCGTCTCGTTGCTGGCCGCGTTCGGCGAGCAGCTTTCGAGCCTCTACAAACGGGTTCAGGGATCCAACCACGTCTTCGGTTCGCCCGTCGGGCCGTTCTACGTCGATGGACGTTCTTTCCATCTTCCGCGTTTCGTTTACTTCGGCCGCAATGCCTCCGACGCCGCTCTGAAGCTTTCGTTCGTGGGCGGTTTCGATCATCGCGATTTGCGTCCGACGCTCGCGCTGTTGCGCCTGGTCGAAGGTCTCACGTTGAAGCCGGACCTCGGCGACGGAATGAGCCTTTCGTTTTTCCCGCTGGTCGACGTGCTCGGGCTCGCGCAACTCGCGCCCAATCGCGAACTCGCCGCGCACAGTTGGGCCCAGCCCACGGCGCCGGAAATCGAACTGCTCGAACGCGACGCCCGCCAACGCGCGTATCACGGCTTCGTTCGGCTCGAAACCGCCATCGGCGAGGACACCATCGTGGTGCGGCTCCGGGCGCCGATTCCGTCGGAAAACTTCGCCCCGGCGCTCGAGTTGATCTCCTCGGTCGACGTCGATCCGCTGCCGGTTCGTTGGGAAACCGACGAAACGCCGCACACGGAACACGGCCCGCTGGCGATCGCCGACGACCTGCCGCTGCACCCGTTCGAACTCACCGTTCGAATTCCCTCCGCCTGGCCGCTCGATCTCTACGCCGAGGCGGCCGCTTCCATCCTCAAACGCTTCGTTCTCCGCTACCGCGGATTCATGTCCTATGCACAGCACCTTTGATCGTTTTCGCCGCGCGCTCGTCGCGGTCCTCGCGACGCTCGTCGTCGCTTCCTTCGCTCGCGCCGACGTCACGTTGCTCAACGTCTCCTTCGACGTCGCGCGGGAGTTCTACAAAGATTACAACCCGCTCTTCGTCGCGCATTGGAAGAAGACCGCGGGCGAGACCGTCTCGATCAATCAGTCGCACGGCGGTTCTTCCAAACAGGCGCGCTCGGTCCTGGATGGCTTGCAGGCCGATGTGGTGACGATGAACCAGCCGCTCGACATCGACATTCTGCATACGCAGGGAAAGTTGTTGCCCGCCGACTGGGCGACGCGACTGCCGCATGACAGCGCGCCCTCGTCGTCGACGATTCTGTTCATCGTGCGGAAGGGAAATCCGAAGAACATTCGGGACTGGAACGATCTCGTGAAGCCGGGCGTCGGCGTGATCATCCCGAATCCGAAGACCTCCGGCAACGGACGCTACAGCTATCTCGCCGCGTGGGGCTATGCCTTGCGTCAGCCGGGAGGAAACGAGTCGAAGGCGCGCGAATTCGTCACGAAACTCTTCGCGAACGTGCCCACGCTCGACACTGGCGGCCGCGGTGCGACGACGAGCTTCGCGCAACGCGGCATCGGCGACGTGTTGCTTACGTTCGAGAACGAAGTCGCGCTCACGATTCGCGAACTCGGCGCGAACGAGCTCGAGGCGGTCGTGCCGTCGACGAGCATCGTGGCGACGAACCCGGTTGCGTGGGTCGACAAAGTCGTGGCGAAGAAGAAAACGGAAAAGGTCGCGAGAGCGTATCTGGAATATCTCTACAGCGACGAAGCGCAGGAGTTGGCGGCGAAGCATCACTATCGTCCGGTGAATCCCGCGATCCTCGCGAAGTATCCCGATCGTTTTCCGCCGCTGCCATTGTTCACGGTCGAGGAGATCGCCGGTTCCTGGCCGGAGGCGCAGAAGACGCATTTCGCCGACGGCGGTGTGTTCGACCAGATCTACACCCGGAAATAATCGCAGCTTTCCTTTCTTCGCTCATGTCGAGCGCCGCCGCCATCTACACCGACACCCGGGAGCGCACCGTGCGCGCGCTGCTGGATCAGTTGTGCGACGACGTGAGCGTCGAAACGCTGGCGCGATTCGAGGTCGGCGGCACGCGCCACCTCATCCCGCGTTTGCGGGTGGTGGGCGCCTACGCCGGCCATGATCCGATCCGGCTTGGATTGTTCGCGGGTTTGCACGGCGACGAGCCGGCGGGTTGCGCGGCTTTGATCGAGCTCGCGAATGCGTGCGTCGCGGATCCGGCGCTCGCTGCCGGCTACGAACTTTATCTGTATCCGGTGCTCAACCCGACCGGCTACGAGGCGGGCACGCGGACGAATCACGCGGGCAAGGATCTGAATCGCGAATTCTGGCGGGACTCGTCGGAAAGCGAAGTGGTCGCGATCGAACGCGAGCTGCGCGCCGAGCCGTTCGCGGGGATCATCACTCTCCACGCGGACGACACCTGCGAAGGCGTTTACGGCTACACGCACGGCCGCGTGTTGAACGAGTCGCTGCTGGCGCCCGCGCTCCAAGCGGCGAGCCGGTTTTTGCCGATCGACACGCGGGCGGTGATCGACGGGTTTCCGGCTCGCGCCGGACTGATCTGCGATTGTTTCGCGGGCGTGCTTTCGGCGCCGCCGGAGCAGCGGCCGAAGCCGTTCGATCTGATCTTTGAAACGCCCGCGCATGCGGACTTCCGCGCCCAAGTCGAAGCGACGGCGAGCGCGTTGATTTCCATCCTGAAAACCTATCCCGGCTTCATCTCTTACGCACAGGATCTCTGATGAGCACCGCTCGCACCTCACGTTCCGTTTTGCCCGGCTTCGGGCTGTCGCTCGGCTTCACGCTGACGTATCTTGGGCTCATCGTGCTGCTGCCGCTTTCGGCGGCGTTCATCCGCACGGCCGGCATGAGCTGGGCCGACTTTGTGACGGCGGTCGCTTCGCCTCGCGTGCTCGCGTCCTACAAACTGAGCTTCGGGGCCTCGTTCGCGGCCGCGACGGTGAACTCGTTCTTCGGCCTCATCGTCGCGTGGGTGCTGGTGCGTTATTCGTTTCCCGGCCGGCGCGTCGTCGACGCGCTTGTCGACCTGCCGTTTGCGTTGCCGACCGCAGTGGCGGGCATCGCGCTGACGGCAATTTACGCGCGCAACGGCTGGGTGGGGCAGTGGCTGGAACCGCACGGCATCAAGGTCGCGTTCAGCGAGCTGGGCGTGTTCGTGGCGTTGACGTTCATCGGATTGCCCTTCGTGGTGCGCACCTTGCAACCCGTGCTCGAGGAGCTCGAACCGGAGTTGGAAGAAGCGTCCGCGAGTCTCGGCGCCAACCGCTGGCAAACGATCACGAAGGTCATCCTGCCGGAACTACTGCCGGCGTTGCTCACGGGTTTTGCGCTGTCGTTCGCGCGCGCGCTCGGCGAATACGGCTCGGTGGTGTTCATCTCCGGCAACATGCCGATGCGCACCGAGATCACGCCGCTGCTCATCATCACGAAGCTCGAGCAGTATGATTATCAGGGCGCGACCGCGATCGCGGTGGTGTTGCTCATCGTCTCCTTCGTCCTGCTTCTCCTCATCAACCTGCTCCAGAAGTGGAGCCGCCGTTATCATCGCATCTGACCCATGGCATCCGCCGTAGCCAGCTCTCTCACGACCGCGTCGCGGTCTTCCACCGCGTCGCGACGCGTCACGCAAGAACCGGCCTGGGCCCGCTGGATTCTGACTACCGTGGCGCTGCTCTTCCTCGCGTTTTTCCTCGCGCTGCCGCTGGCGGCGGTGTTCGCGGAAGCGTTTCGCCAGGGTGTGGGCGCGTATTTCGCCGCGTTTGCCGATCCGGATGCGCTCTCCGCGATCAAGCTCACGCTGATCACCGCGGCGATTGCGGTGCCGGCCAACACGATCTTCGGCGTGGCCGCGGCCTGGCTCATCGCGAAATTCCAGTTTCGCGGGAAGAGCGTGCTCACGACGCTGATCGATCTGCCGTTCGCCGTCTCGCCCGTGATCTCCGGCTTGATCTACGTATTGGTGTTCGGACTACAGGGCTGGTTCGGACCGTGGCTGCAGGAGAACGATATCAAGATCATCTTCGCCGTGCCCGGGATCGTGCTCGCGACGATGTTCGTCACGTTTCCCTTCGTCGCCCGCGAGCTGATCCCGTTGATGCAGGCGCAGGGGACGGACGAGGAGTATGCGGCGGTCACGCTCGGCGCCAGCGGCTGGCAGACGTTCTGGCGGGTGACGCTGCCCAATATCAAATGGGGCCTGCTTTACGGTGTGATCCTTTGCAACGCGCGCGCGATGGGCGAATTTGGCGCCGTATCCGTGGTGAGCGGACACATCCGCGGCGAAACCAACACGATGCCGCTGCACGTTGAGATCCTCTACAACGAATACAGTTTCGTCGCCGCCTTCGCGGTCGCATCGCTGCTCGCGCTGCTCGCGATCGTGACCCTCGTCCTGAAAAGTTTCGTCGAGTGGCGCCACGCGAAGACGCTGCGCTGAGCCGCCTCAACGAATCCTCATCACCAACGTTCGACGTTCCCCTTTCTCTTTCCCGCATGAGCATCCAGGCCTCCAACATCAAAAAGACCTTCGGTTCCTTCACCGCGCTGCAGGGCGTGGACTTGAATGTGCCGCGCGGAAAACTCGTCGCGCTCCTCGGGCCTTCCGGTTCGGGCAAAACGACGCTGTTGCGCATTATCGCAGGACTGGAGCAGGCCGATGAAGGCAGCGGCCATATCCTTTTTCACGGGGAGGACGTCACGCACGTGCCGGCGGGCAAGCGGAAGGTCGGATTCGTTTTCCAACACTACGCGCTCTTCCGTCACATGACGGTCGCTCAGAACATCGCGTTCGGTTTGAAAGTGCGTTCGCGCAAGGATCGCCCGGCCGCGGCGGAAATCGATGAACGCGTGAAGAAGCTTCTCGCGCTGGTGCAGCTCGACGGCCTCGACGGGCGCTTTCCCTCGCAGCTCTCCGGCGGCCAGCGGCAGCGGGTCGCGCTCGCTCGCGCGCTCGCGGTGGAGCCGAAGGTGCTGCTGCTTGACGAGCCCTTCGGCGCGCTGGACGCCAAGGTGCGGAAGGAGCTGCGCCGCTGGCTGCGGAAGTTTCACGACGAGATTCAGCTCACGACTGTGTTCGTGACGCACGATCAGGAAGAGGCACTCGAAATCGCCGACGAAGTCGTGATCATGAACAACGCGCGCGTCGAACAGGTCGGCACGCCCCAGGAAGTTTACGACCGGCCCGCGTCACCGTTCGTGTATCAGTTTCTTGGTAACGTGAACGTGCTGCGCGGCGAAGGGCTCAATTTCACGAATCAGCCGCTCCGGCGCGGCGTGCTCCAGGCGAACGGCAGCGTCTTCGTGCGGCCGCACGACATCGAGGTGGTGAACGACGTTCCCGGTTCCGATGGAACGCCGGCGGTCGTGCGCTATATTCACGCGGCCGGGTCGCAGGCGAAGCTTATGCTCGAGCAGGTCCACACCCGCGACGTGGTCGACGTGGAGATTTCGCGCGCGGAGTTGGAAACGCTCGAGTTGAAGATCAACGACCTCGTCCGCTTCCGTCTGCGCCAGGGCCACTCCTTCGACGAAGATTACGCCATCTGAACCTTTCACCTCCAACCCCACAAAAATCCCACCATGTCCAAGATCTATAACGACATCACTGAAACCATCGGCAACACACCGCTCGTGCGGCTGAACCGGACCGCGACCGCGCACGGCGCGCAGGCGGACATCTTGCTGAAACTCGAGTTCTTCAATCCGCTCGCGAGCGTCAAGGACCGCATCGGCGCCGCGATGATCAACGATGCGCTGCAGTCCGGAAAAATCACGAAGGACTCCGTGATCATCGAGCCGACCTCCGGCAACACCGGCATCGCGCTTGCGTTCGTGGCGGCGGCGAAAGGGCTGAAGCTCATTTTGACGATGCCCGAAACGATGAGCATCGAGCGGCGCAAGCTGCTCAAGATTCTCGGCGCGCGCCTCGTGTTGACCGAAGGGGCGAAAGGCATGAAGGGCGCGATCGCAAAGGCCGAAGAGCTGGCCGCGCGCATTCCGAACTCGATCGTGCTGCAGCAATTCGCGAATCCCGCGAATCCCGCGATTCACCGCAAGACGACCGCGGAGGAGATCTGGAACGACACCGACGGCAAGGTCGACATCGTCGTCGCCGGCATCGGCACGGGCGGCACGATCACGGGCGTGGGCGAAGTGCTGAAGCAGCGCAAACCCAGCGTGCAGATCGTCGCGGTCGAGCCGGATGCTTCGCCGGTCCTTTCCGGCGGCACGCCCGGCCCGCACAAGATGCAAGGCATCGGCGCGGGTTTCGTTCCGGCGGTGCTCAACACGAAAGTTTACGATGAAGTCATCCGCGTGAAAGAGGCGGACTCGGCGCCGGTTTCGAAACAGGTGAACCAACTCGATGGGATTCCGATCGGCATCTCGTCGGGTGCGATCACCTGGGCTGCGTTGCAACTCGCGAAACGTCCGGAGAACAAAGGCAAGCAGATCGTCGCGGTGATTCCGTCGAGCACCGAGCGTTACTTGTCGACCTGGCTGTTTGCGGACGTGAACACCGAGAGCGACTCGCTCGACGATCTCGTGCCGGCAGCCGCTTCGGTGTAGTTGGCCGGGCCGGACGTTTGTTCATCAGCCTCCGATTCCGCGCGCAGCGAGAAACTCCGTTGGATTTCCGCTGCGCGCAGACGCCGTCTGCTCTTGCTGGATGTCGAACGGCGATTCTCGTCACCCCAAGGCTCCTCATCGGGCCTCGAACTCAAAACTCGAACCCTCCCATGTCCGTCGAATTTCCCTTCACCCGCACGATCGCCATCGTTGGCGGCGGCTTCAGCGGCACGGCTGTAGCGATCCATCTCCTGCGCCGAGGCACGGCGCCGCTGCGCGTGGTGTTGATCGAGCGCAAGCCACCGGTCGGCGGCGGTGTCGCCTATGGAACGAAATCTCCCGATCATTTGCTGAATGTTCGCGCGGACGAGATGGGACTGTGGCAGGATCGGCCGGGGGATTTCGCGCGTTGGCTCCGCGAGCATCGCGATCGCGAAGGGCTGCCGGATAGTTTTGATGAAAAAGATTTCCTGCCACGGCGGCTTTACGGCGCTTACGTGGCGGAAACGTTGAACGAAAGCGAAGCCGGTGCGCCGCCCGGGGTGGAGCTGGAGCGGATCGAGGGCGAAGTGATCGACATCGAAGAACACACGCGCGGGGGCGGCTTGCTGCGCCTGCAGGACGGTCGCGAAATTTTCGCGGAGCAAGTCGTGCTTGCGCTCGGCAATCTTCCCGGGGCGTATCCGATTCCGCGTCCGCTGAAGATCTATCGCTCGACGCGCTACGTTCACGTGCCCTGGCGCCCGGATGCGCTTGGTGGAATTGGGAACGAGGACGACGTGTTGCTGATCGGGCAGGGCCTCACGGCGACGGATCTGATTCTCGAGCTGAATCGCCGCGGGCATCGCGGGACGATTCACGCGTTGTCGCGGCGCGGCGTGCGGCCGCAGGTGCATCAAGCGGCGGAGCCGTATCCATGTTTCATCGACACGCCGCAGCTTCCCACGACGACGCGCGAGCTCGTGCGTCGGGTGCGCGCGGAAGTTCGCGCGGCGGCGGCGCGAGGCGTCGACTGGCGGGGAGTGGTCGACAGCTTGCGGCCCGTTTCGCAGGCGATCTGGCAGGGATTTTCCAACGACGAACGAAGCCGCTTCCTGCGTTACGTGCGGCCGGTGTGGGAAGGTCATCGTCATCGGATTGCGCCGCATCTCGCGGACGCGTTGGCGACGATGGAAATGGAAGGGCGGCTGAAATTTCATGCGGGCCGGCTGCAATCGCTGGACGTGGATGCCGATGGGGTTGACGCGGTGTTTCGCCGGCGCGGTTCGATTCAGCACGTTGCGCTCCGGGTTGCGAAAGTGATCAACTGCACGGGACCGCGCACGGACTATTCGAAGTATCAGCATCCGCTCTTCATTCACCTGCTCGCGCGCGGGCTGATCGATCACGATCCCTTTGCGCTGGGCATCGCGGCGCTACCGACGGGCGAGGTGTTGCGCTATCGGGGCGAGCCGGTGGGCTGGCTTCACACGCTGGGAGCGCCGTTGAAAGGCGTGCTCTGGGAAACCACGGCGGTGCGCGAGATCCGTGAGCAAGCGCCGCGTCTGGCGGAACGCTTGCTCGCGGCACGCAACGCGGATCGGCTGCCGGCGAGCTCGATCGGTTGAGCGATCGGAGGTGAGGGACGTTACGGTGGATCGCGCGATGAAGGCGCCGCGTGTCCCTTTGCGCCGCGGCGTCAGCCCGGGCGGCTGCAGAGGATCTTGATGGCGCCTGGTTTGATCCGCACTTCGATCTCCGCGCGTCGGTCGGGGAGGTCTTTGAAGTCGGCCGGGGTCATCGCGATTTTGTCGTCGATGCGCAGTTCGCAGGGATCGACGACGAGCTTCAGGCGCTTCGTGGCGGTCTCGTTCAGGCGCGCGGCCTTGCGACCGCTCACGTGGCGTTCGAGTTGTTCGACGAGTTTGTCGCGTTCGTCGGCGAGCACGGAAACGATGTTGAGCCAGCCGTCGCCGGGGTCGGCATCGCGCGCGAGGATCACGCCCGGGCCGGCCCGGCTGATGTTGAGGATTTCGAGCAGGAGAAATTCGTCCTTGATGCGTTCGCCGCTGAGGCTGAGGCGCGCTTTTACGGGCGGCATTTCGTGGGTGAGCGCGGCGAGGACGGAGATGTCGCGGTTGAGTTTGTCTTCGGCGCTGGGAAATTCGTGGCGCACGTGTTGATCGAAACGATCGAGGATCGAGATGGTGCGGCTGATCAGCCCGAGGCCGACGCCTTCGATGAAATGAGTGCGCCCCCAGGGCCCTTTGGCGACGCCGAGATCGATGGGGCGGGTTTCTGCGCTTTTCCAGCAGCGGATGACTTTGTTGAGTTCGGTGCCGAGCCCGAGGCTGCGCGCGATATTGTTGGCGGTTCCGAGGGGCAGGATGGCGAGAGGCTGCTCGAGGCCGGCGAGGCGCGTCACGGCCTTGCGCACCGTGCCGTCGCCGCCGGCGGCGATCACCATGTCGGATTTTTTGATCAACGCGCGGTCCTTCAGGCCCTCTTCGACCGGTCGATACGCGGCTTTGTAGCCGTGCCGTTTCAGCAGCCGGACGAGTTTTTCCTCGGTGTGGTCCTCATCCCCCGCGGTGCTGTTGTGAAGCAGGACGACGTTCATGGCTCAAGGCAGACACGGGCCGCGAGGTTGAGTTCTGAGGGGCGCGACAGAGACATGGGCGGCGCGGCGGCCGGACCGATTTGGCGGAAGAAACAGGAACGTGTCCGGACGTGCGGGGGTGGTTCGTCGAACAGGTGCAACCATCAATCCTCAAACTTGTTTCATTACCATGAGTTCGAATTCTTCTGCGACGCCTTTGTCCGATCGTGAACTGGTGCTGACCCGCATTGTCGATGTGCCGCGAGAGAAACTCTATCGCGGATGGACGGAGCCGGAGTTGATGAAGCAGTGGTTTGCGCCGCGCCCGTGGACGACGCCGGTGGTGGAAGTGGACCTGCGGCCCGGCGGATCGAGTTTGGTGGTGATGCGCGGACCGGATGGGACCGAGTTTCCGAATCCGGGCGTCTATCTCGAAGTGGTGCCGAACGAACGCCTCGTTTTCACGGACGCTTATACGAAGGCGTGGGAGCCATCGGAGAAGCCGTTCATGACGGCGACCGTGACGTTTGAAGACCTGGGTGGAGGTCGCACGCGTTACACGGCGCGGGCGCTGCACTGGACGGCGGCGGATCGCGAGACGCATGAGAAGATGGGGTTTCATCAAGGCTGGGGGCAGTGTCTCGATCAACTCGTCGAACTCGCGAAGACCTTGTGATCGCGCGGGTGTCGCCCGCGGAGTGAAAAACGAACGGCTTGAGAACGGGCCGCAGTTCTCAAGCGTAAGGCCATGCCCTCGGAACATGCTTCGTCCACCGCAGCGTTCATGCTGCTTTTTCGCAACGCCGGCCCTGAGACCCATCAGCATCTGAATGCCGAACAGCGTCGGCAACTCGCGCAGCGTTGGAACGACTGGTATGACGGGCTGGCGTCGGCGGGGAAAGTGCAGCACGGACAACCGCTGGCATTGAACGGACGGGTCGTTTCGGGCTCGCGCGGCGAGAAGATTGTGGACGGGCCTTATGCGGAGGCGAAGGAGGTGGTGGGCGGATATCTTTATCTGACGGTGCGCGATTTGGATGAAGCGACGGCGATCGCGCAGCAGTGTCCGGGGTTGGCCGTGGGCGTGACGGTGGAAGTGCGACCACTGGCGGCGACGAGTCCGGTGCTGGACGAAGTCCGGGGCCGGCCGCCGGCGTGAGGCCGCGACGGCAGAGTGGCGGTTACAATTGGATGGGCAGGCCGACCTCGATGATTTGCATCGGCGGGAGGCGGTAGTAGTCGCGCGCCTGGCGGGCGTTGCGACTGAGGAAACTGTAGAGGCGTTTCTGCCATTCCCACATCCGGGCTTCGCCGCCCGTGATGATCATCTCGCGATTGAAATAGTAGGTGGCCTCGGACGGTTTCAGCGGCACTCCGCGCGCGCGGATTTCCTCGATGACGTGGGCGACGTCGGGCGACTCCATGTATCCATAACGTGCGCACGCGCGCCACACGCCCTCGCCGATTTCGCGGACCTCGACGCGTTCGGTTTCGGAGACGTAGGGAATTTCCTCCGTGAGGATGCTGAGGAGAACGACGGTTTCGTGGAGCACCTTGTTGGCCTTCACGTGATGGAGGAGCACGAGTGGAGTGCCGGAAGGATTGCCGGCCATGAAGACGCCGGTGCCGCGAACGCGTTGGATGTGTTTGCTCGAGGCGATGTCCTTCAGCTCGTCCTCGGTGATTTCGTTGGCGTAAACGCGGCGGAAGATCTCGTTTTTCCCGGTCTTCCACGTGTGCATCACGGCAAGGACGCCGGCGCCGATCGCGAGCGGGAGCCAGCCGCCGTCGAGGATTTTGTGAAGGTTGGCGTAGAGCAGCGTGAGATCGACGACGGCGAATGCCGCACAGAGCGCCAATGCTTTCCAGGCGGGCCAGCGCCAGGCGCGGCGGGCGACGAAGTAGAACGCGAACGTGGTGACGGTCATCGCGGCGGTGACCGCGATGCCGTAGGCGGCGGTGAGACTCGCGCTTTCCTTGAAGCCCAGCACGATGCTGATGGCTCCGATCGCGAGGGCGATGTTGACGAGCGGGATGTAGATTTGTCCGCGTTGGGCGGCGTTGGTGTGCAGCACCTGCAGGCGAGGGAAGAACCCGAGTTGAACGGAAGAGCGAATGAGCGAAAACGTGCCGGAGATCATGGCCTGGCTGGCGATGATCGCGGCGAGGACGGAAAGGATCAGGACGAAGAGCCGGATCGGACCTTCGGGTGCGATGGCGAGGAACGGATTGCTGACGGCGTTGGCGTCCCAAAGCAAATGCGCGCCCTGGCCAAAGTAGTTCAGCGCAAGTCCGGGCAATGCGACACCATACCAGGCGATGGCGATGGCGCGGCGGCCGAAATGCCCCATGTCGGCGTAGATGGCTTCGACGCCGGTGATCGCGAGCACGACGCCGCCGAGGACGGCGGTGATTTCAGCGGGATGCGAGCGGAAGAGAAGCCAGGCGTGCCAGGGATTGAGCGCCTGGAGCACGACGGGGTTGAGCCAGATTTGCCAGGCGCCGAGGATGCCGAGTGTGGCGAACCACACGAGCATGATGGGGCCGTAGATCCGGCCGATCGTCTGGCTGCCGCGATCCTGCACCCAGAAAACGACCGCGAGGATCGCGCACGTGAGCGGGATGACGAGCGGTTCGGTTTGAGGTGCGATGAGCGTGAGGCCCTCGGCGGCGGAGAGCACGGAAACGGCGGGCGTGATCACGCCCTCGCCGCAAAGCATGCAGGCGCCGAAAAGAATGAGCAGCGTGCCGCCGCCGATGCCGAGCTTGCGTCCTCGCCGGTCGAGACGCGCGCGGGAGAAAAGCGCGAACACGCCGCCCTCGCCGCGGTTGTCGGCGCGGGTGATGAACGTGAGGTATTTGCCGCTCACCACGAGCATGAGGAGCCAGAAGATGAGCGAGAGCACGCCGAGCACGGCGCTTTGTTCGACGACGGCGTGAACGGATTCCGGGACGGCGGCGGCGATGCTTTGGGCCTGCTCGGAATCGATGGCGAGAGGTTGTCCGGTGGCGGGCTGGACTTTGACGGTGAGGTAGCGGATCGAGTCGCGGAGCGCGTAGAGCGGACTCGTGCCGATGTCGCCGAAAACGACGCCAAGCGCGGCGATGGCGAGCGCACCGCGCGCGGCGTGAGAGGCGGGCTTCCCGGGCGTGTCGCTCATTGCAGAAGGAGGAGTGTCCTCCAACTCGTCGAAGGCTCCAAGCGATATTTCCGGATGTTGAAAAACGGGTTGCAATCCGTCGCGCGCGGCGGGGGCGGGAGGGCTG
>JAFAAS010000057.1 GCA_023426435.1 Verrucomicrobiota bacterium | reverse complement strand
CACCGCATCCGCGCAAAAAACACCACCGCCAGCAGCGTCATCCCGATGTTCGGTATCCACGCCGCGGTGACAGGATCCACGATCTGCTTCGTCGCCAGCGACGACGCCACGTTCGCGAGAATGTAATACAGGAAAAACAACCCGATCGATTTCGACACCCCGATCGCCGGATTCACCCGCACGCCCGTCACCGCAAACGGAATCGCGATCGCAATCACAATCAGCGGAGCGAGGGTGTCGGCCACCAGACTGTAAAATCGCACCGCATACGGCGTCCCTTTCGGATTCGACTCCACCGCGAAATAGTCGATCAACCGCCGCAATTGCGGCATCGAAAGATCCTTCGCCCGCCGGTCGATCAATAGCATCAGCGAAGCATCCTCGCGAAACGTCGGCTCCACGCGCTCCACAAACGGCACCGTCGACACCAACTCGCCGTTATCCACCCGAAACGTCAGCGCGCGCCCATTCCGAAACATCCACCCGCGTTCCTCATCGAACCACGCTTCGCTCGCCACGATCCGCGAGGTCTCGCGCCGGCGTTCGTCCAACATCGACACCGACACGCCATACCCGCGCTGCGCAAACTGGCTGTAACGATTGAAAAACCACATCCGCCCTTCCTCCGGATTGTCGAAACCCACCCCATAAACCGCCCCCACGCGATCCGCCGGCATCAAGCCCGACTGCATCCGAAACTGCAGCCCATCCTTCAACTCCGCCGATTCCTCCACCGACCAGGGCACCACCGTCGTGTTCAACCACCACGACAGCCCGCACGCCGCCACCCCCACCACCCACACCGGCGCCGTGATCCGCAACATGCTCACGCCCGCCGCCCGCAACGCCGTGAACTCGTTCGCGCGATGCAGCTTCCCCAGCACAAACATCAACGACACCAGCAGCGCCAGCGGCAGCACCAGCGCCAGATAGCTCGGCACCGTCACCACCACATACATCCACAAATCGATCGCCTTCGCCCCCAACGACCGCAGGTCCCGAAAATCGTCATACAACACCTGCACCAGCAGCAGCCCGATCGTCGCGCACAGCACCACGCCGAGCATCCCCAACCACTCGCTCAACAAATGCCGGTCGTAAGTCTTCACGCGCCCGCGATCAAAGTTCCGCCTCCTCCAAACGCAAAACCCAATAACCGTCCGCTCAATGGTGGGCGGGATCTCCCGCCCCCGTAGCACGGTCAACCTGACCGTGCCCTTCCCCACCGAGCCCGGTAGGTTGCGCGCTCGCCGCGCAACTCCCCCACCCACCAGCACAGTTTGGTTGAAAACCTGCTTCCCCTGCCGTTCTGTGCCGCCTCTCGAACATCCTAACTCCTTCGTGATGTCGCTCCCCTCCCCGCGCCCCTTCCGCGCCCTCGCCCTTCTTTCCACCTTCATCGTCGCCGCCTTCGCTCCCGGCCCGCTCCTCGCCGCCGAAGCCCCAATCAAAATCGGCGAATTCGCCTTCCTCACCGGCAAAGAAGCCACCTACGGCCAAGCCGCCCACCGCGGCACACTCCTCGCCATCGAGGAAGCCAACGCCGCCGGCGGCGTCCTCGGCCGCCCACTCCAACTCGTCACCGAAGACGACCAATCCAAGGCCGGCGAAGCCGCCACCATCGCCAAGAAACTCATCTCCCGCGACAAGGTCGTCGCCCTCCTCGGCGAAATCACCTCCGGCCGCACGCTCGAAGCCGCCCCCATCGCCCAAAACGCCAGGATCCCGCTCATCTCCCCGGGCGCCACCGCCCCCGCCGTCACCGCCCGCGGCAACTACATTTTCCGCGTCTGCTTCGTCGATTCCTTCCAGGGCAATGTCATGGCCAAGTTCGCCCGCGAATCCCTGAATCTCTCGCGCACCGCCATCCTCTCTTCCGCCTCCTCCGCCCAAAGCGTCGGCCTCGCCAAAATCTTCCGCGAACGTTTCACCGCCCTCGGCGGCACCATCGTCCTCGAGCAAAAATATTCCGAGGGCGACAAAGACTTTCGCGCCCAGCTCACCGCCATCCGCGCCGCCAATATCGAGGGCATTTTCGTCCCGGGCTACTACGCCGAAGCCGCCCTCATCTGCAAACAAGCCCGCGATCTCGGCATCGACATCCCGCTCTTCGGCATCGATGGCTGGGAATCCCGAGAGCTCATCAACATCGGCGGCAGCGCCGTCGAGGGCGCATATTTCTCCACGCACTTCTCCCCCGAAAGCGACGACCCCGACGTCCGCTCCTTCAACGAGCGTTTCCGCGCCCGCTGGGGCACCGGCACCGACGCCCTCAGCGCCCTCGGCTACGATTCCGCCAAGCTCCTCATCGACGCCCTCCGCCGCGCCGGCACCACCGAGGGCCCCGCACTCCGCGACGCCATCGCCGCCACGAAAGACTTCAAGGGCGTCACCGGCACCATCTCCTTCGACGCCCAGCGCAACCCCACCAAACCCGCCGTCGTCCTGCAGGTCCGCAACGGCCAGTTCACCTTCGTCCAATCGATCGCCCCCTAACCCTCTTTGCCCTAGCTACGAGCGCCAGCGAGCGGTGCCTGCTCTCAACTCTCATCCCTCAACTCTCAACTCCCACACCCCTTCCCGCTTCCCATGAAACGCCGCGCCCTCCTCCCCCGCCTCCTCGCCGCCACCGCCGCGCTCCTCCTCCTCGGCTCCTGCGCCAAACAATCCGAAACCATCAAAATCGGCGAATACGGCTCCCTCACCGGCAAGGAAGCCACCTTCGGCCAATCCTCCCACAAGGGCATCATCATGGCTTTCGAGGAAATCAACGCCGCCGGCGGCGTCCTCGGTAAACAGCTCGAACTCCTCGCCGAGGACAATCAAACGCGCCCCGGCGAATCCGCCACCGTCGCCAAGAAACTCCTCACTCGCGACAAAGTCGTCGCCCTCCTAGGCGAGGTCTCCTCCGGCCGCTCGCTCGAAGCCGCACCCATCGCCCAAGCGAGCAAAATCCCCATGATCGCGCCCGCCGCCACCAACCCGCGCGTCACCGAGGTCGGCGATTACATCTTCCGCGTCTGCTTCATCGACGACTTCCAAGGCACCGCGATGGCCAACTTCGCTTTGAACGACCTCAAAGCCAAAAACGTCGCCATCATCTCCAGCGTCTCCAACGCCTACTCCGTCGGCCTCGCCAAATATTTCCGCGACACCTTCGAAACCGCCGGCGGCACCATCGCCGTCGAACAGAAATACTCCGAAGGCGACAAAGACTTCCGCGCCCAACTCACCGCCGTCAAAGCCGCCAACGTCGAAGCCGTCTTCCTCCCGGGCTACTACACCGAATCCGCCCTCATCGTCCGCCAAGCCCGCGAACTCGGCATCACCGTTCCTTTCCTCGGCGGCGACGGCTGGGAATCCGACAAGCTCCTCGAAATCGGCGGCGACGCCCTCAGCGGCTGCTACTACTCCACCCACTTCTCCCCCGAAAATCAGGACCCGAAGGTCACCGAGTTCGTCCAGAAGTTCAAAGCCCGCTGGAACAACGAAACCCCCGACGCCTTCGCCGCCCTCGGCTACGACGCCGCCCTCGTCCTCGCCGACGCCATCAAGCGCGCCGGCACCACCGACGGCCCCGCCCTCCGCGACGCCCTCGCCGCCACCAAAGATTTCCCCGGCGCCAGCGGCATCACCACCATCGACGCCCAGCGCAACGCCAAGAAGGGCGCCACCATCATCGCCATCCGCGACGCCAAACTCGCCTTCCACAAAACCGTCGCCCCATGATGCCTGCCACGCCTCGCAGCCGAAGTCCCCTCTCGAGAGGGGTGCCCGAAGGGCGGGGTGTGTTCTCCCCCCTCCGCCTTCTCTTCCTCTTCCTCGCTCTCCTCTTCGCCCAAACACAGACGCTCACCGCCGCCCAACCCATCCGCATCGGCGAAATCGAACCCCTCACCGGCAAGGAAGCCGCCTTCGGCCAATCCTCCCACCGCGGCGTCCTCCTCGCCATCGACGAAATCAACGCCCGCGGCGGCGTCCTCGGCCGCCCGCTCCAACTCGTCACCGAGGACAACCAGTCCAAACCCGGCGAGTCCGCCACCATCGCCAAAAAACTCATCGGCCGCGACAAAGTCGTCGCGCTCATCCACGGCGGCACGTCCGCCCAAACCCTCGAGGTCGCCCCCTTCGCCCAAAACGCCCGCATCCCGCTCATCGCCAGCACCGCCACCACCCCGCAACTCACCACGATGGGCACCTACGTTTTCCGCACGTGCTTCATCGACCCTTTCCAGGGCGGCGTCCTCGCCAAATTCGCTCACAACTCCCTCCACGCTCGCCGCGCCGCCCTCCTCACGTCCGCCTCGTCTCCTTTCAGCGTCGGTCTCGCCCGCGTCTTCCGCGATGCCTTCACCGCCGCCGGCGGCACCGTCGTCGGCGAACAAAAATACTCCGAAGGCGATAAAGACTTCCGCGCGCAACTCACCGCCATCCGCGGCACCGCGCCCGACGTCATCGTCGCCATGGGCTACTACACCGAGGGCGGTCTCATCTGCCGCCAGGCCCGCGACCTCGGCCTCACCATGCCGATCCTCAGCGCCGACGGCTGGGAAGCCCCCGAGCTCATCGAAATCGGCGGCGCCGCCGTCAACGGCGCGTATTACTCCGCCCACTACTCGTCCGAAAGCTCCGCGCCCGAGGTGCAGGATTTCCTCCAAAAATTCCGCGCCAAATTCGATAACCTCACGCCCGACTCCCTCGCCCCGCTCGCCTACGACGCCGTCATGATCCTCGCCGATGCCATCGAGCGCGCCGGCACCACCGACGGCCCGAAACTCCGCGATGCCATCGCCGCCACGAAAAATTTCCCCGGCGTCACCGGCCTCACCACGATCGACCAAAACCGCAACGCCTCCAAACCCGCCGTCATCATCACCGTGAAAAACGGCCACCCCACCTACGTCGAAACCGTCACCCCCTAATGCCCTTTCCACTCCAGCCACGCCCCCGCAGCCGAAGTCCCCTCTCGAGAGGGGTGCCCGAAGGGCGGGGTGTGTTCCTCACCGTCCGTTCCACCATCCTCCTCACCCTCCTCCTCCTCGCCTCCCTCCTCCAACCCACTCCCACCTCCGCCGCCACCCCCACCGGCGACCCCATCAAACTCGGCCACTTCGGCTCCCTCACCGGCAAAGACGCCGCCTTCGGCGTCGCCACCCGCAAGGGCATCCTCCTCGCCATCGAAGAGCTCAACGCCAAGGGCGGCATCCTCGGCCGCCCCGTCGAATACCTCGTCGAAGACATCCAGTCGAAACAGGGCGAGTCCGCCACCGCCGTCAAAAAACTCATCTCCCGCGACAAGGTCGTCGCCATCCTCGGCGCCAACGCCTCCGCCAACTCCCTCGAAGCCGCGCCCATCTGCCAGCGCGCCAAAATCCCGATGATGGCCATCTCCTCGACCGCCCCGCGCGTCACCGAGATCGGCGATTACATTTTCCGCATCTGCTTCATCGACCCTTTCCAAGGCGCCGTCCTCGCCAAATTCGCCCACGACTCCCTCGACGCCCAACGTCTCGCGCTCCTCACTTCGATCAACTCCCCTTACAGCGTCGGCCTCTCCAACGTCCTCCGCGAGCGCTTCACCGCGCTCGGCGGCGAGATCGTCGCCGAGCAGAAATTCGCCGAGGGCGACAAGGATTTCCGCGCGCAACTCACCGCGATCCGCGCCGCCCAACCCGACGTCATCGCCGCCACCGGTTTCTACACCGAAGCCGCGCTCATCAGCATTCAAGCGCGCTCGCTCGGTCTCGATATTCCCATCATCGGCGGCGACGGCTGGGAGGCCCCGCAACTCGTCGAACTCGGCGGCAAGTCCGTCGAAAACACCTACTACTCGACCTACTTCTCCGCCGAAAACACCGCGCCCGAAGTCCGCTCCTTCGTCCAACGCTACCGCACCCGCTGGAATAACGAAGCCCCCGAAGCCGTCTCCGCCCTCGGCTACGACGCCGTCTATCTGATCGCCGCCGCCATCGAAAACGCCGGCACCACCGACGGCCCCAAACTCCGCAACGCGATCGCCGCCACGAAAGATTTCCCCGGCGTCACCGGCCGCACCACCATCGACCCGAAGCGCAACTCCGAAAAAGCCGCCGTCATCCTCACCATCAAAAACGGCAAAACCGAGTTCTTCGAAGCGGTGACTCCTTAACCGCAACGATCCCATGGAAACCGCCAAGAACGCGAAGACACGCCAAGCTCGGAGGAAATGATGCTGGATTCGTTACGCCCCGCATGTGGTAACCTGCTTTGTCTCCAGAAAACTGACCTTGTCCCTTCGCGCTTCTTCGCGTTCTTCGCGGTTCCTCCGTGGCCTTGAGCGCCTAAAGTCCTCTCAACCCTCAACTCTCAACTTTTCCTCCCCCTCTGTCCGAATTTCTCCAACAACTGCTTAACGGCCTCAGCCTCGGCGCCATCTACGCCCTCATCGCCCTCGGCTACACCATGGTCTATGGCGTGCTGCGCTTCATCAATTTCGCGCACGCCGACGTCTTCATGGTCGGCGCCTTCATCGGCTACTACATGGGCAAGATCGTTCCCGAGGGCACCATCTGGGGCGGCCTGCTCACGATCTTCGTCGCCATGATCGGCTGCGCGATCCTCGGCATGACCATCGAGCGCGTCGCCTACCGCCGCCTTCGCGGCGGGCCCACGCTCAACGTCCTCATCACCGCCATCGGCGTGTCATTGCTTCTTGAATACAGCGGCCAGGTTTTCTTCGGCGCCGCCCCGCGCACGTTCCCGGCGCTCCTCCCTTCGCTCAACTTCGAAATCCGCGGTCTCGTCATCTCCACCAACCAGCTCGCCGTCATCGTCCTCGCCGCAATCCTCGTCCTCGGGCTCCAGTTCATCGTTTACCGCACCAAGATCGGCACCGCCATGCGCGCCGTCTCGCTCAACCCGAAAGCCGCCCAACTCGTCGGCGTAAACAACGACGTCGTCATCTCCTTCACCTTCGCCCTCGGCTCCGCCCTCGCCGCCGCCGGCGGCATCCTCTACGCGCTCAACTACCCGTCCATCGATCCACTCATGGGCGTCATGCCCGGCCTCAAAGCCTTCGTCGCCGCCATCCTCGGCGGCATCGGCAACATCCCCGGCGCCGCGCTCGGCGGACTCATCCTCGGCACCGTCGAAACGTTCGTGAACGGCTCTCAGTGGTCGACCTACAAGGACGCCATCGCCTTCGCGATTCTCATCATAATCCTCCTCTTCCGCCCCGCCGGCCTCCTCGGCAAATTCACCGTCGAAAAGGTCTGAGCCGCTTCACCACGGATGAACACGGATAAACACAGATTCCTCCTCCTTCATTCGTGTCCCTTCGCGTCCATTCGTGGTTCTTCCTTTTCAATCCGTGTCCATCCGCGTCCATCCGTGGTTGAAAAAAGATGATCCCGCGCCCTCACATCGCGCTCACCTTCGCGCTGCTCGCCGCCTTCGGCATCTCGCATTTCTCCGACCACATCGATCCCTACCACCTCGATGTGCTCATCGGCATCGGCATCAATGTCATCCTCGCCGTCTCGCTGAATCTGGTAAACGGATACACCGGCCAGTTCTCCCTCGGCCACGCGGGCTTCATGTCCGTCGGCGCTTACTTCTCCGCCGCCGTCAGCATGAACCTCGCCCTTCGCCTTTTCGGCGACACCGACGGCTCCGCCTCCCAACACTTCCTGCTCTTCGCCGGCGCGCTCCTCGCCGGCGGTCTCGCCGCCGCCTTCGCCGGTCTCCTCGTCGGCGTTCCCTCACTCCGGCTCAAAGGCGACTACCTCGCCCTCGTCACCCTCGGCTTCGGCGAAATCATCCGCGTCATTTTTCAAAACGTCGAATTCCTCGGCGGTGCCCTCGGTCTCAACGGTATCGCGCCTTACACCACCATCGGCTGGGTCCTTTCCGTCGTCGCCATCACCATCTTCGTCGTCACCTGCCTCGTCCACTCCACCTACGGCCGCGGCTTTCTCGCCACGCACGACGACGAAATCGCCTCCGAAGCCGTCGGCCTCAACACCACCCGCTACAAGATCGTCGCCTTCGTCATCGGCGCGTTCTTCGCCGGCATCGCCGGCGGGCTCTACGGTCACTTCAAACTCACCATCACGCCCACCGGTTTCGATTTCACCAAATCCATCGAGATCGTCGTCATGGTCATCCTCGGCGGCATGGGCAACACCGTCGGCGTCATCCTCGCCGCGATCCTCCTCACGCTCCTCCCCGAGCTCCTCCGCCCGATCGCCGAATACCGCATGGTGATCTACTCCTTCCTCCTGATCGTCCTCATGCTCGCCCGCCCCCAGGGCCTCTTCAACCTGCGCTTCCCCACCTTCGGCAAAAAGCCCGCCCCATAATTCCTCTCTCCAACCAATAAAAATGACCCGTCTCGTCCGCCTGGCCGATCCGCCCTTCGCGCTCCTTCGCTTTCCTTCGCGGTCACGATTCCGCCGCTCGTCCTTTCGCGCCTTTCGCGTCTTTCGCGGGATAATCTGAATCCCTCTCCACCGCCCCGGCATGCCCACCCCGCTCCTCCAACTCGACAAAGCCACCATCCGTTTCGGCGGCCTCACCGCCGTCAACGGCGTCGATTTTGTCGTGGGCGAGGACGAACTCGTCGGACTCATCGGCCCCAACGGCGCCGGCAAAACCACCGTCTTCAACCTCATCACCGGCGTTTACCAACCCACCGACGGCGCCGTGATCTTCTGCGGCGAAAACCTCGCCGGCCTCCGCGTCAACCAGATCGTCGAACGCGGCATCGCGCGCACGTTTCAAAACATCCGCCTCTTCGGCTCGCTCTCCGTCTTCGACAACGTCCGCGTCGCCTGCAACCTCCACCGCGCCACCTCGCCCGTTCAATCGCTGATCCGTCTCGGACGCTTCCGCCGCGACGAAGCCGCCATCACTCGCCGCACCGAGGAACTGCTCGAAATTTTCAACCTCCGCCGTTTCCGCGACACCCCTGCGAAAAGCCTCCCCTACGGCGAACAACGCCGCCTCGAAATCGTCCGCGGCCTCGCCACGCAGCCCAAACTTCTCCTCCTCGACGAGCCCGCCGCCGGCATGAACCCGATCGAAAAAGCCGATCTCGTCCGCCTCATCCAGCGCATCCAAAAAGAATTCAAACTTTCGATCCTCCTCGTCGAACACTCGATGAAGGTCGTCATGAGCTGCTGCCAGCGCATCGCCGTCCTCGATTACGGCGTAAAAATCGCCGAGGGCTCGCCCGCCGAGATCCAAGCCAATCCCAAAGTCATCGAAGCCTACCTCGGCGAAGACCACCACAAGCTCGCCCACCACTGACCACGCCATGAAACCGCGAAGGACGCGAAAAGGCGCGAAGGGGAAAAGGATGTTTTTCGAATCAGACGAGCCAGCTCTTCAAGGCGACGACGTCACCCGCCACGTATTGCTGCTTACCCAAAGGCCTTCGCGTATCTTCGCGCTCTTCGCGGTTCGCACCGCTTTAGTTCGGCGAAGCTTTCACCTTGGTGTCCATTCGTGTCCATTCGTGGTTCGCTAAATGCTCTCCGTCACCGACCTCCACGTCTCCTACGGCGCCATCGCCGCCCTCTCCGGCATCTCCTTCGAAATCCCGCAGGGCGCGATCGTCACGCTCATCGGCGGCAACGGCGCTGGCAAAACCACTTCGCTGCGCACCATCTCCGGGCTCCTTCGCGCCAAAACCGGACGCATCACTTTCCTCAACGAAGACATCACCCAATCGCCGTCACATCGCATCGTCGCCCGCGGTCTCTCCCAAGTCCCCGAGGGCCGCATGATTTTCTCGAATCTGACCGTCGACGAAAACCTCACGATGGGCGCCTACCTCCTCTCCGACTCCGCGCTCGTCGCCAAAAACCGCGACTACGTCTTCAGCGTTTTCCCGCGCCTCAAAGAGCGCCTCAAACAAATGGCCGGCACCCTCTCCGGCGGCGAACAACAGATGCTCGCCATCGGCCGCGCGCTCATGGGCAATCCGAAATTCCTCATGCTCGACGAGCCGTCCCTCGGCATCGCCCCGCGGCTCATCAGCACGATTTTCGAAAAGATCGTGGAGATCAACAAGACCCACGGCATCACGATCCTGCTCGTCGAACAAAACGCGAACCTCGCCCTCGAGGTCTCGTCCTACGCCTACGTCCTCGAAACCGGCCGCATCGTCATGCAGGGCGAGAGCAAACAACTCCGCACCGACCCCCGCCTCAAAGCCACCTACCTCGGCGGCTAACCCCCATTTGAGCAACCGCGAAGGGCGCGAAGATTCGCGAAGGAAAAGACCCGCCTCGCGGAACTTCCCAGCGAACGCGAGCCACGCGTGATCCTTTCCTTCTGACCTTCGCGTCCCTTCGCGTCCTTCGCGGTTTCAATGACTCAGAACGAGCGACCCGCCCGCCCGCCTTTTTCCTTTGCCCCTCCCGCCCACATTTGCGCCCATCTCCGCCTTTGATGGAATTTTCCCTCGACCAACGTCCGCCCGAACAGATCCCGCCGATCGATTTCCGCGCCTCGCTCAACGACGAGCAATTCGCCGCCGTCACCGCTCCGCCAGGCCCGCTCCTCGTCCTCGCCGGCGCCGGCTCCGGCAAAACCCGCACGCTCACCTACCGCGTCGCCTACCTCCTCTCCCAAGGCGTCAAACCCGGCGAAATCCTCCTCCTCACTTTCACCAACAAGGCCGCGAAGGAAATGCTCCACCGCGTCCAGGATCTCACCGGCATCGAACCCCAGCGTTTCTGGGGCGGCACGTTCCACTCCCTCGGCCACCGCGCGCTCCGCATCTACGGCGAAGCCATCAACATCCCGCGCAACTTCACCATCCTCGACGCCGACGAGTCCGAAACCCTCCTCAAGCAAACCGTCAACGACCTCGATAAACTCTTCTTCAAGGACAAAACCAACCCCCGCCCCGGCCCGCTCTTCGACGTCCTTTCGCTCGCTCGCAACACCCAGCTTTCGATCGCCGACACCGTCCAAAAAAACTTCCCGCAATACTCCGAAATCGCCCACCGCTTCCCCGCCTTCGCCGCCGCCTACGCCGCGAAAAAACGCGAGCAAAACGTCCTCGACTACGACGACCTCCTCGAATCCTGGCTCCGCCTCCTCCACGAGGCCCCCGAGGTCGCCCAATACTTCGCCCATCGTTTCCGGCACATCCTCGTCGACGAGTATCAAGATACGAATACACTCCAGTCGCAGATCGTAGATCAGCTCGCCGCCCACCACTGCGTCATGGCCGTCGGCGACGACGCCCAGTGCATCTACTCGTGGCGCGGCGCGAATTTCGAAAACATCATGACGTTCCCCGACCGCCACCCGGGCACCGTCATCCATCGCATCGAAACCAACTACCGTTCGACCCCCGAAATCCTCAACCTGGCCAACGGCGTCCTCCTCGCCCAACCCAAGGGCCGCCACTTCGACAAGGAACTCCGCGCCGCCCGCGGCCACTCCCAGAAACCTTACGTCGTCCAAACCATGGACGACCGCGAGCAGGCCGACTTCATCCTCAAACGCATCCGCTCCCTCGTCGAAGACGACGGCGTTTCGCTCAACGACATCGCCATCCTCTACCGCTCGCACTTCCTCGCCCTCGAAGTGCAACTCGCCCTCTCCCGCGCCGGCCTGCCGTATCACATCACCAGCGGCGTGAAATTCTTCGAGCGCCAGCACATCCGCGACCTCGTCGCCCTCCTGCGCTTCGTTTACAACCCGTCCGACCAACAAGCCTGGCAGCGCATCGCCGTCCTTCTCCCGAAAATCGGCGAGAAGGGCGCGATCAAAATCTACGACGCCGCCCTCGATCACGCGCGGCTCATGCAGAAAAACTTCCTCGACGTCCTCAACACCGACGACGTCCGCAGCAAGGTCGCCAAAGACGCCCGCGACGACTGGGTCAACTTCACCGCCTCGCTTTCGCAGGTCGCCGAAACGATGCAAACCGCCCGCCCGCCCGACGCCGTCCAAACCGCCATCGACGGCTGGTATGGCGACTACCTCAAGGGCGCGTTCGCCGACTACCTCGACCGCCTCGACGAACTCAAAGCCCTCGTCGGCTTCGCCCAGCGCTTCGACGAAACCCAGGACTTCCTCGCGCAGATCGTCCTCCTCAACAGCGAGACGAGCGACCGTCATGTCGAAGCGGATACGGAAGCCATCAAGCTCACCACCGTCCACCAGTCCAAGGGGCTCGAATACGACGTCGTCTTCCTCATCGGCCTCGCCGACGGCCAGTTCCCCGGCCGCCGCAGCATCGAGAGCGGCGACGTCGAGGAAGAGCGCCGCCTCTTCTACGTCGCCGTCACCCGCGCGAAGAACGAGCTCTACCTCACGTATCCAAAAGTTGCGACGCGCGCCGGCCCCGGCGGCATGCTCCTCACGCCCAGTCGCTTCATCCTCGAGCTGCCCACCGACCTCTACGAACCCCTCCGCATCAAACGCAGCTTCGGCTGGTAAAACCCGCACGTCCCTTGTCCTGCCCCCACCACCCCGCTTCAACGTGTCCCCCTCCAGCCGCACCCGCTCCGTCCTGATCCAGCAAAACTTCGGCTTCTCCATCCTGCTCGCCCTCGCGTGGATCGTCGAATTTCTCGACCTCGCTCACATCCTCTACGAAGCCTCCTCCGGTTTTATCTGGAGCCGCGTCCTCGCCCGCACCGCCGTGATCCTCGTGATCTGGCTCTTCGTCCATGTCACGACCCGGCGCCTGCTCAATCGGTTGTATTATCTCGAGGACTTCCTGCGCATCTGCAGCTGGTGCCGCAAAGTCGGCCACGACGGCCACTGGCTGACGATGGAGCAATTCTTCGGCGCCAAATTCCAAACCGAAACCTCCCACGGCATCTGCCCCGAATGTTCCAAAGTGCAGATCCAGAAATTCGAATCCGCCAATCGGTGGAGCCCGACGTCCCCGTCGGGCTGATACGCTCCCCCTTTCTACAGCCGCTTCCGAACCGACGGCGAACTCCTCACCCCTGCCACTTCCACCGCCACGCCTGCTCCTCCGCACACAAATCCTTCACGACCGGATTCCTCAGAATATAAGCCCACTTGTCGGTGAGTTCCTCGTCGCTCCGGATCCGGTGATCGAAAAAATTCGCCTGCCACTTCACTCCGAAAGCCCGGTTCGCATAACGCTTCCACGTGCCGACCGCCTTCGTCATCGCCGTATCCGCCGGAAACCCCACCAGTCCGTGCAAGTGATCGGGCATCAGTAGAATCAGTCGGCAATTCCACACGCCGCGTTCATGATAGTCACGCGCCGCCGCCAATAACCCTTCGCCGACGTTGGGATCCGTGAGCGGCACCGCCTGCTCTTTCGCCACACGCACCCGGATGTGAAACACCGCCCCGCTTTTCACCCATCCCGGAACTCCGTGCTGCAACCGTCGCGGAAACTCCTTCACCCGCCGATTGTTCTACCACAGGCGTCGTAATCAAGGTGGAACCCGACGTCCCCCGTCGGGTTTTCAAAACGTCCGCCCCCTCTCTAGAGCGTTTTCAGAAAAACTATAGCCCTTAAGGTGAACCACAGAGGCACAAAGGCACGGAGAGATCCCGTGGCCTTTCTCTGTGTGCTCGGTGCCTTCGTGGTTCAAATCGGGTTTTCCGATTCGGCCAACGGCCATGACATTATTTAATGTGCTCTAAACCCACAAAAAACGGCTGCCTCGCTTTCCACTCGTTCCCCCCAAGCCCGACGAGGACGTCGGGCTCCACCCGCTTCCCCCCCATCACTCCTTCACCCGCACCCCCGCCCCCTTCAACAACTCGTCCACCTCCGCCTTCATCGGCTTCTTCGCCCCGCGCCGCGCCGCTTCCAACCGCACCCCCGACTGCGCCGCCACGTCCGCCACCTTCATTCCACACGGCGCGATATGCGGCGGCGGCGTCACATCGACCGTCTTCTTCTTTTCGTCCAACAACCGCGCCGCCATCTCCCCGAGCCCGAGCCGCTGCATCGACTTTCTCAATACAGCCTTCATCTCCGGCCGATACCAGAAGAAGAAACTCCGCTGCTCCTGCTTCTCCTCCGGCGTCCGCGCCACGCTCACCGGCTTCTGATCATACGGGTGCACGCCCGTCGCATAAATCTCCGTCGCGACCGTCATCGGGGTCGGCGTGAAATCCTGCACCTGCTCCAGCCGAAAACCCAAATCCTTCGTCTTCAGCGCCAATTCCGCCATGTCCTCCGGGCGCGATCCCGGATGCGACGAGATGAAATACGGGATGATCTGCGTCTTCTCCTTCCCCGCCTTCTTCGCCGCGCGATCGAACTTCTCCTTGAACTTGTAGAACAAGTTGAACGTCGGCTTCCGCATCACGCGCAACACGTGATCGCTCGTGTGCTCCGGCGCCACTTTCAACCGGCCCGACACATGATGCGCCGCCAGCTCTTCAATATACCGCTCATGACTCGCCTTCACCTCCGGCGTCGCACCCTTGTCGTGCAGAAACAGATCGTAACGAATCCCGCTCGTCACAAACGCATGCTTCACCCCGGGCGTCTCGCGCACCGATTCGTAAACGTCCAGCAGCGCCGTGTGGTCCGTATCCAGATTTCGACATACATCCGGCCAGATGCAGCTCGGCCGCACGCACTCGTCGCAAATCCACTGCTGCTTGCCCTTCATCTTATACATGTTCGCCGAGGGCCCGCCGAGATCGGTGATCGTGCCGCGGAAATCCGGCATCTGCTTCACCTGCTCCACCTCCCGCAAAATCGACGCCTTGCTCCGGCTCGCCACAAACTTTCCTTGATGCGCCGAGATCGTGCAAAAGCTGCACCCGCCAAAACACCCGCGGTGCATGTTGATCGAGTGCTTGATCATCTCATACGCCGGAATCGGCCCGCGCTTCCGATACTTCGGATGCGGCAATCGCGTATAAGGCAGATCGAAGCTCTGATCGATCTGCTCCTCGCTCATCGTCGGATACGGCGGATTCACCACCAGCGTCCGGTCGCCCACCGGCTGCAACAGCCGCCGCGCCTTCACGCGATTCGACTCCGTCTCGATGTTCTTGAAATTCTCCGAGTAACGCGCGCGATCCTCCAGACACGCCTCGTGCGAGTGCAGCGTAAAATCGTCCCAGTGCCGGTTCTTCGGCAACGCCTCGTCCGCACCGATCATCACCGCCGTCTGCGGAATCGTCTTCAGCGACGAAAAGGGCACGCCCGCCTTCAACAACCGCAGGATCTCCCGCAGCGGCAACTCGCCCATTCCATACACCAGCAAATCCGCGCCGCTGCTCTCCAAAATCCCCGGCATCAACTGATCCGACCAATAATCGTAATGCGTCACCCGCCGCAGACTCGCCTCGATCCCGCCAAGCAGCACCGGCACATCCGGATAAAGCTGCTTCAGAATCTTCGCGTAAACCGTGCTCGCATAGTCCGGCCGAAACCCATGCTCTCCGCCGGGCGTATAAGCATCTTCACTACGCAGCTTCTTCGCCGCCGTGTAGCGGTTCACCATCGAATCCATGCACCCGGCCGTGACCCCGAAAAACATCCGCGGCACCCCGAGCTTCTTAAAATCGCGTAAATCATCCCTCCAGTTCGGCTGCGGCAAAATCGCGACGCGAAAACCCGCGTGCTCCATGATACGCCCGACCACTGCCGTTCCAAACGAAGGATGATCCACATACGCATCGCCACTCACCAGGACCACGTCCACGTAGTCCCATCCGCGCGCTTCAATCTCGTCGCGCGTGGTCGGCAGCCAGCGGGAGGAATCCCAAATGGGTTCGTGCGAATAAACTTTCTGTGGGGCTGACACGCTCACGTTCGAAACATTGATGGCCGCGACGCTCGCCCGACACCTCCGCCACCGCAAGCGTCCATTGCACCCGTCCCCACCGCCTCGCGCCCGACACTCTCCATTCAAGATTCCATGTCGCCCGTCGATCATCAGGTAAGCGTTTCCTCCCTTTCCTCCACCGTGGCCCCACCGTCGTTCGACCCCCGGCGTTCTCGCTCCGGTTGCATGCGCATCGTCGTCGGCCTCGCCGCCGCCGCGATCGCCTGTTTCACGATCAACCTCAACGGCATGCCCGCCGCTCCCGCAGGTGTCGTCGAAACCGGCGCACCGTCCTTCGTCGTGCTGGGCTCCGAATCCATGGGACTCAGCGAGCCTCCCACCGACCTGCATCTTCTTCCCGATGGCCGCATCCTCGCCGTCTCGCTCCGCGAAATCGCCTTCGGCGACGGCTTGCGCTGGGAAGTTCATCGCGGCGTCGAGGGCTCCGAATTCATCGCACCCCAAGTCGCCATCGATCCCGAGGGCAAAATCTACACCGGCATCCGCGGGGGTTTCGCCGAAGTCGCACTGGGCTCCGACGCCCGCTGGCATCTCGTGCACGCCGCGGATGTTCCTCCCGACGCCGAGGTCGGAAACGTCACGCTCGCGTGGGTCGATACGCTCAAGCGCGATTGGTTCTGGTTCAGCGGCAGCGGTTCGGTCGTCGCCTGGCGCCCCGGCGACACCCCGCGCCTCGCCACCCGCGCGTCCACCGCCATCGAGCACATCTTCGAGCTCGGCGATGACGTCTTCATCAGCGATCAATCCGGCGGCGCCCTCTTCCGGCTCGCACCCGGCGAGGCCGCGCTCGAACGTCTCTCCTCGGATAACGTGTTGGTGAGCGAAGCCGTCACCTGCACGCTCCCCTTCGAGCCCGGCAAACTTCTCGCCGGCACCAGCTTCGAAGGACTGAAGATTTTCGACGGCCGCACGTTTCAACCGTTCGGCGCTTCTCCCCTCCTCGGCCCCGGTCATCGCATCACCGGCCTCTGCGCCGCCGGCGACGGTTTGTTCGCCGCCGCCGTCGATACTCTCGGCATCGTCTTCTTCGACCGCTCGCTCGACCACCGTCTCGCCCGCGTCCGACGCCTGATCTACTCCGCCGATGGCGTGATCTGGGCACTTCTCAACGAGGGCGTCGCTCGCGTGCAATTCCCTTCGCCGCTCTCCCATTTCGAACCCGTCGTCGCCAGCGGACTCGCTTACGCAAAACCGCTCCGCCACCAGGGCGAGCTCTGGCTCCTCGCCGATGGTCGCGCTCTCCACGGCGTGTATGACGCCTCCCAGCGGCTCGAGCGTTTCGACGAAGACTCCCCGCCGGGCCGCTTTCTCTTCACGCTCACCGATGTCGACGGCCAGCTCTTCGCCAGCAACGACGCCGGCATCTACTTGCGCGAACCCACCGGCTGGCGGCTCGTCGCTCCGGGCATCGTCAACGCCCGCGTCGGCACCGGCCGCACCACGCCGCGCGGCATTCCCTACGTCGCCCGCGGCGAATACGGTTTCCTGCAACCCGCCGACAACGGCTTCTCCGTGCAACGCACGCCCGTGCCCGGCTTGGGCGACAACTACAACGCCGTCATCGACACATCCGGCGTCGTGTGGCTCGAACTGGGCACCAGCCGCGTCGGGCGCTTCGACCCCGGCGCCGAGCCCGCGTCTTTCGAAATCCTCGGGCCCGACCACGGCGTCGCCGAGGGCTGGGTCTCCATCTACGAGATCGACGGCATCGTGCGTCTCTACGCCGGCAATCGCATCTCCCGTTTCGACAACCCCACCCGCCGCTTTGTCGACGATCGCGAATTGTCCGATCTCTTCCCCGCCAACGCGCGCCCCGACGGCCGCGCCGCGCGCGATCCTTCCGGCCGCATCTGGTATACGGCCAACGGTCTCGTTCACATCCTCGAACAAACGTCCGGCGCGCCGAAAATAACTTCCCTGTCCGTCGGCATCTCGCCCACCGAATACACGATCGAGGACAACGGCATCGTCTGGCTTTTCGAGCGTCAGCGTCTCGCGCGCTTCGACCCGCGCATGACTCCGCCTCCACGCCAGCCGCTGAAGGCGCAGATCACTTCCGTCGAATTTCCCGCCAGCGGCCGCTGGCACTTCGCTCCTCCCCGCGCACTCGAACCGATCGACTACGTCGACAACTCCGTCGTCATCCGCTTCGCCGCGCCCGCGAGTCCCTTCGGCTCATCGATCACGTTCGATGTCATGCTCGAAGGCGCGGGCACCCCGTGGGTCTCCACCGGCACCGTCGGCTCCGCTTCGTTCAATCGCCTGAAGGAAGGCAATTACGTCTTCCGCGTTCGCCCGAAAGCCGGCTCCGAGGTCATCGGCGAGGAGGCTCGTCTCGCCTTCACCATTCGTCCGCCGTGGTTCCGCACCAAGCTCGCGTGGGCCGTTTACGTCGCCACCGCAATCGGGCTCTTCGCCTTCGCCGCGTGGCTCTCCTCCTACCTCCAACGCCGCGAAAACGACCGCCTCGAACGCCTCGTCGGCGAACGCACCCGCGAGCTGCGCGCCAGCGAAGAACGCTACCGCTCGCTCAACACCGACCTCGAACGCCGCGTCGACGCCCGCACCGCCGAGCTCTCCCACTCCAATCGCGAGCTCCAACAACGCGAATCGCTCTTCCGGCTCATCTTCGAACACGCGCCGGTCGGCATCTCCTGGCGACGTTCCGACCTCGGCCCGACCTACCACTTCAACACGACTTTTCGCCGCATCGTCGGACTCGCCGCCGATACGTCGATGGACCGCGAACTGCTCCTGCAACTCGTCCACCCCGACGACAAACATCGCGTCGTCGACCTGAACCGGCTCATCGAATCCGGCCAAAGCGACAGCTACAATCTCGAGGTCCGCCTCGTCCTCTCCGACGGCCGCACCGTCTGGACTTCGATGTCCTTCGCCGTCATCCGCGACGACCGCGATCGCGTCATCCAGGAGATCGGTATCCTCGAAGACATTACGCCGCGCAAACACGCCGAGGAAGAACTCGCCGCCACCTACAAAAACCTCGTCGCCACCTCGCGCATCGCGGGCATGGCCGAGGTCGCCACCGGCGTCCTCCACAATGTCGGCAACGTGCTCAACGGCCTCAATGTCTCCTGCAACATTCTCGCCGACGGCGTCCGCGAGTCGAAAACCGATCTCCTCGTGAAAGTGTCCGCACTGCTCCACGAGCACTCCGGCGACCTCGGCCGCTTCCTCACCGAAGATCCCAAGGGCAAGCTCGTCCCCGATCTTCTCGCCATGCTCGCCGACAACGCCCGCCGCCACCAGGACTGGCTCACCCGCGAAATCGCCGGCATGCAGCGCAGCATCGATCACATCAAGGAGATCGTCGCGATGCAGCAGAGCTACGCCACCACCGCCGGCGTCGTCGAAACGCTCACGCCCGAATCGCTCTTCGCCGACGCCCTCCACATGAACGAAGCCTCGCTCTCTCGCCACGAGGTCAACGTCGTCTGCGATTACCAGCCCGTTCCCGCGATCACCGTCGAAAAAGGCAAGGTCCTGCAGATCCTTACCAACCTCATCCGCAATGCGAAACACGCCTGCGACGACCATCCCGCGCCCGAGGGCAAAACCATCATGTTGCGCATCGAAGACGCCCCACCCGATCGCGTGCGCCTCATCGTTCGCGACAACGGCATCGGCATTCCGCCGGAAAATCTCACGCGCATTTTCACGCATGGTTTCACCACGCGTCCCCACGGCCACGGCTTCGGCCTCCACTCGAGCATTCTCGCCGCGCGCGAAATGAACGGCTCGCTCATCGCCGAAAGCCCCGGGCCCGGCCAGGGCGCCACCTTCACTCTCGAGCTGCCCGTCACTCCGTCCGAACCCTCCAGCACCGCCCGCGCCTTCCCCCTCCCCGCCGAACCCAAATCCACCGCCTCCCGCCGCACCGTGCCCGCAGGGTAGGGCGAACCGTCCCCGGTGAGCCGTTCAGATTCTCGCCACGGATTGCTCGCACCTCCGCCGTTTCACTCCTCCACATCCGCCCCTTCCCACATCTCGCGTATCCGATCCCGGCTATACGCCAGAAAATGCCGGTCCGCCGCGAACACTTCGAGCGTGATCGTCGCATCGTAACCGCTCTTCCGCAGCTCGCGCACGTGCTTCGCCAATTGGATGTTTCCCATCCCCACCGCCAGATGCAGGTCCGCCATGCCGCCGCGATTGTCGTGCACGTGCACGTGCGCCAGCCGCCGGCCAAACTGCGTGATCAACTCCGTCGCCGTGTTCCGCTCCACCCCGAGATGGCTGTGCCCGATGTCCAGGTGCAAACCAAGTTGCGGCACCGCTTCGAAAATCGGCGACAACTGCAACCCCGTGTTGAACCGCCCGGGCACGTTCTCGAGCATGATCCCCACCCCAAGCGGCTGCGCAAACTCCACCAGCTCGCGCAACGCATCCACGTTCCGCATCACCACCGTCCGCTCCTCGAAAAAAGGCGCATGCCCATCCGGATGCACGTTCATCCATTTCGCCCCAACCTTGGCAAAAAACTCGACCGCTCGCTTCAACTCGTCGATCGCCGCCCGCCGCACGCTCTCGAACGAATGCCCGATCGGCAGATAATACGCCGTGTGGCCCACCACCCCGAGGCCGTGATCGCGCAACATCGCGCTCACCTCCGCCGGCCGTAATTGCCACGTCGCCGCCGCCGGCGGCTCGAGCGTCAGATCCACAAACTCGAGTCCCATTTCCGCCATCCAAGCCAGCTCGCACGCGAGCGGCTCCCCGGGATGATTCATCGCTCCAATCTGCATAAAGGGGCGGAGACCGACGTCCTCGTCAGGCTTATCTCTCCAGCGGCCGATCCACCGGCTGATGCAACGCAAACCACGGCCGGCTATCGAACAACCGCACGCGCCGCTCCTCCATCGCCGCGAGGTCCTCCGCGTCGATCCGCGTCAACGCAAACTGCCTCCGCAGCCATTCGGGCAACGCCTGCGCCCGCCCCGCACACAGCCAGTTAAACACCGCCAGCGCTCCATGCAGCAGCGGCAAATCCCGCCCCATCCTCTCCACCAGCCGCTTCCACTCGATCCGCTCCACCGCCGCCGCCATCACGTTGAGCACATCCACCCAATCGCAGCGCTCGCGCTGCATCACATACAACTTCACCCGCACGATCTCCTCCGCCGGCGCCGCGCGAAAACTCCGGCCTTTCAACCGCAACGGCGTCGCGAACTGAAACCACGCTTCATCGATTCCCACCCGATGATTCGGCAACGCCCAAATCACATCGAACAACACGCCGTTCTTCCACCCGCGAAAAATCCAACTCCGATCGTAACCTTCCCGCTCGAAATAATCCTCGAACCCCGCCCGCTTCAACGCCTCCACCGCCCGCTCGCGATCGCCCGCGCTCACAATCACATCGACGTCCTTCGTGTTGCGCCAGTGTCCCGTGTAAGTCGCCAGCGCCAGCGCCCCCGCCAGCAAAAACGAAATCCCTTCCGCCTCCAACGCATCCGTGCCCGAGATGAACACCGTCCATTGCTCCTCCGGCATCAACGCCCCCCACTCCGCCTCAACCGCCGTCGGTGCCGCCGTCGCAATCGCAGGATGTGTCTCAGTTTCACGCATGGCTTTCCGGGATGATGGCCCCGCAGACCCAACGACCGCCCTCGCGTTCCCGCCGCCCGTCGTTCCGTCCTCTTCCACTTTTCCCCTTCCCAACCATGCTATGTTGCGGCTGAACTGAACACCGCATGTCTTCCTCCGTCGAAAACGTCGTCATCATCGGCACGGGCTGCGCCGGCCTCACTGCCGCGATCTACACCGCCCGCGCCAATCTGAATCCGCTCGTCCTCGAAGGATCCCTGCCCGGCGGACAACTCACGACGACCAGCGAAGTCGAAAACTTTCCGGGATTCCCCCACGGGATCGACGGCTTCCAACTCATGCAAAACCTGCGCGAGCAGGCCACGAAGTTCGGCACCCGTTTCGAACAGGCACTCGTCACGTCCGTCGATTTCAACTCCCACCCGCGCAAGCTCGTCTGCGGCGACCGCACCCTCCTCGCCAAATCCGTCATCATCGCCACCGGCGCCTCGCCGCGCATGACCGGCGTCCCGGGCGAAAAAGAACTCTACGGCGGCAAGGGCGTCACCACCTGCGCCACCTGCGACGGCGCGTTCTACCGCAAGATGGACGTCGCCGTCATCGGCGGCGGCGACAGCGCCGCCGAAGAAGCGCTCTTCCTCACCCGCTTCGCCTCAAAAGTGTATCTTGTCCACCGTCGCGACAGCCTTCGCGCCTCCAAGATCATGGCCGATCGCGCCACGTCGCACGAAAAGATCCAGATGGTGTGGAACAGCATCCCGCTCGCCGTCGAGGGCGTCGAACAGGGCGCCGTCACCGGCCTGCGTATCCAAAACGTCAAGACCAACGAAACCAGCGTCCTCCCGATCAAGGGTCTCTTCGTCGCCATCGGCCACGTGCCCAACACCGGCCCGTTCGCCGAAGCCCTCGACGTCGACGAAAACGGCTACTTCAAACCCGCCGCCGGCTCCCAAGTGAAAACCAAGATCGACGGCATCTACGTCGCCGGCGATTGCGCCGATCACGTTTACCGCCAGGCCATCACCGCCGCCGGCATGGGCTGCCAGGCCGCCATCGAAGCCGAACGCTGGCTCGCCGAACACGGCGCCTAACCCCCTGGTAGGTGGCGCGCTCGCCGCGCCACTCAGCCTAGTAGGTGGCGCGCTAGCCGCGCCACTTCGCCGACACCTCTCTTCAGGGATGTAGATTCGTGTTCATTCGGACTTGAACAGAATCTTCACGCCCCTTCGCCCCTCTTCGCGGTTTGCGAATCCGTCCTTTTAGAATAGTTCTAATTCTTACTTGATCCTTAGAACCATTCCAATTTGCTGATCCTTCCACATGATTTCCGACGCCACTCACACCCCCGACCTGCTGGCCCAAAAACTGGCCTGCAGCGGTCTGCGCGCCACCCCCCAGCGCGAGGTCGTCTTCAGCGTTCTCCTCAAAAAACGCGATCATCCCACCGCCGACGAAGTTTACGCCCGCGTCCGCAACGAGATGCCCACCATCTCGCTCGCCACTGTTTACAACTGCCTCGAAACGCTCGTCGGCTGCAATCTCGTCCGCGCCGTCAACTTCGAACGCGGCCCCACCCGCTACTGCCCGAACCTCCAGCCGCACGCCCATTTTCACGACGAAGACACCGGCCAAACCTACGACGTCGATCTTCCTCCCGAACTTCTCACCCGCGTCAAAAAAGTCCTCCCTCCCACTTACGACGCCTCGTCCATCGAAATCATCTTCCGCGGCAAAACCAAAAAGCGCTCCCGCTAACCCCCCCTTCACTTTCCCTTTCACCCTCACTTTTCACTCAGCACCATGAGCCAACTCGAAATCAAAGACCTCCACATCGCCATCGGCGAAAAGCCCATCGTGAAGGGCCTCAACCTCACGATCCGCCAAGGCGAAGTGCACGCCATCATGGGGCCCAACGGCACCGGTAAATCCACGCTCGCCAAAGCGATCGCCGGACACCCGGACTACTCGATCACCAGCGGTGAGGTCCTCCTCGACGGCAAATCCATCCTCGAGCTCGAGCCCGACGAACGTGCCCGCTCCGGCATCTTCCTCGCCTTCCAATACCCGTCCGAAATCCCCGGCGTCACCATCGCCAACTTCCTCCGCGCCGCCGTCCAGGCCCGCATGGCCGAGGGCGAAGAGCTCGACGCCACCGCCTACTACAAGCGGCTCTACTCGAAGATGGACCTCCTCAAGATCGACCGGAAGTTCACTTCCCGCGCCGTCAACGATGGCTTCTCCGGCGGCGAAAAGAAGCGCTGCGAAATTCTCCAAATGGCCATGCTCGAACCCGCCTTCGCTCTCATGGACGAAACCGACTCCGGTCTCGACATCGATGCCCTTCGCATCGTCGCCGAAGGCGTCAACACCCTCCGCGGCCAGAAGCTCGGCATCCTCATGATCACTCACTACCAGCGCCTGCTGGAATACATCGTGCCCGACTTCGTCCACGTCATGTATGACGGCCGCATCGTAAAGAGCGGCGACAAAAACCTCGCCCTCGAGCTCGAAGCCAAGGGCTACGACTGGGTCAAAAAAGAACTCGTCGCCTGACCGCGGCTCCGCCGCGGGATCTCAAATCACAAATCTCAAATTTCAGATTCCGATGAAACCTCCCACCGAACTCGACACCACCTCCGTCGCCACCGACGAGACCGTGATCGAGAATCCCGTCGCTGGCATCGACCAGTCGCGCGGCGATTTCAAATACGACATCGATTACGCTTTCGACGCCGGCACCGGCCTCACCGAACAAACCGTCCGCTACATCTCCTCCGTCAAGAAGGAGGCCGACTGGCTGCTCGAATTCCGCCTCAACGCGCTGAAAAAGTTCCAATCCATGCCGCTGCCCACCCACTGGGCGACGAAGGATCTCGAGAACATCAACTTCGACAAAATCCGCTACTACCTCGCTCAAGGCCAGAAGCCGAAGCGCACGTGGGACGAGGTTCCGGACGATATCAAGAAGACGTTCGAACGCCTCGGCATCCCCGAACAGGAACGCAAGTTCCTCGCCGGCGTCGAAGCCCAATTCGACTCCGAAGCCGCGTATTCGAATATCAAGGACACCGTCGCGAAGCAGGGCGTCATCTTCGTCAACTCGACCGAGGGCCTCCGCGAACACCCCGAGCTCTTCCGCAAGTTCTTCGGCAAGGTCATCCCGACCGGCGACAATAAATTTGCCGCGCTCAACAGCGCCGTCTTCTCCGGCGGTTCGTTCATCTACGTGCCGCCCGGCGTCAAGGTCTCGCACCCGCTGCAAGCCTACTTCCGCATCAACGCCGAAAACTTCGGCCAATTCGAACGCACCCTCATCATCGCCGACGAGGGCTCCGAGGTCGTTTACATGGAAGGCTGCACCGCGCCAAAGTTCTCCACCTCGACGCTCCACAGCGCCGTCGTCGAACTGGTCGCACTCAAGGGCGCCAAGATCCAATACATCACCGTCCAAAACTGGGCGCCCAACGTTTACAACCTCGTCACCAAGCGCGGCGTCGCCCACGAAGAAGCCGAAATCAAGTGGATCGACTGCAACATCGGCAGCCGGCTCACGATGAAATATCCCGGCGTCGTCCTCAAGGGCCGCAAGGCCCGCGGCGAAGTGATCTCGATCGCGCTCGCCAACGACGGACAACACCAGGACACCGGCGCAAAAATGATCCACGCCGCCGACGAAACGACGTCCAACGTCGTCTCGAAATCCATCTCCGTCGGCCAGGGTCGCGCCACGTATCGCGGACAGGTTCACATCCCGAAGCACTTGAAGGGTTGCAAAAACAACACCGAGTGCGACGCGCTGCTGATCAACACGAACAGCCGCACCGACACCTATCCCGCCATCACCGTCCGCGGCGACCAAAACGCCACGCAGCACGAAGCCTCCGTCTCGAAGGTTTCCGAAGACATGATCTTCTACATGCAGCAACGCGGCCTCACCGAGGGCCAGGCAATGAGCCTCGCCGTCAACGGCTTCATCAACGACCTCGCCCGCCAATTCCCCATGGAATACAGCGTCGAGCTCAAGCGCCTCATCGACCTCGAAATGGAAGGCTCCGTCGGCTGACACCCACGCAATTTTCGATTGGCGATTTTCGATTTTCGATCTGCTCGGAAATCGCCGGCCAATCGAAAATCGAAAATCCAAAATCGAAAATAGCGATGTCCTCTTCCGTCCAAACTCCCTCTCCGTCTCTCGTGGGCTCGTTTACGCCCGAAGCCTTCAACGCCCATCTCGCCACCCAATCGGACGCCCCCGTCTGGTGGCTCGACTACAAGCGTAAATCCTACGCGCGTTTCGCCGAGCTCCCCATGCCAAAACGCACCGACGAAACCTGGCGCTTCAGCAACATCTCCGGCCTCACCCTCGACGGCTTTAAGGTAGGGCGCGTTGTCCCCAACGCGCCGTCCAACCTCCCCACCGGCACCGGCATCGACGGCGTCGCCGCCCTCACGTTCATCAACAACGTCCTCGTCGGCTCCACGCTCCTCGCGCCCGAGCTAACCGCCCAAGGTGTAATCGTCACGACGCTCGCCGCCGCCGCAAAAACGCACGCCGATCTCCTCCGCGCGCATTTCATGGCCCAGCCGCAGAAACTCGGCTCCGAAAAATTCGCCGCACTCCACAGCGCCTTCGTCGGCGACGGCGCCTTCATCTACATCCCGAAGGGCGTCGAGCTCCCCGCTCCGCTCATCATCACGCACGTCGCGCAGGGCGCCGGCACCGCCGTCTTCCCGCACACGCTCGTGATCGCCGAGGAAAACTCCAAAGCCACCATCGTCGACCTCTTCCTCACCGCGGGTTCCGACTCCGAACGCCAAACTCCGAACTCCGAACTCCGCTCCTTCGCCTGCGGCTCCAACGATCTCTACGCCGGCCACGGCGCTCAACTCACCTACGTCGGCGCCCAAAACTGGTCGCGCGACACGCTCTCGTTTCACTTCAACGACACCGTCGTCCGTCGCGACGCCCGCGTTCAATCCCTCAACGTCCACCTCGGCGCCCGCCAGGCCCGCCACGAGTCGCTCTCGCAACTCCAGGCCCCCGGCGCGTTCTCCGAAATGCTCGCCGTCACCGTCGCCGACGCCACCCAGGAATTCGACCAGCGCACGCTGCAAATCCACCAGGCGCCCAACACGAAGTCCGACCTGCTCTACAAGAACACGCTGCGCGACAAAACCCGCACGATCTTCTCCGGCCTCATCATCGTCGATGCCGACGCGCAGAAGACCGATGCCTATCAGTCGAACCGCAACCTGATGCTCTCCGACGACGCCGAAGCGAACTCGCTTCCCGGCCTCGAGATCCAGGCCAACGACGTTCGCTGCACGCACGGCGCCACGTCTTCGCGCATCGATCCCGAGCAGGAGTTCTACCTCCAATCGCGCGGCATCCGCAAAGCCATGGCCGACGAGCTCCTCACCTTCGGCTTCTTCGAGGAAGTCCTCAACCGCCTCGAAAACGAAGCGCTGCACGACACGCTCCGTTCGTTGATCCAAACCAAATTCAAGAAGTAGGTGGCGCGCTCGCGCGCCACGAGGTCTCCCACGGAACACGGATCACACAGAAACGAACATTCTGATTCCGTGTTTTCCGCGTATTCCGTGGGCCACTACCTCCGGTCAATCCAAACCAGGTAAAGAAGCAAAACCCACCGCCCAAACACGCGAACTGACGCGAAAAGCACTCCGTTCTTTCCCGACCTTTCGCGTGTTTAGCGGGCAGCTCCGGCGCCAGCCTTTGCTGTCGTCTCGATTTTCTAATCCTCCAAACATGTTGGAGTGAATTTTCCCGCCGGCTCACATCACCGCCTCTTCTGGCAATTGCAGATCGGCGGCTGGCTGCTGGTGGTGCTCATCTCCCTCGGCTTCGCCTCGATCGTTTTCGATGACTGGGGCAACATCGTCCTGACCGGAATCGGACGCCCGCTTTCGTCCTTCGGCTTCACTCTCCTCCTTTGGCGAATCTATCGCCGCTGGCCCGCCGCGACGTTCAAGCTTCTGCCCCATGTCCCCGCCATCGTGCTCGCGTGCATCGTCGCGACCGCGCTGGAAAGCGGATTGATCGAGCTCATCCGCCAGCTCGGCCATCTCGCGCCTCCACCCCCGCTCGCCGAACGCGGCGCCCTTCCCGTTCGCTTCACCCTCTACCTCGCCTGGACCGCCTTGTATTTCCTGCTGCGCCAGGAACTCGAATCGCGCGATCGCGAGCTCCGCCTCGCCCAAGCCGAAACCGCCGCCCGCGAGGCCGAACTCGCCACGCTCCGCGCCCAGGTCAACCCCCACTTCCTCTACAACGCCCTCACGTCCATCCTCGCCGAGTGCGACGAAAACCCCTGCGCCGTCCGCGCCATCACCACGTCACTCGCCGCCTACCTCCGCTCGTCTCTCCTTCAACGCCACCACCAGGCCCGGCTCGGCGAGGAGATCGACGCCATCACCGCCTACCTCCGCGTCGAACAAGCGCGTTTCGAGGAACGCCTCGTCCACTCCTTGACCATCGACGCCGCCGCTCGCGACGCCCTCACCCCGACCGCCGTCCTGCTCCCTCTCGTCGAAAATGCCGTCAAATACGGCCTGCGCACCTCGCCTCCGCCGCTCCGCATCGCCATCGCCGCCACCGTGCGTGACGACCGTCTCTCGATCGTCGTCGAAAACACCGGCCACTGGCTCGAACCGCGCCACACGCCGTCAGACTCCACCCAAATCGGCCTCGCCAATCTCCGCCGTCGCCTCGCGTTGCTCCATCAAGATCGCGCCACGCTTTCCATCCAGCACGACTCGAAACGCGTTCGCATCACCGTCGATCTTCCCGTCGTCGCGCACTCCCCCGAGGTCCTCGCGTGACTCCATCGCCCTCAACTCCACCGCCGCTCCGCGCCGTGCTCGTCGACGACGAGCGGCTCGTCCGCAAACACCTCCGCCAACTTCTCGCCGAGCAACCCGCCATCGCCGTCGTCGGCGAAGCCGCGTCCGTCCCCGAAGCCGCCACGCTCGCGTCCCAACTTCGCCCCGACGTCATCTTCCTCGACGTCCAAATGCCGCCCGCAACCGGCTTCGACCTCCTCCCACTCTTAGACCCCGCGCCCCCGATCATCTTCGTCACCGCGCACGACGAATACGCCGTTCGCGCCTTCGCCGCCAGCGCCGCCGACTACCTGCTGAAACCCGTCACTCCCGAACGCCTCGCACTCGCCCTTCAACACGTCCGCTACGGCCGCCCTCACGCCACCGCATCCGAAGCCCCAACCACCTCCGCTTCACGCTTCGATCTCGATCACGCGCTCATCCTGCGCGACGCCGGCCGCGTCCGTCGCGTGCGCGTCCGCGACATCGCCGCCCTCGTCGCCGAAGGCAGCTACACGCGCGTGCACCTCGCCGCCGAACGTCCCATGCTCGTTTTCCGGCGAATGGCCGCATGGGAAGCCCTGCTTCCCACCCCACCTTTTCTCCGCCTCGAACGCTCGCTGCTCGTCAATCTCGAGCGGGTCGCCGCACTCGACATCCATTCGCGCAACAACGGCGAGCTCACGCTCGACGCCTTCGCCTCCTCGCCCATCTCACTCGCCCGCGTCGCCCTCGCCCGCCTCCGCGCCGCACTTCCCCGTTAGAGCGTTTTCAGAAAAACGATAGCCCTTCAGGTGAACCACAAAGGCACGGAGAGATCCCGTGGCCTTTCTCTGTGTGCTCGGTGCCTTCGTGGTTCAAACCGGGTTCTCGGCTTCGGCCAACGGCTATGACATTATTTAATGTGCTATAGCGCGCAGCCGCCAGGCTTCTGAGATTTCCGCCATTTGGCAGCATCGAACCGACCGCCGTGAGCGTTCGCACCTGTTCGCGCCCGCTTCGTTGAAATTTCGGCCCGCTTCGTTGAAAGCCGCTTATACCGAGACCCACCGCGCCGCACTGTCGTGCTGTCGCCCGCCTTCACACTTCTCCGCGCTTCATGCGCCCGAGCCGCCGGCGTCATCTGCATCACCCGACTTACCTCATCATGTTCTTCCGCTTCGTCCTGCTGCTGGCCCTCCTCTCCACCCTTTCGGCCCGCGCGCAATCCACCTGGCAAGCCACCACCAACAAAAACTGGGAAACCAGTGCCAACTGGTCAGACGGTGTCCCCAACTCCGAAACCGCCGTCGCCGAGTTCGGCGACTCCGACCAGCCGGTCGTCAACATCGTCGGCACCCTCACGGTCGATCAGATCCTCTTCACCATCGACGCCATCGCTTACACATTCTTCCAGAAGGGTGGCTCGAGCCTGGTCCTCGCCGGCGACGGCATCGCCAACGAAAGCGCTTTCGCCCCAATCTTCGACGTCAAGGCCAACGATGAAGGCCGTGCCCGCCTCGCCTTCACCAACTCGGCGACCGCCGCCGATGCCGTCATCAGCGTGAAAGGCACCTCCACCAAGCCCGGCAAAATCGACTTTCTCGACACATCGTCGGCCGGCACCGCCCAGATCAGCGTGCTGAGCGCCGGAGCGGTAACGTTCGAGAACTCCGCCACCGCGGCGAACGCGAAGATCACGATCGACGATGCCGGAGGCAACGTGACCTTCAAAAACATCTCCACCACGGCCAATGCCGACATTCAGGTCAAGGCCGACGCTTCCCTCGTTTTCTCGGGCCGGAGCTCCGCCGGTTCCGCGAATATCCTCGCGTCCTACGCACCCGACAGACTCGCGCCCGTTGCGGCGGCCCAAATCACCTTCACCGGCAACGCCACCGCCGGGAACGCCACCATCGACACCACCCGGCTGGACTTCTCCGGCGATGCCAGCGGCGGCAACGCCACCTTTACTGTGCGCGGCTATACGAACTTCAGGGACTCCTCCACCGGCGGCTCCGCCACTTTCACCGTAAAAGGAGGCCAGCAGTTCTCATTTCTCGACTCGAGCTCCCTCGGAAACGCCAACGTGATCCTCGAAAGGGGCAGCGGCATCAATTTCAGAAGCAACGCATCCGGCGGCTCCGGTTCGATCTCAGGCGAGGGCTGGCTCTACAAAAACGGTGCCGGCACCGTCGTCCTCTCGGGCGCCAACACCTACTCCGGCTACACCGAGATCGCCGGCGGCAAGTTCTTCGTCAACGGGTCCCTCACCAATACGTCATTGGTCGACATCAACGAGGGCGCGACGCTCGGAGGCAGCGGATCGATCGATCGCGCCGTCTTCATCCACTCCGGCGCACGCCTCGAGCCCGGCAGCGCTTCCGGCACGGCCGGCACGCTGTCCTTCGGCTACGCTCTCATCTTTGCCAACAACTCGACCCTCGACTTCGATCTCGGCACGGTCAGCGATCTCATCCGCATTACCAGCGGCTGGATCTCCGGCCCAAGCGGAGAGGGCGGCATCACATTGAACTTGTTCGACTCCGGCGGCTTCACCGCGGGCACCTACACGTTGTTCGACTTCTCCGCCGGCGACATCGATCTGGACGACTTCGATCTCCACGATTTCGCCTTCGGCACCACCATCGAGGGGTTCAACTACAGCCTCGGGTTCGGGGAAAACTCCCTGACGTTGACCGCCACCGCCAGCGCCATCCCCGAGCCTTCCACCTACGCCGCCCTCTTCGGCCTGCTCGCCCTCGGCTTCGCCGCCTGGCGTAAACGTCGCTCCCGCTAACACCGCTTCCGCGGTTGCACGCGCCCGCGTCCGCGCTTCACTGTCCAACATGAACCGCGATCGCACGCTCTCCCGCGACGTCCTCGCCACCCAAATTCCATCCGGCGACAAAGCCCCGCTCACCGCCGGCACGCCCGTCATCATTCATCAAACGCTCGGCGGCAGCTACACCGTCCAGACTGATCAGGGCCTCTTCCGCATCGACGGCAAGGACGGCGACGCCCTCGGCGAAGCCGTCGTCGAAAACAAGGTCGACGCCGCCACCCTCGCCGACGGCGCGCCCGACCCCGAAGCGATCTGGGGCCAGCTCCGCAAGGTCTTCGATCCCGAAATCCCGGTGAACATCGTCGATCTCGGTCTCGTTTACTCCATGGACGTCGAAGCCGTGAACGGCCCCTCGCCCGACGACAAACCGTCCTACAAGGTCAACGTCCAGATGACCCTCACCGCCCCCGGCTGCGGCATGGGCCCCGCCATCGCCGAAGACGCAAAAACCAAAATACTCCTCGTCCCCGGCGTCAGCGACGCCGAGGTGCGCATCACATGGGATCCACCGTGGAACCAGGCCATGATCTCCGAAGAGGGGAAGATGAAGCTCGGCCTCATCTAAGAAAGTGCAGCCCGACCTCCCGGTCGGGTTTTCCGTTGCGCTTATGAAGGCCCGCGAAAGCGGCATGCCCGCCGAGGAAATGTGGTCCACTTTCTTCGACCCACCCGGCATCCTCGCCCAATTCCTTCCCCCAGCTCCTGCCGAACTCCACATCGCCGAATTTGGCTCCGGCTTCGGCACGTTCACTCTCCCCGCCGCCCGCCATACCCGCGGAACCGTCCACGCCTTCGACATCGAGCCCGCATTGATCGCGCTGCTCGCCGAGCGCGCCCGCGCCGAGGACCTCCCGAACATCCGCCCTACGCTTCGCGATTTCGTCGCCGACGGCACCGGACTGCCCGACGCGAGCATCGACCACGCTATGCTCTACAACATCCTGCACCTTGAGAATCCCGTCGCTCTCCTCCGTGAAACTTGGCGCATTCTCGTTCCCGGCGGTCACGTTTCGATCATCCATTGGAACTCCGATCCGCTCACACCGCGCGGTCCGCCGATGGAAATCCGCCCTCGTCCAGAGCAGTGTCGCGCTTGGGCCGAATCCGCGGGATTTACCTTCGTGCGCTCCGTCGATCTCTCCACCCGCGCCCCTCACCATTACGGTCTCCTGCTGGGCAAACGGTAGTATAAATAAGAGTCCCGCAAATACTGCGATGACTCGCATGGCTGTCATTCTGAACGAAGTGAAGAATCCACGTGTGCGCCCGCCTGACGCAACCATCGCACGGAATTCAATCCGCTCAGAACGGCAGACCGGTTCATTCAAGCTACTGGCGCGAAACGACAGCAGAGCACATTATAGCATATTAGATAATGTCATAGCCGTTGGCCGAATCGGAAAACCCGATTTGAACCACGACGGCACCGAGCACACAGAGGAAGGCTACGGGACTCTCCGTGCCTCTGTGCCCTGTGGTTCACCTGAAGGGCTACAGTTTTTCTGAAAACGTTCTAATCTTCCGTTTCTTGCGCCTTCTGCGCCTCTTTGCGGCCAAAGGTTCGGCAGCAAATTCTTCCAAACCGCAGTCGTCGTCAGCACAAGCGAACGGCTTGTCGCAGCCGAAACCCATCGGCGTCTCCCCGACGCACGCCTCACTCACTCCCGCCACAGGTTTGAATTGCGCCCGATTTTCGGGCTCGCCACCGTCCTTCGGCACTCCCCCATGCCGCACGACGTCACGCTCATCTCCACGATCGCGATTGGCTTCGTGCTCGCCTTCGCCTTCGGCTACGCCGCCCAACGCTTCCGCCTTCCGCCCCTCGTCGGCTACGCGCTCGCCGGCATCGTCATCGGGCCGTTCACGCCCGGCTTCGTCGCCGATCCCGCCATCACCGGACAACTCGCCGAGATCGGCGTGATGCTCCTCATGTTCGGCGTCGGCTTGCACTTCTCGCTCGCCGATCTTCTCGCCGTCCGCCGCATCGCAGTCCCCGGCGCGATCTTCCAAATCGCCCTCGCCACGCTCCTCGGGATCGCACTCACCCACGTCTGGGGCTGGTCGCTCGGCGCCGGTCTCGTCCTCGGCCTCAGTCTCTCCGTCGCCAGCACCGTCGTCCTCCTCAAAGCCCTCGAAGAACGCAACGCCGTCTCCACCCCCAACGGCCGCGTCGCCGTCGGCTGGCTCATCGTCGAAGACCTCGCCATGGTCCTCGCACTCGTCCTTCTCCCCGCCTTCGCGCCTGCCCTCGGCGGACAGATCCCCGACGACGGCCACGGTCCCGCTCACGCCAGCCTGCTCGCGAATCTCGGCGACACCGCGATCAAAGTCAGCGCGTTCGTCCTCATCGTTCTTTTCTTCGGTCCACGCGTGATGCCGTGGCTTCTCCGCCAGGTCGCCCGCACCGGTTCCCGCGAGCTCTTCACGCTCTGCGTCCTCGCCGTCTCGCTCGGCATCGCCTTCGGCTCCGCCAAACTCTTCGACGTCTCCTTCGCCCTCGGCGCCTTCTTCGCCGGCGTCGTCCTCAGCGAATCCGACCTCAGCCATCGCGCCGCCGAAAACTCGCTCCCCCTGCAAGACGCGTTCGCCGTTCTCTTCTTCGTTTCCGTCGGCGTGCTCTTCGATCCGTCCATTCTCCTCAACCAACCCGGACACGTCGCCGCCGTCGTCGCGCTCATCATCGTCGGCAAAGCCATCATCGCCCTCGGCATCGTCCTCGCCCTCGGTTACCCCATCTACACCGGCCTCATCGCCGCCGCCTCCCTCGCGCAAATCGGCGAATTCTCCTTCATCCTCGCCGGCCTCGGTCTCAGCTACCAACTCCTCCCCGCCGAGGGACTGAGCCTCGTTCTCGCCGGCGCCCTGCTCTCGATCACCCTCAACCCGCTCGCCTTCGCCTGCGTCGATCGCCTCAGCCCCTGGCTCGCCTCGCTCGGCGGTCCGCGCTGGAAAACACTCTACTTCGATGGCCGCGGCGGACGTTTCGCCCGCTTCCAAGCCGAACTCGAAACCGCCCGCCGCCTCGCCGCCGAAAAAGCCGCCGAACACAAAACGTTTTCTCCCGACGAGCTCGTCAGCCAGTTCCCGCTCTTCTCCAGCCTCACCGCCGAACAACGCGACGTCCTTCTGCTCCACTTCGAAACGCGCCGCGCCAAACCCGGCGAACGCGTCATCCGCACCGGCGATCACGCCGACTCCGTTTACTTCATCTGCTCCGGCGAGGTCGAAGTCGTCCCGCCCCGCCGCAAAGACAAAATCAAGCTCGGTCCCGGCGCCTTCTTCGGCGAGATGGCCCTTCTCAACGGCGACACCCGCTCCGCCGACGTCGTCGCCTTGGATTACTCGAAATTCCTCACCCTCTCGCGCCGCGACTTCCTGCGCTTCCTCAAACGCTACCCGTCACTCCGAGATCCCGTCGTCGCCCTCGCCCAGGAACGCGGCGCCATGAATCGCAAGTTCCTCGAAGACACCGCCGAGCCCACCGCGCCCGTGCCTTCCGTCTGACGCACTCCCACGTCATCCGTCGCAAGCTCACCCCGCTTCTCCGCTGATCGTCCCGCACGGTCGCCCAGACGTAAACTTCCGATCCCCCGCGGACAAATCCCTCGCATCGCTGGGGGAAATCGCTCATCCCGTCTCCCGCAATGCGCATGCCTCCCGTCCGCGCTCGCGCGCGACGGCTGCCGCGATGCAGTGCCGCCATTCCCGCTTCCCGATGTCCGACGATCCTTCCTCTCGCAGCCCAGCCCCCCAGCCACGCATCGGCTCGGGCGAGCTCGCCGCCGACTGGACCACCAAATTCCAAAAAGTCCGCGTCCGAAAACCGCTCCATCGCCGCAGGTGGTTCCGTCGCACGCTATGGATCGTCGCCACCGTCTTCGTAATCGGCTCCGTGACCGTCGGCGGCGCCATCTGGCACTGGCATCGTAAACAGCTCGCGGAACTTGCCCGCCAACGCAGCAACGTCGAAGCGTTCGTGCGCAGCCCCGAGTTCGATCAGTTCGTTCGCACGATCGACGCCCACACGATCGCCTTCATCAACTACGTGAGCGTTCGCCCCGCCGTCGCCCGGGAAACCTTGCCACAACTCTCCGCCCGGGAAACCGAAGGACGCCTTCTCCCCTGGACCGCCGAGCTCACGCCCATGCCCGCCTCCGCGGCCCACGAGCCGGGTCGCGCCGCCGCCGCGCGCCAACAACTCGTCGACTTGCTCACCACCCGCGGCCTCGAAATCGACTCCGCGCAAAAAGAAGAAGCCCGCCGTCTCTTCCTCCGCGCCCTCCTGCCCCACGCTCACGCGTTCATCCGCGGAGCTCCCGGACGCAGCTTCCCCGCCTTCCAACTCGATCGTTCCCTGCAAGACATCGCGTTCACCGCCTTCGCCGCCCGCGATGGCGCACCCGACCCCGCCCAAGTGGAACAATTCTTCGCCATCTACGCCACGATCGGCCCGAAGATGTGGAAAGCGATCGATCAGAGCCGGGAAAATTTCGCCCTCTCCTCCCAGGCTCTTCCCCCAGTCAAATAACGCAGGAACGCACCGCCCCAAGACACGGTGCCGGCGCGCGCTCCTTCGTTGACCGCCAAACATCGGCGCTCATCCTCGCGCCGCTTTCCCATGGGAGTCTCATCGCCCCGGCGCCATCTCATCCCCTTCCTCTTCCTTCCGTTCGCGCTCGCCCACGCCGTCGAGCCACCCGCCACCTCGCTCGACCCTATCATCGTCACCGCGCAAAAACGCGGCCAATCGATCGACGAGGTTCCCATCGCGATCACCGCCTACACGGGCTCATTCCTCGACCAACACGGGATCGCGAGCTACTCCGACCTGGCTCCTTTCGTCCCCGGGCTCTTCGTCTCCACCCAAAGTCCCAACAACCCGAGCGTGAACATCCGCGGCGTCGGCTCCGACACCACCGATCCCCGCCACGATCCGCGCATCTCCATCTTCTACGATGGCATCTCGATCAGTCGCACGCCCGGCAGCCACACCGAGCTTTTCGATCTTGAGCGGGTCGAGATCCTCAAAGGCCCCCAAGGCACCCTCTTCGGCCGCAGCGCCGGCGCCGGCGCTATTTCAGTCATCTCCCGCAAGCCTTCCGCCTCCCGCGAATCCGCCCTCACCGTAGGCCTTGGCAACTTCGATCGTCGCTTCGCATCCGGCTTCATCAACACCCCTCTCGCCGGCGACACCTTGCTTGCCCGCATCGCCTTCACCGCCGAGTCCCGTGAGGGCTTCGTCACAAATCTCGCCGACAACTCCGATCTCTTCGGCCGAGAAACCGTCGCCGTTCGCCCTTCACTCCGCTGGCAACCCAGCGCCGACACCACCGTCGATGTCGTCGTCAATTTCCAACGCGACACCCCGTCCGGCACCGTCTTCAAGAGCGGCGTCATCCCCCCCGCCGGCGGCGACACCAGCCCGTTCACCCCCGCCCATCTCACCCGCGGCTCCGAGCTCGGCATCGAACGCACCGTCTGGGGCGCGACTGCCCTCATCGAACATCGCATCTCCGAAACTTGGACGCTCAACGCCCTCACCGCGTGGCGCGCTTACGACGCTTTCGAACAACTCGATGTCGACGGCTCCGCCTTCGCGCTCCTCGAAGCGTCCCACGACGCTCGCGGCCATCAATTCAGCCAGGAGCTCCGTCTCAACTTCAACAACGGCCGCCAGTTCGCCGGCTTCCTCGGCGCCTCCTACGCCCGCGAACGCGCCCGCGAAACCAGCGGCATCTTCGTCGACGAACGTTCCATCTGGCCGTTTCTCTCCGCCACGTTTCGCGAGGGTCTGCTCGCCGCCGGCGTCCCCGCCGCGCTCGCCCAATCCGCCGTGCCAGCCATGCACCCGCTCGTGCCGCAAACGAATCTGCCCGCCGGCTTCGCGGGTTTCGCCCTCGCTCCTTCCCTCGCCCCGCTCGCCTCCCTCGCCGGCGCACCTCTCAAACCTTTCCACGCCGACTCCTACACCAACGCCGCGGAGCTCGACGCCGCCGATGTCTTTCTCGATGGCACATGGCGCGCCACCGATCGCCTCGAGTTCACCGCCGGCGCTCGTCTTTCCCACGAAAAACAGGTCGGCCGCTACGACGCCCCGCCCAGCACCCGCCCGTCGACCCTCGGCTTCCTCCTCGGCAACACGCCCAATTTCGCCGCTTTCCCCACGCCCGGTCCGCTCAGCGACTCCGATCGCGCCACGAGCTGGGTCGGCCGCGCCATCGCCCGCTACGTCGTCTCACCTTCCTTCAACACCTACGCCAGCCTTTCCCGCGGCCGCCGCCCCGCCGCCTTGCTCGTCTCCACCAACGGCCCCGTGCGCGCCGGCGAAGAATCGATCGTCAACGGCGAAATCGGCGCCAAGGGCCGCGCGCTCAACGGCCGCCTCGACTGGTCCGCCGCCCTCTTCCGCTACCGCTACAGCCACTTCCAAACCCAGGTCCAGGATCCCGCCAACATCAGCCGCTTCATCGTGAAGGACGCCGGTCGCGCCACCGGCCGCGGCGGCGAGCTCTCCCTGCGTAGTATCATCTCGGATACTCTCAGCGCCTTCGCCACCTACGGCTACACCGACGCCACGTTCGACGCCACCGGCGACGATGGCACGCCGCAACTCTACGCCGGCTTCACGTTCCGGCTCACGTCTCGTCACACGGCCTCGATCGGCGCGACGATCGAACACCGGACCGCCGACTGGGGCCGCTTCGCTTTCACGCCCATCTGGCAATACCGCTCCGCGTTCTTCTTCGACGACAACAACCCGCGCCTCAACGGCTCCCTTCGGCAGCCCAGCTACGCCCTCGTCAATCTGCGCCTTTCATGGAGCACCCTCGACCGCAGGTGGGAAGCGACTTTGTTCGCGGACAACGTCTTCGACCGCGACTACCTCGCCGACGGCGGCAACATCGGCGCGAACTTCGGCCTGCCCACCTTCGTCCGCGGCGCGCCCCGCCTCTACGGCCTCAACGTCACCCGCCGCTGGTAGCCGCGCGTGGAAACCGGCGCCCCGCCGCGTTTCGCCCGCGTCGACTCCCGCTTCGAGCGCCGGATCCGCGACTTACGAAGGGAAAGTGAATCCGCCTCACTTTAATCTCCCCTCTTGGCAATCTGCCTCCGCTGCCCTCGTCTATCCGCCGCGTGCCTTGGCAGTTTACCGCTCTCCTCTTCTCCGGCGTCTTCGAGCTCATCATGGCGCTCTTCGTCCGCAGCCGGTTGCGGACGCCCACGTCGGGCCCATTCTGCCTCGCCCTCCTGCTTAATTCGTCCTGGGCAATTGGATACGCGATCGAGCTCAGTCTGACTTCCTTCGAAGACAAGCTCCTCGTCTTCCAAATCCGCTGCTCGTTCTTGTGCTTCTACGCCCCGGCCTGGTTCGAGATGGTGCATCGGATGACCCGCGGCCGTCCGCTCCTCCGCGGCTGGATGATCCCCGCCGTCCTCCTCGTCCCCGTCGTCTCCCTCCTGCTTCTATGGTTCCCCGGCCCAGGACAAAACCCCCTGCTCCGCCACTCGTTTTGGTTGGACCTGAGCGGCGGGATTCCCGTCCTCCGCAACGCCCTCGGGCCTTGGGGCATCATCTACTACCTCTACAACTACGCGGTCTGGGGCGCCATCTTCCTGCTCCTCATTCCGCGCCGACAACAAACGCCGTGGGAACGCCGCGGCTGCTTCATCTTCATCGCCGCCGCATTAGTCGGTTGGACCGCCGATCTGTCTCACCTTCTCGGCCTCACCCATCCGCCCGGCCTCAACTACGCTCCCATCCTCTTCCCGGTCACCAGCACGCTGATCGCCTTCGCTCTCCTGCGTCACCGGATGCTCAATCTCGCTCCCGTCGCGCGCGCCGCACTCATCGAGCGGCTCGAGGATCGCATCCTGGTTTTCGATAACGAAGACCGCCTCGTCGACTACAACCAGGCCGCCGCCGCGACACTCGGGCTCGATAAATCCCGCACGTTCGGTCAACACGCGCGCGACATCCTCCACGCCTGGCCCACGCTCGTCGCGCTTTTCTCCGACCCGAAGAAATTGCGCCTCGAGATTCCCATCGGCTCCGTCGACTTCGAAGCTTCCTTGTTCGACGTGCTCGAGCCCGGCGATGCCCGCCCTCGCGCATGCGTGCTCGTGTTGAGCGACATCACCCGCCGCAAGGAAACCGAAAATCAACTCCGCCTCGCCAAGGAAACCGCCGAAGCCGCCGGCGAGGCCCAGTCGCGTTTTCTCGCCACCATGAGCCACGAAATCCGCACGCCCATGAACGGCGTCATCGGCTTCATCCAGCTGCTCCAATCCACGTCGCTCAATCCCAAGCAACGCGAATACCTCGATCTCCTTCACCACAGCACCCGCTCGCTGCTCGTCATCGTCAACGACGTCCTCGACTACTCGAAGATCGAGGCCAACCAACTCGAAATCGAACGCATCCCTTGCGACGTCCGCACCGTCGTCAACCACACGCATCGCCTGCTCCAGCCGCTCGCCGACGAAAAAGGTCTCGCGTTCACCACTCACGTCGCCGACGGCGTTCCTTCCGAAGTCATCAGCGACCCCGTCCGCCTCCAACAAATTCTCATCAACCTCATCGGCAACGCCCTCAAGTTCACCGAATCCGGCCGCGTCAGCCTCGAGGTTTCCGCCACCGCCCCCGACCTGCTCGTGCTCGACGTCACCGACACCGGCATCGGCATCGCACCGGAACAACAAACGCGCGTCTTCACGCCGTTCAGCCAGGGCGACGCTTCCACCACGCGCCGCTTCGGCGGCACCGGCCTCGGCCTTTCGATCACGCGTCGTCTCTGCGAGTTGATGGGCGGCAGCCTCACCTTGGCCAGCGAAGTCGGCCGCGGTTCCCGTTTCACCGCCACCGTCCGCGTCGCGCCCGCTCCGACGTCCTTCGCTCGACTTCCAACCCCGCCCGTCGTCGCAGAATCCACCCCGCCGCACCGCCGCTTGCAGGTGCTCGTTTTCGAAGACAATCGCGTCAACCAGAAGGTCATCGGCGCGTTTCTCACCAAGCTCGGCCATCAATTCGAGTTCGCCGCCGACGGCGAAAAGGGCCTCGCGATCCTGGCCCAACAAACGTTCGACGTCCTGCTCATGGACCTCGAGATGCCCGTGATGGACGGCTACGAAGCCGTCCGCCGTATCCGCGCCGCGGAGACAAACGGAGCCTCGCGCGCCTACATCGTCGCCCTCACCGCGCACGCGTTGAAAGGCGAACGCGAACGCTGCCTCGCCCTCGGCATGGACGACTTCCTCACCAAACCCGTCCACCTCGCCGCCCTCACCGATACCCTCGCCCGCGTCCCGCCGCCCCACCCGAGCCGGCAGCTTCACTAGGACAAAGCTCTCCCGCCGTTCGGCCCCGCGCGGGATCGTGATTGCCGTCGTGCTGGCCTTCCGGCACTTACACCGCAAATGAATCGCGCCCCCGCGCCTTTCCCGCTGCTGCTGGGGACGGTGCTGGCCTTGGCCGCCGCCGGTCTCGCCTTCCTTCTCGCTCGAGCGACTGGCGATCGCGGGGAAATGTATCCACTTCCTGGCGACAACGCTCGCGCCGAGATCCTCGCCGATCCCGACCATCGCCTCGCGTGGCCCGATGTCCTCGCACTTCCCGCAACCGCCTGGGAGCGATGGACCCGCCCCGCCGACTACATCCATATCGCCCGCGGCGGCGCCATCTGGGTGCGCGTCACACTCACCAATCCCTCGCCTTCCCCCATCACCGGCGTGATCGCCGACGCCGAATTCAACCTCGATCGCCTCGATTGCTGGACGCCCGACGCCATGCAACCCGGCGGCTGGCGCCAGCGCACCTCCGGCGAGATCGTCCCCGCCAACGCCCGCGACATCTGGGGACGCCAGGCCGCGTTTTACGTCACCGTCCCCGCCGACGGCGAAACCGTCCTCTACCTCCGCGCCCACGATCGCTTCTCCGTCTGGCTCCGCGCCGTCTGGTGGCCCGAAGCGCGCGCGTTTCACGCCGCCCAGCTCCGCGGTATCCTCGCCGACGCGATCTACTTCGGCGTCCTCGTCGCCCTGCTCATCTACAACAGCGTCCTGTGGGCGCGACTGCGTTACCGCGATCTTGGTTTCTACCTCGGCTATCTCGGCTCCGTCGCACTCTTCATGTCGCTGCTGCGCTCCCAAACCTACCTCATCGGACTTCCGCTGATCCCGCCCGCCTTCGACATGGCCGCCGCCGCCACGCTTGCCTCCAGCGGTTTCTTCATGGCGCAGTTCGGACGCGAATTTCTCGGCCTCGCTTCCATCGCCCCTCGCTTCGACCAAATCGCGCGCTGGGCCGCCCGCCTCAACATCCTCATTCTTCTCGGCTCCGCGTGTGTGCTCTGGAGCACCACGACCGGTTGGGTCCAGTTCGCCGTCGTCACCGTCGTCCTCACGCACGGCATCCTCGTCGCCGCCGCCTTCTTTGCCTGGCGCCGCGGCGTGCGCCACGCCCGCTACTTCCTGCTTTCCTTCGGCCTCTTCTTCGCCGGCTCGGTGCCTTACGCCTGGCGCTGGCAGCTCGCCATCCCGCTGGGCAACACCGCCGTCTTCCTCCTGCTCGGCTCCGCACTCGAAATGCTCCTGCTCTCGCTGATGCTCGCCGACCGCTTCGCGCGCCTGGAGCACGAACGCTTTTCCGCCCAACTCTCCGAAGAAAAAGCCCGCCTCGCCCTCCTCCGCTACCAGCTCAATCCCCACTTCCTCTTCAACGCCCTCAACTCCATCTACGGCCTCGTCTATCCTCACTCCCGCGCCGCCGGCGACCTCGTCCGCCGCCTCGCCGATTTCTGCCGCGAAACCTTCTCCGGCGACGCCACCCAATGGCGCACGCTCGCCGAGGAACTCTCCACGCTCCGCCTCTACCTCGATCTCGAACAAGCCCGCTGGCAGGATCGCCTCTCCGTCGATTTTTCCTCCGCTGGCGCCGCCGCCGACACCCGCCTGCCCGCCTTCCTCCTTCTCCCTCTCGTCGAGAACGCCATCAAGCACGGTAGCGCCACCAGCCCCGACCTCCTCTCCGTTCGCATCGTCACGCGCCCGATCGACGCCCACACCACCGAAATCGAAATCGCCAACACCGGCCGCTGGCTCGCGCCCGACGAACCGCGCTCCGCACCGTCCCACCGCATCGGGCTCGAAAACCTCCGCGCCCGCCTCGCCCGCAACTTTCCCGGCACGCACCGCCTCGATATCACGAGCCGCGACGGCTGGGTCTCGCTCATCCTTCAACTCCCGCGCCACGCCCCCGCCGCTCCATGATCCGCGCCCTGCTCATTGACGACGAACCTCCCGCCTGCGCCATCCTCCGCACGCTGCTCGCCGATCACCCGACAATCACCGTCACCGGCGAAGCCGGCACGCTCGCCACCGCGCGCGCCCAGCTCGACTCCGCCGACTACGACCTCGTCTTCCTCGATATCCAACTCCGCGGCGGCAACGGCTTCGATCTCGTCCCCCTCGTCCTTCCCGGCGCGCGCATCATCTTCGTCACCGCCCACGACGCCCACGCCGTCCGCGCCTTCGAAGTCAACGCCCTCGATTACCTCCTCAAACCGGTCGCGCCCGAACGCCTCACCGCCGCACTCCAACGTCTCGCCACCTCCGCTCCTCAACTCACCGACCCGCCCACCTCCACCCCGTCGTTCATCGACAGCGATCGCGTTTACCTCAAAAGCGACCGCCACGCCCGCTTCGTCCCGCTCATCGAACTTTCCGCGATCGTTGCCTCCGACAACTACACCGAGGTCCACGTCGCCGACGGCGCCCGCTTTCTCGTCCGTCGCACCCTCAAGTCCTGGGAAGCCGTCCTGCCCGCCGCATCCTTTCTCCGCGTCCACCGCCAAATCCTGGTTAACCTCGCCCAAATCGAACGCATCGAACGCCCCGACGCCGACACGCCTGCGCTCCACCTCCGCGGCCTCCGCCAGCCCGTCATCTGCAGCCACCGGCTCTCCCCCGAACTTCGCCGCCGACTCAGCTGACACGCTCGCCCCCGCGCGCACCACGCTCGCCCCTCGCGGTTTGCCACGCTCCCGCGATCCGCACGAAACGGAAGGGTCCTCCTTCCGCTCATGATCCCTCTCCGTCTCTGCGCGCTCGCTGTCGCCTTTTCTTCCGCCGCCAGTTTGGTCTCCGCCGCTCCCCCGCCCCATACATGGGACGGAGCTGACTCCTCCTGGTCCTCCCCGAGCAACTGGTCCGTTTCCGATGTCCCCGACGGCGAAACTGAAACCGCGACCTTCAGTTCCTCCGGCGACATCACGCCCACGTTGGAAGCGTATAACGACTACACGCTCGATGGCATCACGTTCAGCGCCGATGCGCAGGCTTACAACGTCACCATCGCGCGGAACGCGGCGCTGACTTTCAGCGGCGCCGGCATCGCCAACGACTCATCGCTCGAGCAGCTCATCACCAACCGCGGCTCGCTCACGTTCAACAACAGCGCCACCGCCAACTCCACGACCAACGCCTTGAAGATCCAGAATTGGGCACCTGTGGATACCATGGCCATACTCACTTTCAACAATTCCTCCTCTGTCGGCACCGCTACCTTCGACAACTGGGCGAGCAGCGGTGCCGCGATAATTGAGTTCCGCAACGCCGGTTCTGGCAGCGCTTCGATCTCCAACATATCTTCGGGCACCAACTCCTACGCTGGCATCCGCTATTACGGCATGTCCTCCGCCGGGACCTCCATCATCGAAACGTTCGCGAATACCTCGGGCGGCTTCAACGAAGTGGTCTTCCATGACGACGCCACCGCAGGAAACTCCACGTTAAGCTTCGATTCAGGAGGCTCCTCCACCGGCTATCTTTCATTCCAAGACAGGTCCACTGCTGGCTCAGCCACCATCGACCTGGTCTTCTCCTCAGCCGTCGTTTTTTCAAACTCTTCCAACGCCGGCGGGGCCACCATTACCGCCGACAGTTACAACACGATCGTCCGCTTCCAGAACAGTGCCACCGCCGGCTCGGCCACGATCAACTCGGTGAATAGCGTCTTTTTCAGCGACGCAGCCAGCGCCGGTTCCGCGAACATCGTGATCAACCCGGGCGGCTTCTCCTACCTCAGCTTCACCGGCGACTCCACCGCTGACGAAGCTGACATCACGCTCAACGATGCCTTTGTCACGTTCAGCAACTCATCGACTGCCGCCAACGCAACCATCACCGCCAACGGCCAGAGCGGCATCTCCTTCGAACAGTCGGCCACTGGCGGAAGCGCTGCGATTCAAGTGAGCATCGCCAGCACCCTTCTGGTGATGTCAAGTTCCGCAAGCGTCGGTTCCATCGAGGGCGCTGGTCGCGTTTCCTTGCGAGACGCGTCCCTCTCTATCGGAGCCAGCAACCTCGACTCCACGTTCAACGGCCGCATTCAAGACTATGACGGATCATACGGCGGAGACATAGCGAGCGGTGGAATCACCAAAATCGGCACCGGCACCGTCACCCTCAACGGCGTCAACACCTACACCGGCAACACGCTGATCGAAGCCGGCACGCTCGTCGTCAACGGCTCGCTCGCTTCGTCTCTCACCAGCGTTGGCAGCACCAGCACACTCGCCGGCTCCGGCTCGCTCGGCGCTCTCGTGATTGGCTCTGGCGGCACCCTCGCCCCCGGCAACTCCCCCGGCACGCTCACCGCCGGCGACACCACCTTCGAATCCGGCGGCATCTTCCAATTCGAAATCGCCGACGCCGCGGGCGCCGCCGGAACCGGCTACGACCTCCTCTCCATCTCCGGCACGCTCCTCCTCTCCGCCATCGCCGAAAATCCCTTCATCCTCGACGTCGTCTCCCTCGACGGCCTCGTCGCCGGCAACGCCGCGAACTTCAACCCCACCGCCGACTATTCCTTCACCTTCC
>JAFAAS010000027.1 GCA_023426435.1 Verrucomicrobiota bacterium | reverse complement strand
GTGGATGTGCGCGAGAGGGTAAGGGGGCTCCACGGGGACGGCGTGTGGGTCGGCGCGAGTGCGCTGCGGCGGGGTGGCTGGAGCGTGAAGGTGGTCGCGCGCGACGCGGTGGAGTTGCGGCGAACGTTGAAGGACGTGCGCGCGGAGCTGGCGGCCGTGTTTCCGCAGTTGGGGTGTGAGTTGCGGAAGTTGTAGGCGCTAAAAGAAGCGCCTGCGACCAGTCTGCTGCAATCGGTGCCGAAGCGGCGGCGTGGAGCCGAGCCTGCTTTACTCGTGTTTCGAGCGGCGGGAGCGGGTGGCGCGGACGATGGCGTAGAGGGCGGTGCCGAGGACGGCGGCGCAGAAAAGCGTGGCGAATGGGTGCGCGACGAGGTGCGAAAAATCCCAAGTGAAATCGTGATCGCCGTCGTGGCCGGGATGGGCGAGGAGCGCGGCGGGGGTGGCGAGCGCGGAGACGGCGAGGGCGAGACGAGGGGAAGCTTTCATCGAGGGAGGTTTTAGCAGTTTATGCGCCAAACGAGGGGGTGGGTTTGGGCGGTCGCTGACGGGTTTTCAGGGTGTCTTGGCCCAACGAGCCCGACGGGGACGTCGGGCTCCACCTAGTGTCGTGTCCCACAGGAAACCTCGATAATTCGGGGCACCTAACAGCGGTTGTCATTCTGAGCGCAGCGAAGAATCTAGGGCGACGATCGGCCGCGGACGCACACGTGGATTCTTCGCAGCGCTCAGAATGACAGCCATCATTTGCCACTCGAATTCCTAACGTTACTTGCGGGACAGGACACTAGAAGAGCTGTTTGGTGAGGAAGGCGGTTTGGAGGGCGGCGATTTCCTTCAGGCCTTTGGTGGAAAGCGCGATCAGGGACTGGAGTTGTTCGCCGCTGAAGGTGGCTTCCTCGCCGGAGCTTTGGACTTCGACGAACTGGCCGCGGCCGGTCATGACGATGTTGGCGTCGACTTCGGCGTCCTTGTCCTCGGCGTAGTTGAGATCCAGATACGGCTGACCCTGGAAGATGCCGGCGCTGACGGCGGCGACGGAATCGGTGAGCGGGTTTTCGACGATGCGTTTGGCGTCAAGGAGTTTTTGGATGGCGAGGCGGGCGGCGAGCCAGGCGCCGGTGATGGAGGCGGTGCGGGTGCCGCCGTCGGCTTGAAGGACATCGCAATCGATCCAGAGCGTGTTGGGTCCGAGTTTTTGCAGGTCGATGACGGCGCGGAGGGCGCGGCCGATGAGGCGTTGGATTTCGACGGTGCGGCCGTCGATCTTGCCGCGGGAGATGTCGCGCTGTTTACGGTCGTGCGTCGAGTAGGGGAGAAGTGAATACTCGGCGGTGAGCCAGCCGCCGGGGACGCGTTGTTGTTTCATCCACGTGGGGACGTTTTGCTCGATCGTGGCGGCGCAGATGACGCGGGTGGCGCCGAAGGAGACGAGAACGGAGCCGGTGGCGTGCGGCGCGATGTTGGCTTCGAAGGTGATGGAACGCAGTTGGTCGGCGGTGCGGCCGTCGATGCGCGCGGGAGCGGAACTCATGGGGAGAGGGCAGCGGGGGGTGCGCGGGGTGGCAAGAGGAGAAGATCCAAGCTCCAAGGACCAAGCTCCAGAGAATGACCAAATTCCCAAGGACCAGAGATCCGAGCGGGTTTCGGGTTCTCGGTTCGGCGTCGCCGTGGATTCTTCGCTGCGCTCAGAATGACCGGCGCGGCGAGGGGATGGCGCTCAGTTTTCTTTGCGTTGGGCGCGGTCGAGGGGGACGACTTTGGTGGACGTGAAGTCGTTACCCTGGGTCATGAAGGCGATGAGGCGGTCGTTGAAATCCTTGGCGGGATCGTGGCCCATTTTTTTCAGGGCCTGCGTGAGCGCGGCGACTTCGACGAGGCGGGCCATGTCGCGGCCCGGGCGGACGTAGAGCTCGATGTGCGGGACGCGTTGGTTGAGGATGGGGTAGAAGTTTTCCTCGAGACCGGTGCGTTCCTCGACGACGTCGGGGGTCCATTCGTGGAGCGAGACGACGAGATCGATGCGTTTGTCGAGGCGGATGGATTTAACGCCGAACATTTCGGCGATGTTGATGATGCCGATGCCGCGGCACTCCATGTAGCCCCGGTTGAGCGGGCGGGAGGAGGCGATGAGTTCGCGTTCGTCGAGGAGCTTGATGACGGTGAGGTCGTCGGCGACGAGGGAGTGGCCGCGTTCGATGAGGGCGAGGGCGCATTCGCTTTTGCCGACGCCGGAGGAGCCGCGGAGCATGACGCCGATGCCGCGGACATCGAGGGTGGTGGCGTGTTCGGTGGCGCCGGGGGCGAATTCGTTGTCGATGCAGAGCGTGGCGAGGTTCACGAAATTCATCGTGATCATCGGCGTGCGGATGATGGGGAGCCGCATCTCGCTCGCGACCTGGAGCATCGCGGGGGTGGGGTGGAAATTACGCGTGAGGACGAGGCAGGGGATGTGCTGCTTCACCATGCCGCGGAAGATCTCGATTTGTTTCTCGGGCGGGACGGTCTTGAGGAACGTCATCTCGGCCGCACCCAGAACTTGGATACGTTTGTTCGCGAAGTATTTGAAGAAACCGGTGAGCGCGAGCGAAGGGCGGTTGATGCTGCCTTCGCGGATGAGGCGGTGGAGGCCGGACTGGCCGGTGGCGAGCTCCATCCTCAGCTTCGTGCGGTAGGTCTCGAAGAAGTGTGCGACGGTGATGCCGTGGATGGCTTTTTGCATGGGGTTTTGTCGCCCGCGAACTACGCGAAAAGGCGCGAAAGGAAAAAGATATTCGTGAGTTTCGCGTGTTTCGCGGGAGTCACAGATTAAAGTCTTCGCCGAGGTAGAATTTGCGGGCTTGTTCGTCGTTGATGAGGAATTCGCCGGTGCCCTCGGCGAGGACCTGGCCCTTGTGGATGAGGTAGGCGCGATCGACGACGCGGAGGGTTTCGCGGACGTTGTGGTCGGTGATGACGACGCCGATGCCGCGGGCTTTCAGTTGAAGGATGATTTTCTGGACGTCGGCGACGGAGATCGGGTCGATCGCGGCGAACGGTTCGTCCATGAGGAGGAACTTGGGACGAGTGACGAGGGCGCGGGCGATTTCGAGGCGGCGGCGTTCGCCGCCGGAGAGGGTGTAGGCGCGTTGTTGGGCGAGCGATTGGAGATTGAGTTCGGCGAGGTGGGCGTCGACGCGGGCGTCGCGTTCGCGGCGCGGGACGCCGATGGATTCGACGATCGCGAGGATGTTTTCCTCGACGGTGAGTTTGCGGAAAACGGAGGCTTCCTGCGGGAGATAGCCGATGCCGTGGCGCGCGCGCTGGTGCATGCGCATGCGGGTGAGGTCGTGGCCGTCGAGGCAGACGCGTCCGGTGGTGGCGGCGACGAGGCCGACGATCATGTAGAACGTGGTGGTTTTCCCGGCGCCGTTGGGGCCGAGGAGGCCGACGACTTCGCCGCCGCAGAAGCGGACGTTCACGCCGTCGACGACGCGTCGGTCGCCGTAAACCTTGACGAGCGATTCGGTGCGGATTTCGGGGACGGGATGGGCGGCGGGCGCGGTCATCGGCGGGGGGAAATGCGCGGTGAGGGCGCGAGGTGAAGGAGAGGGCGGGCGGGGGGCGGGGCCCGGGGGGCGCCCGCCCCAACCCCCCGGC
>JAFAAS010000012.1 GCA_023426435.1 Verrucomicrobiota bacterium | reverse complement strand
TCACCTTGCCCACCGCGCCGAGCTTGATCGACGTGCCGTCGCCGGACGTGTTGGTGGTCGTATTATTGATCAGGTTGCGACCCTTGCTCTCGACCTTGTCCTTGCGGACGCCGCCGACGAGGACCAGGCGGCTGTCGAACAACCCCAAGGCGTCCTGCACGCCGAAGTTCCTGAGTTCGCCAGTTCCGGATGTGGAGGCATTCAACAGCAGCGGGATGTTCCCGCTGTTGAAGACGCGCTCGTAGACCGGATTCAGGAAGTCGAACGTGGGTGTCGAGGCCACGGCGCTGAGCCGGCGATCGGGAGCCGTCGTGCGGCTCTTGCTGTAGCCCGCATAGGCGAGGAGCTGGTGCGTGACCCGGCCCGTGCTGAAGTTGATCACGTTGTCCCAATAGAAATTGCGGTCGCGCGGGTGCTCGTGGTGCGCAGTGTACTGGCGGCGCTGGATGATCGAGCCGAATACTGACGGGTCGGAGAAGTCGATGCCGGCCGCGAGATAGTTGCCGAGGAGGTTGCCATTGCGATCGTACATGAGGATGCCGTTGGCCGGCTTCGTGTAGTACTTCACGTTGGCGTCGGCCTGGCCCAGGCGAACGACCAGGCGGCTCGTCCAGTGCCGGTCGAAGAAGGACTGCTCGATCCCGCCCTCCACGAAGTGCTGCCAGAACCGGAACGACTCCCACGGGTCGTCGGCCACGCGGTCGCGCGGGATGAAGGTCGAGATCTGGCCCTTCGCGTTGGCGAACCAGGCCGAGGACGTGTTCGCGATGTCCGCAAACTGGTACTCATAGCGGCCCCACAGGCGGGTCTCCGAGGAGGGACTGTAGCTGATCATCGGGCTGATGGCCTCGCGGTGGTAATTGCGGTTGTACCACGTGTCGCCGTCCGAATAGGCCCCGACCACCCGGTACCGCAATTTGCCCGCCTTGTCGATCGGGCCGGTCGCATCGGCCTCGATGCGGTAGATGGAATGGCCGTTGCTGGTGGTGTTCGACGCCGTCACGGAAGCCTGGCGCGAGCCGAGCGGCTGCTTGGTCACGCGGTTGACGATGCCGCCAACGTTGTGGGAACCGTAGAGCGCGCCGGCCGGGCCCTTGATGACCTCGATGCGGTCGACCGCCACGAGGTCGAGGAACTGCGCGCCCCGCACCGACATGAATTCCGGCAGCCCGTCGCGCATCGTGGAGCCCGTGAGGTTCTGCCCGCGCAGGGTGAACTGGCCGTTCAAGGGCGTCGAGGCGACGCTGACGCCGCTCACGAAGCGCAGCACGTCGATGATCTCGCGCGAACCGGTGTCGCGCATCAACTCGCTGTTCAGGGCGATGACGGTGGCGGGGATGTCCTCGATCGGCACATTGACGCGAGAAGCGCCCAACGAGTTCGTTGTGCCGTAGCCGTGATCACGCGTGGTGGACACCGTGAAAGGAGACAGGTGAAGAATTTCCTCCGAGTCGGAAGCAGTGTCGGGGGCGGAACTTTCCTGCGCCTTGGCGGTTGCAAGGGCAAGGAGGGTGACCGTAAGGATGAAGCGAGCCGTATTGAAATAATTAGGACAGGGATTCATGGCTTGGTTGGCTTGGGGTTGGCCAGTATCCGCGGAGGACGCGTGGCGTGTGCGGGCCAGAATGAAAGAATAAGCCGGCGCGACTTTAATCCCAAAGCACTGGTTCCGTCGCGGAACCACCGCACGGACTCCATTTACGAAACACCCGTCGCACGCGCGATTGTCTCGCCGGCCAGAAATTCCGGCATTAGCCTCTGGCCCTTGTGCACGGTTGATTCGCTCGTCAGCGAATCCAAAATCGCGCGGAGGAGCGAACGGGCCATTACTCTCGGTGCGGCCGTATACCGCGCCGGCGGCGGAGTCAGATAGGAGAGAAACAGGTCATCGTCCCGAGAAATCACGGAGACATCCGCCGGCACACGGCAACCCGTGTGAGCCAGCCGGCTCACGACAGCTAGGTAATGGTAGGCGTTGGCCACCAATAAAGCGGTAACGGGGGGGTGCTGACCGCGCAGCCTCCGCAGCGCATGACTGATCCCGGAAACACTACCGTCATGATATGCGATTCTCGCTTCCGCTCCTGTGCGGGAAGACTGTTGAATTCCTTCGATAAAGCCCGCCTCGCTCTCAAGGTCGCCGGCGAGTTGCGACCTCGAGATCACCAGTGCGAGCCTTCGATGCCCAAGGCCAAGCAGCACCCCCGCCGCGTGCCGACACGTTGCGCGTTGATCGAGATCGCAATACGGCAAGTCAAGTCCTGCGTGCACTGATCCCGCGACGACGCATTTCACGTCGTTCTTCGCGAACCATCGTTGCATAGCTTCGCTAGACAACGTGAGCAACCAGCAGCCATGCGGATTGCTTGCGATCAAGCGCTGTAACGCCGGGCCGGGGTTCGAACGGAAATATTGTTCTCCGTGAAATACGTGTAGCCGGCAGCCGCGCTCGCTGAGCATGCCGCGCAATTCATCGATCCACAGCGTTTGCGTTGGCCGCAGCCGCTCGAGCGGCACCGGCGAGAGCAGTCCCACGTCGTGCGATTGCAATCGGCAAGCCTGCTTGCCAGGCAGACCTAGGATACGATTGCCCGAGCCGTGCACGGGCTTGACGAGTTTCTCGCGGTGCAGCTGCGCGAGAGCGGTGCGCAGCGTATTGCGGCTGACTTGATACTTTTCGCAAAGCACACGCTCGCCCGGCAGCCGCTCTCCCCAGAGGCCCTGCTCGATGCCGCGGCAGAAGATGTCCGCCATTTGGCCGGCTAGGGAAATGCGTTGGGGCAGATCGGGCATCGGGCTCATCACCCAAACGACTGAGGACCCGGCGTCAAAGTCCGTTTATTTCGCGCTGTCGCGTTACGGCGCGCCCGCTTCGCGTCCCGGTCTGATGCGCAAGACGATGAAGACAGAGAGCAGCGCAACGCCCGCAAACGCGCCGAAAATCACGTTGAGCGAAACGTGCTGGTCGCGCAACGCCCCGAAGATCCAGTCGCCGAAACCGCCGAAACTGATGCTCACAAGATTCATGATGCCGTAACCCGTCGCGCGCCACTCTGGCCGCGCGATCTGGCAGAGGATCGGCATGTTGTTGCAGTCGAAAAATCCCCAACCGAGCCCGAAGACGATCAGGCCGCCGATTGCAAACGCGAGGGTCGGCGCGTTGCCCACGGTAAACAGCGCAGGGAGAAAAAGCACCATGCCAATCGCACTTGTGAAAATGCGACCGCGCACCGTGCGTTTCATCCAGCGATCTGCGAGTGTGCCACCGATGATCACGCCGGCGATGGACGCGAGTTGCACGTAAAGGATTGCGCTTACGCCGGCCTTGCCCTGACCAAGATTGAATTTCTCACGAAGAATCTCCGGCATCCAGTCGCGCACCACCCAACCTGCAATCGCCGGCAACGTGAAATAGAGCACGAGTAAAATGAAGTTCCGGTTGCGCATCAACCCGCTCGCGACGCCGCTGCGCCCTTCACGCGACTGCACCTTTGCGTCAGCGGTTCGCGGCGCGTCGCGCAACATCGCCAGCAGCGGAAGCGAGTAAATCACACCGATCATGCCGCACGTCGAGAACGCCCAGCGCCATCCGTGATCCGGCGAATCCGCTACATATCCTGCAAAACCTCCGAGAATCTGTCCAACATAGATGCCGGCCTGATGCACTCCCACCGCTCGGGAGCGCGTCGGCCCGAGATGATATTCCGAAATCAGCGCGAGCGCGGTCGGAATGTAGAACGCTTCACTGATGCCCATGAGCGCTCGCGCCGCGACGAGTTCATGAAACGTGGTGACATGTCCTGTCCACCACGTGACGGCCGACCACACAAAGAGGCTGCCCACGATGACCCAGCGCTTGCTAAAGCGGTCCGCGATGTATCCACCGAATGGGCTCAGCGCCGCGTAAGTCCACTTAAAGCACCCGAGCACAAACCCCCAATCGGCCCTGTTCTCAATGGTTGGAATATCCATCACCATCGATGCTTTCATCGTCGCGAGCATCTGCCGATCGAGGTAGTTCAGTAGTGCAACGGGTGCCAGCAACACGACAACCTGCCAGGCATAGCGCCGCCAATCCTCAGTAGAAATGGCGTTGGAAGAAGCCATGACGCTGACATTGAAGGCCCCACTCTCCGCGGCGACCTCAGAAAAGAGGTTCTTAAATTAAACCTCTTTCAACTCGTAGCGTGGGCTTCACGGCCAGTTGTTCGCCTCCTACTCAAGGCACCGGAGGAGGTGTCGCAGTATCAAGGTGCTCACCTTGGCAACAGCCAAGACTCGTGCATTGCGGTTGGGAGTTACACTTAGCAAGACGCTCAATCGCTGTTGGTGATTCGAGGTCCTCCGGAGCGGGCCTTTTGTATCCGACCGAGGGAAGACCCCACTATTCAGGCAGTGAAGGGTTCGATATTGTGACGAGGTGGAACCCATCACGGCGGAAGTATTGAATGATCGACGCAAGAGTGACTCACGCGGACGCAGGATTGTAGCGGCGGGGCGACGAGCGGAGTTGCTGGAAGCTTACGCTGCGAGTGGCCTGACGCAACGGGCGTTCGCGAAGCGTGAAGGGATCAACTTCCACACGTTCATCGGATGGCTGCAGCGGCAGCGCAGAAGCGGTGGCGTCGCGGCGCCAGCGATGCGGTTCCAGGAAATGAGCGTGACGAGTGCACCGCAATCGGTCGCACCGCTAGAAGGGGTGCTACTCGGTGGGTGGATCGGGCGAAGGCCAGGAGATCGCGGCGGTGGCTGAACTGGTGCGTGTGTTGCGGAGCTGAACGATGCTGACGTTTCCATCGGCGTTGAGGATCTACCTGGCGGTGGAGCCGGTGGACATGAGGAAGTCGTTCAACCGGCTGTGGAGCCAAGCCGAGCAGAAGCTGCGTGAGGATCCGCGGCAGAGCGCGCTGTTTGTCTTCGCCAACAAGGACCCGTGGTCAACGCGAACGAAATGGCGGGCGATTCCGGGAAGCCATACAACGCAAACGAAGCAAGAGAGGTGATGATTGATTCGGCTGCCTCGGCAGTCACGGCGTTGCGCAGCAGCGCCACGCGCGGTTTCGCCTTCATCCGCTCAAGATGCTCGGTCGATCGCGTGAACCCAATAGCGCGCCGCAACTCGTCTGCTTCCGAGGCCGTGAAGCGGCCCAATTCCATTGCCAGTCTTAGAATCTGCTCCTGAAACAGGACGACGCCGAGCGTGCGCTCCAGAATGGGACGCGCCCGCTCGTCCGGATATGTGACGCCAAACAAAGATGCTCTGGGGAGCTCAAAAAACGCGGTGAGAAACCAATTCGCCCGGGCGAGTGCACCAAAAGGAGGGCAACGGTGCATGCATTACCGCCGAGGCGGTTGTCGAGTCGCTTGGGTCGACGACCCTCTCGCGACATAATCGAGGTGTCCACCGCTCAACCTCGACCTCTCTTCAACTCCATGGCCGGCCGCCGCCCCCTCTCCCACTCCGAAGAACGTCAGCTGCTCCGCCTCGTTCGCGGACTCCCGCCACGAAATCGCGCGCTCATCACCGCACAGTGGCTGACCGGTTTCCGCATCTCGGAAATTTTGTCCCTCACGGTAGGCTCGGTCCTCCGCGATGAAACAGTTGTCGGTAAAATCGGCATCGCTCCGCGTCACATGAAGGGGAAGCGCGGCACGACGCGCTGGGTGCCGGTCCTCCCAGAATTGCGTCGTGCGCTCGAATCATGGATCGGGCACATGCGCCGGCGCTGGGTGCTGACACCCGACCTGCCGCTCTTCCTTTCCCGCGAAAACAATCCCGACGGGACCGCGCGGGCGCTCTCGCGGCACACAGGTCGGCGCATCATCCACGCCGCGTTCGCCCGCGCCGGGATTGCGAACGACGGTCGCTTGGGGACGCACACGCTCCGAAAGACTTGGGCGCGGAATGTGTATCGCAACAGCGGCAATGACATCATCGTGCTTCGCGCCGCACTGCATCATTCAGATGTCTCGGTTACGCAGAAATACCTCGAGACCGGGGAGGAAGCTGTCGAGGCGGCGATCAGGAGATGTGATTTTAGCCGCTCACATCATTCTCTGCGTCGCTCACAATACAAATGCCGCGAGACACGCGTGATGACACGGGCTGCCGAAGGCGACCCGCTGCGCCCAAAGCGCCGACCAGCCATTCGGGTAGTATTGGCGAGCGCTTCGAGCGCGGCGGACGCGCGTTCAGAATAGACAATTCACTCGGACTTATCGAGCGACGCTTTTCGGGCTTTGTTGATCAATGCGCGGCATTTTTGGACCGCCTCATCGCACGTAGTTGCTTTGTCGATCGCGCGCGATGCGCCGGGCGAGAAGCAAATCGGTGCAATCCTCAAGCTGTGCACAATGCGCGAGCGTGCGACACGGGAGCATGTAGCTCCACGGCCAAGCCCGACTGGGCGAACGGTAGCGTGAAGTGTCGAGGTTTTCTGACACAGCAGGACACCACCGCCCGGCATTGTCCCTATCCCCCTCCGGATGCTCGTTGCGATCCCGGCGAAGAAGATAGCGAACCGCTGCGCAAACTGCTTTCGAGCGATGTCCCTGGGCTGCTCGCACCGCCAAGCAACGGCCAAGGCTGGGATGTGTCGGCCCGTCTCCGATTGTCCCCCCGGAGCATTCGGTAGCGAACTTCGATTGAACGTTCGAGTCGGACTCTGCCGGGCTTTCGAGTCCGGCACGAGCGGTCATCATTATCTGCGTTTCATTGGGTTCCATATGCTTTTATTCGAGTTGCGGCCGAAAAATACGGCCGGAGGCTCTATGAGCCCGAAACGCACTCCGCCAAGGGCTTGAACGAAGATTTTTCGCGGAAGCTGGATCTTCGATAACGCTGTTGCTCAGAATCCGCTCGATCGTCTCATTAACTACTAATATCAAGCTGTTTACGTCGAATTATCCAGCTGTAGTCCGCTAAAGGTTTCAGCGCAAAAGGGACCGCCGAGCTGCAAGCTCGGAGACACTCTCTTCCCTCCTTTCAAGAGCATCGAATCAGCCGCTGTTCCCCTCATACTCCCCTCCGATCGTGCTCAGCGCCCCCTTCGTCGCCAACCATAGCGTCACCAGCGGAGGGCCAGCGATGACGTTTCATGTGCCCTCTTTGCGGTCGATGACGAGGCGGTGGTGACGGCGCTCGTCGCAAATCACAAACCGACGTCTGCGAGGTCGTGCCCACATCGCACTCGCCGAGTCGATGCTGAAGCGCCACAACTCGAAATGTCATCGAGTCGAGGACGACCCCTTCGCCGTGCCGCGACGTTCTGTCACCGCAGACCTGAATGCGGCACTTGATCGCTGTCTCGAAGGCGCCCTCAGGGCATGCAGTACATCTGGCGGCTTCGCCGCGAAGCATCCACGCTGGTCTGCCCCATGTGCGGCAGCCTTCATACCACGTCGCTCGATCATTTCCTGCCGCGGAGTGTTTACCCCCCGCGTTCCGTGTTTCCGGTCGGAACCTTGTCCCTGCCTGCGACTGCGACATCGATCGGGGTGCGAACCATAAGGGACGCCGTTACCGGCGAGCGCGCCCCGCATCCGTTTTTCGACGTCGCGTTGCGCGAACGTTTGGTGCGTGCGCGAGTTCGTCAGCCTTTCCTAGCGCCGACAACTGAGATTATCGCCTGCTGCAGGCCGCCAGATCGACATGGCCCAGCTGATGGTAGGCGGCACAACTACATTCGTGACTTCGCCGAGGCGTTGGATTATCGGGCACGCCTGCGGAGCAGCTCGTCAACGCGGACGAGGCCAAGCAGGTGAAGGACGTTTCTCTCGAGGAGATCAGCCGGATCGGAAAGGAAACTGAAAGCGTGGATCGCGACTTCAAGCTGTCACAGGACTGCTTTGGCGAGAATTCCCTGCACGTGAACGACGCGCAGCGCTACGCCCGGCGATTGCTGGAGAACGCCCGCTAAAGGGCTTCCTCTCATTGCGCTACCCCTAGATTATCGAGGAGCGCAGGAACTCACCGCCCTCGAGGCCCTATAGGTTCACGGGCCTCGCGAAGTAGAATTGAACTGGCCGCTCCCGTGCGCTATCTTGGCCGGGCATGTCCGACGTCTTTGATGCCGAGACCCGGAGCCGCGTGATGTCTCTGATCCGCGGCCGCGACACCCAGCCCGAGCTCATCGTGCGCCGGTATCTGCATGCGCTCGGCCTGCGCTTTCGTCTCCACGCTCGAGATCTCCCGGGTCGTCCCGACCTCGTCCTTCCCCGCCATCGCGCAGTGATCTTTGTGCACGGCTGCTTCTGGCATCAGCATGTCGGCTGCCGGTTCGCGGTAATGCCGAAGAACAACCGCGAATTCTGGGAAAGGAAACTGGGTGGAAACCAGCGGCGTGACGCACGCGCGGCCGCAGCCCTTCGGCGCGCCGGCTGGCGTGTGTTCACGATTTGGGAATGCGACATGAAGCCGACTTCGCTCGAGCGACTCTCCCGCCGGATCCTTAGCCCAAAACAAGTCGGCTAGGCGGCCTCGCAGCCGGATGCCTGTGGCGTCTTTGTCGCGCGAGTCTGTCCCGTCAGGATTTGGTGGACGACCGTACCGATCTGGCGCGCGAGGTAGGGCGGCACGGCGTTGCCAACCTGTCGATACTGGTCCGTGGGAGCTCCCTCAAAGAAATAGCTGTCCGGAAACGTCTGCAGTCTCGCGGCCTCCCGCACGCTGAGGCTCCGGCACTGCCGAGGCTCGTAGTGGATGTAGTAGTGGCCGTCCTTTGCGATGTGCGACACGATCGTCGTCGACGGCGCGGATCGCAGCTGCACGCGGAAGCGATCGCCAAACGGGACGTCGGTGGCATCACCGGTTACATTCCCGTGTTTCGGGCGGAGGTAATGGGGGACGCCCGAGAGACTGGGCGAGCGGCCGTACCAAGCCGCGAATGCGGACCAGAAGAAGTATCGGTGAAGATCGCGAACGATGTGCCCGCGACTGTTGTGGTTCAAAACCACGTCGCAGTCTGCCTCGACAAACCAGTGATGTAGCTTTTCGGGGCCGGGCTTCGCACGCTCCATCGACTGTGCCCCGAGGCGGTAGTTCGCGTGCATGGCTCCAAGGCGGTCCCGCAGGGACTCTCGGAATTTCGGATCTAGGTGCGGGAACTCGTATTTCAGGAATCCCTCCGTGATGGCGCGCAGCCATTCTTCGCCTGAATCATGTTGTTTCGAAAGCCGGCTACGGATCCTCGGCAAATCCGCGATCGCCTGCGCGACGGTCACCGGTTTGCCGCTTGGGGCGGGAAGTGTTCCCGCAGTCAGGCCCAGATCGGCGCGAAGACCGAGGATGAACACACGGCATCGCGCCTGCGGCACACCATGCTCCTCGGCGTTGATCACATAGTCCCGCGGATCGTCCGCATCACGCGCCCCGTCCGTTGGGCTCATGGCATGGAGCGTATATCCTGCATCCCGGAGGTCCTGACAGATTCTCTCGAACATCCGCGCGCCCTTGTGCTTCGCCGACAAAAGTCCCGTCACGTTCTCCATAATGAACGCCATCGGGCGGAAGAGCTTCACGATGCGAAGATACTCCTGATAAAGGAGATGCTTCGCGTCCTTTTCGAAGTCCTCGAGCTTCTCCTTGGTACGCCGCGCGCGTCCCACGAGTGAATACGCCTGGCATGGCGGTCCGCCGATCAGGACGCAGTCATCGGTGCCGGCGTGCTTCAGTGCCTTTCGAATCTTTTCCTCGATTTCGGCATTCGCTGATTCCGACTCGCCCAGCGTGGCGCGAACGGCCTCCGCCTGCGCCTCGGCCGCGAGACTCCCTGACCGCGTGAAGAGCTCGTCCCGCGAAATGAGACCCTTCACATACCGGTAATAGTCCTTCGTGTTGTCGGCGGCGCGAAGTTTTCGGTAAAGCGCCCGCAGCTCGAGGGTCCGATGCGCGCACTCCTCCATCTCCACCGAAATTGCTGAAGCAAACACCGGCTGATTGTGGTTGTCGCGCACGTGGCTGAAGCCTTCGTTCAGGCCGCCGGGGCCGGCGAACAGATCTATGATGGGAATGGGCATTGGCGACTGGTCAGCTCTAGGAAGAATTTTTCCCAGTGGATGTCCAGGGCATGTGGTGCCGTCCAGGCAATCTTGTTCACCACTGTGCCGCCCCGAGAGAGTTGCGTTTGGACCAGCGCTACGGGGACTCGGCGGACCCCAGCAGCCAATCCAGTGAAAGCCGACAACCTCTCCTTTTCCAAGGTCTTCAGCAGCGGCGGAGACATCCATTACGTGCTCCCGCACTTCCAGCGCGATCATAGCTGGAAAAAGGAGAGCTGGGAGACCCTCTGCAATGATGTGCTGGCGGTCTATGAGGAGCGCGAGCCCGATACGAACGGCGGCTTCGGAGGGGTGGAGCACTTCGTGGGCTCAATTGTCGTCGCCCATAAGGGGATTCGCGCCGGGACGGTCACCGCGCGTGTGAACGGCCAGCAGCGGCTGACGTGCTTCTCCGGTGCGTTAGACGTCTCAATCGCCGCCGCCCGGCCCGACCTTGCGAAGCGCATCGAAAAGCTCCTCACCTCCCGACGAGGAGCCTAGACAAGGCCAGCACTGGACGTCGAATTGTCCGAGCAGGGTGATGTCATTCACCTTCCGCTCAGCATCACCGGCGACCGGATCGACGTGTCGAAGTATAGAATCTAGCCGGCGACTAGTTCTCAAGCAGCTTCAGATCATCGTTCGAGAGGACGTTCTTCAGCGCAGGCAGGCCGTTGTAGGCCACCAGCGCCTTCTTCAGTATTTTCGCCTGCTTCTCTGAAGGCGACTTTGACCCGGGCACAAGGCGCGTTGCCATCGTATTGGCGACCCCCTCCCACACTGGGTTTCTTTTGTCCCGCTTTGCGGCCTTCGCGACGAGCAGCCACTGGTCCGCAGTGAGCTTGCCGAGCACCTTGAGCAGATCGACCTCCGCCTTCGGTCGCGCCATGTCCTTGATCGAAAAACGATCCCAGTCGACTGCGGGCTTGAGCGAGAGCTCGATCGCCTGCTGCAGAACGTACTCGCGGCATTCCTTCTTTTTCGCCCATTCCGAGATGTTCTGCTGGCCCGCCGACTTTCTGATAGCGCGATCACATGCGGGAATCGTGATGCGAAGTGCGTGATCGATTTCCGCCGGCACCTCTTGGTTTCCCCAAGTTCTGCGCCAAGGAAACCGCATGTCCGTCTTCACGGAGAGGACCATGATCGCATACGCCACAAGATTCGCCCGGTAGCCGACAATTTTGAATTCATGGCACAGCTGCTCGCCGTGACGCTGCATGATCGCGATGCCGCACATGCGCCGAAAGTCCTCCTCGGTGGGAAGCTGACTTTCATCCGCGTTCGTCGACGTGGCGCCAAGCACCGTCATCAAGCGCGCAAAGCACTTCTGGCCACCGAGACTCACCGTGTGCGCCTCCTGCTCCCATGCGAGAAGGTAGCGGGCGAGGTCTGTTTTCGTGAACTTCGTGCGGGACGGATGGCGATGCTTGAACGCGTCCTTCTGCGCGCGCGTGACGTGCTTGGCCAATTCGTCGGCGTACTGCCCGCGCACTCGTTCATAGTACCAGCGGATCGGCCGCCCCTCGGACTCGGCGTCGCGCTCAGCCTCAATGTTGCGCGAGTGCTTCTCCAGCGCGACGTGCCACGGGTTGTTCGCGTAGAAGTCGTCCTCGCGAATCCGGTTCTGGGTGTTCGCGTACTGCGAAATCTTTGGCACCAGCTCGGCGATGAGCTCCGGCGGCACGACGGTTACCTTCATTGCCACGTTGATGCTCGAGATGTCTACCTTTTCCCGCGCGCATCGCGCGATCGAGGCGGTGGTCTGGCCGCCATTCACGATCTGGAAATCCTCTGCTTGGAGAACTCGGTAGATGCCGTCCGCCGCCCTTTCCATGCGGACCTTGGACGCGGTCACCGAAATGCCGTTGTTGTAGGACAGGAATCGATCCGGGGACGTCTGAATTGTCTCACGAATGCCCTTGTTCACCTTGCCCGTGAACTGGAGGAAGGCGCGGACGTTTCGCTCGAGCAGTCGCATGCGGTGTTCATTGTAGAAGCCGGCGAGGAAGGTTCCCGGAATTTTTGTGATCAGCACGCCCGTCTGTCCCTTCTCGATCTGCTGCGCCTCGGCGTCGGAGACGAGGCATGGCAGCCCCCCAATTGGCTCGAAGTCGGCGACGAGCTGCTCCCGCCCATTTTCCCTAAGTCGGATAAGTCGATCCGCGCTCCAGACGGTCGTGCGGACGTTCTTTTCCGCGCTTTCACTGGCGCCCCTATCGGTGACGTGCCCCGTGGTGAGAATGCAAAAGGCGACGGCCCCCTTTTCTGGGGGGTACTCTGTCGTCAGCGACTTGATCAAGTCCAGTCCAGGATCCGACTTGTCGAGATCCGGCAGCCTGCCGGCCGAGATCGCGGTCACAGCATTCTCGAGCCCGGCGATCGCCTGGTTGAGCGCCTTAGTCGAGCAGGTGGCGTCATTCCATTGCTGGTCGAGGTCCAGCTCGGCGTGGCAGTCAATCACCGCGAAAAGGTTCATCAACCCGTCCTCCTCATCGATGTCGTAGCCGTCGATGCGGCAATTCTGGCGACCGTCCTTGAAGGCAAGCGGGGTCCATTGCGGATTCGTCAGGAAGCCGGCCTCGGCCACGATGCCCGCCAAGGCGTGGAACACCGCCGCCGTACGGTGCTGCTCGTCGCCGGCGGAATGTGCGATCTCTCGGATTTCCTCGCGCAGGTAGGCGTCGACGCTCATGGAGAATCAATGTGTGGGTTACGGCGACGAAAGGGCGCGAGCGCCGCCAGCTCGATGGAATAGCGCACGCCGACGACACCACCGGGAATGTGCGCCCCCTGCAGAAGCGGAAACCCCTGCTTCACCTGATGGCATTCCGGGCTCTGCGTGACGAACCGCATGGAATAGTCGGCAGCATGCGCCTCGATGTATGTGATTGCCTCGAATTGGTGGACAGAGAACCGAGTTGTTCATGAAGTTCGCGGAGCGCACCGCCTCAGTGCCCGAAGAGGCGGCGGTGGGCGGGAGCGAACTTTGTGAACAACTCGGTTGGGATGC
>JAFAAS010000156.1 GCA_023426435.1 Verrucomicrobiota bacterium | reverse complement strand
TCGTAAGTGTGAGCGATCCTGCCGAGTGAGACGGTGGGGGTGGAGTAACGTTGTTCGCGGGGAGGAGCAGGCGGGGAGAGCGGCGCGGCGGGGGCGGACATGAGCAGGACGTTCCGCGGACGGAGCTCCAAGCTCCAGAGAATTTTCAGCGGCGAGCGAGGTGCCTGGCGGAGTGTTTCGACGGTCGGGACGGACCGCGTTCGCGCTCGCTTTGGAGTAGCGGGCGTTGAGGCCGCCTGATTGCTGATCAACGGACGTCGGCGAGCAGTTTCTCGACTTGTTTTGCGAGCGAGGCGGCGCGGAACTCGACGATGCCGCGGCCCTTTTCGAAATCGATTTCGCTGGCGTTCTCGGATTTGAGACCGGTCTTGCGATCGCGTTCGAGGACGCCGAAAGCGTTGCGATCGACGAGGGTGGGGTCGACGCCGCCGACGAGACTGGCTTCGACGATGTTCGCGTGGGAGGCGCCCTCGACCTTCTTGAATTGCAGGTCAGCGGGCAATTTTTCGGACCAGCCGCGGGCCATCAGCACCTTCATTTCGCCGTAATCGCGGCGGCAAACCTCTTCCATGATGTCGATATGTTCGGCGCCGCCGTGGCCGCTCGTGACGACGCAGAGTTTAAAACCCTCGCGTTGGAGCGCTTTGAGGTAATCGACGAGGACCAGTTCGAGTGTGATGGGGCGGACGTAGAGCGAGCCGGGATTGTGCTCGCGCGAGATGAGTTCCATGCCCCAACGGGAGACGAGGCCCTTGTCGGTGTCCCACTCCTTGTATTCGGTTTCGGAGCCGATGTAGAGGGTGGGGAGGAGGACGCCGCCGACTTTGTTCCAAGCACCTTCGAGGATGGCGCGACCCACGAGAGGGTCGGCGTTAAAAGCGATCGCTTCGCCGTGCCATTCGAGCGGGCTCAAGACGAGCCAGGCGATCGGTCGCGTGCGCAGGGCCTCGGCGAGCTGAGGCGGGCGCATGGTTTCGAAACGCCAACGGGGAGGCTGAGGCTGGGCGGCGCTGGCGACGGTGATCAAGGGCAGGGAAACGAGAAGCCAGCGGGAGACGCGGGCGAACGGGAAGGTCGAGGGGTTCATGATGAGCGGGGTGGGGGCGTAACTTCGCGGTCGCGTCCGTTCGCTCAACGTTTGTCGCGCTCATCTAGGTGACGGCGCGTGAACGCCGCGCGCGCATCCGGGGATCAGGACAAAAGAAGCCGGGTGTCAGCGGACGGGCGGAGGCGCGTCGGAGACGCAGCGAAAGCCGACATGGCTGGCGCCGGTGTCGGGGGCGCCCTTGCCGCGGGCGCCGACGCGGTAGCGAATGCAGTATTCGTCGCTGCAAAGGAAGGATCCGCCGCGTTGCACGCGTTTCGGCACGCCGGGCTCCTGCGGATCGTAGCTGGCGGCGGGGCCGGCGGGATTTTCGGCGGGGGAGCGGGCGTAGTAGTCGGGCGAATACCAATCGGCGCACCATTCCCAGACGTTTCCGGCCATGTCGAAAAGGCCGTAGCCGTTGGGCGGATACGAGGCGACCGGGGCGGTGCGTTCGGCGCCGTCGGTGGCGGCGTTCCAGTGGGGGAAGCGACCCTGCCAGATGTTGGCCAGGGAGGGATTTTCCGCGGGGTTTTCGTCGCCCCAGATGTAGGGCGCGTTCGCGAGCCCGCCGCGCGCGGCGAATTCCCATTCGGCCTCGGTGGGGAGCCGTTTGCCGGCCCATTCCGCGTAGGCGACGGCGTCGTGCCAGGCGATGTGAACGACGGGGTGGTTTTCCTTGCCGGCGATGGTGGAGCCGGGCCCGTCCGGTTCGCACCAGGATGCGTTGGGGCGATAGGTCCACCAAGCGTGCGGGTTGTCGAGTGGCACGGGTTTGCCCGGCGGGGCGAACACGACGGAGCCGGCGCACAGTTCGGCGGCGGGCACTCCGGGGAAATCTTTTGGATCGGGTTCGCGTTCGGCGACGGTGCGATAACCGGTGGCGGCGACGAAGGCAGCGAATTGGGCGTTGGTGACTTCGGTGCGATCGATCCAGAAACCTTTCACATGGACGCGATGAACGGGCTGCGCGTCGGGCCCGTCGTCGTTGGAACCCATGTCGAACGAGCCGCCGGGAATCCAAACCATCGTGTCGTCGGACGACGCGATCACGGGCGCCGGCGCTTCGCCGCGGCGACAAGCGCTTGCGAACGCGATGACGCCTCCGAGCAGGAGGAGCGAGGCGGCGCGAAGGAAGCGGCGGAATTGCATGGGACGAGCACTGTGTGGAGCGGCGGGGATTTTGCCACAACATGCTGCGCTTCGGCGACGGGCGGCGCGAGGGAGTTTCAACTAGATGAACGCTTGGTGACTTGCGGCGGGCGCCGGAGTCGCGCAATCAGCGGCTGCCCCATGAAAACGTTCCTTCTTTGGCTCGGTGTGTCGTGCACGTTGTTCGTTCGCGCTGCGATTGCGGCTGAAAACCCGGCGAACGATCCGGCGAACTGGGTTTGGAATGTGCCGGATCCCGTGCCCGGAGTGATTCACGGCGAAGTGCACAGCGCTTCGATGGATCGCACGATTGGCTACAATATCTATTTGCCGCCGAGCTATGAGACGGCGACGGAGCGACGTTACCCGGTGGTGTTTTTCTTTCATGGCGCCACGGGAACGGAGAAATCGGATAGCGGTTTTGCGCAGATCGTCGCGGCGGAGATTGCGGCGGGGACGATCGGCGAGGTGATCTATGTGTTTCCGAATGGAGGGGCGCGGAGCCGTTATGCCGACTGGCCGGATCACAACGTGAAAGCGGAGACGTGGATCGTGAAGGAGCTGATACCGCACATCGACGCGAAGTATCGGACGATTGGGTCGCGGGAAGGGCGAGCGGCGTCGGGGTATTCAATGGGTGGAGACGGCAGCGTGCGGCTGGCGATGAAGTATCCGGAGTTGTTTTGCGCGGCGGCGCCGATGGCGGGCGGTTTTGGCTGGAATCTCGATGCGACGAACGCGGGGAAAGCGGACACGGCGTTTCGGTGGGCGACGGAGCACGCGGAGCAGTTGCGGGATAAACTCGCGTTGAAGTTTGTGTGCGGCAGCGCCGATCGACTGCTCAACAATCACCATCGCTTTCTCGCGCACCTGGACGAGTTGAAGATCAAATACGTTTACACCGTGCATCCGGACGTCGGTCACAGCCTCGGCAAGCTCACGGAGTTGTCGGGCAAGGAAATCATTCGCTGGCTCGCGACGAAGTATGGTGCGGCAACGACGGTGAAGCCGGGCGCGAACTAAAGATGGCGCTCGCGAAACGTTGCTGCGCGGTTCCGATTTTCCCTGACGGCGGATCCGCTGACCGAACCCCACTTTTACGCCTGTTATGAATCCCAATTACTTTTCCTCCTCCATGCGCCGCCTGGTGGTTGCGGCGGGCATCGCGATCTCGGCCTGGTTGCTCCCAGCGCAGGCGCGGGAGCTTTTCGTGACGGCCGGCGCACCGGGTGCGACGGCGCACGGCGAGGGCGACGGCAGCGGCGAGCGGCCGTTCACGTCGTTGCATCATGCGGTGAGAGAACTGCGGCCCGGGGACACGCTCGTGTTGAAGGCGGGCACTTACAAGTTGACGGAGCCCTTGCGATTAGGGCCGGGCGGCCGGGAAGACGCGTGGGTCACGATCAAGGCCGAGCGCGAAGGCGAAGCGATTATTGACGGCAGCGAGTGGAAGCACACGCCGCAGGTAAGTGCGCGGCTGGGATCGACGGGGATGATTCACGTGGAAGGTCCGTCTTATGTGCGGATCGAAGGGCTGGCGGTGAAGCACTCGCTTGCGATGGGGATCTTCGTGCGCGGGCCGAGTCACCATGTGGACATCGTCAACGTGCGGACGGCGCACACGTATTCGTGCGGTATCGGAGTTTGGAATACACACGATATTCGCGTGCTGCATTGCACGGTGACCGATGCGACCAATCTCGATCTGCGGGACCCGTCGAAGCCCAAGCCGGGCGAGGCGCCGCACGAGGCGATTTCGTTGGGCGGCGTGAGCAACTTCGAGGTGGCGTTCAATCACGTTCACGACAGCAGCAAGGAAGGCATCGATGTGAAGGAGGCGTCCCGCGATGGCCGCGTTCATCATAACATCGTGAAGCGCATGCGTCGTCAGGGGCTGTATGCCGATGCGTGGTATGGGATGCTCGAGAACGTGTCGTTCGATCACAACTACGTGGAAGACTGCGAGTGGGGCGTGGTGTTGTCGTGCGAAGGCGAAGGGGCGTGGATGCGGAATATCTGGGTGCACAACAACGTGTTCGTCCGCACGCGCGGATCGGGGGTGTATTTCGGTCGTTGGGGGCTCGATGGTCCGCGTCGCGACATCGTGATTGCGCACAACACGCTCGTGCGAAATGGCACGGTGGATCATTGGGCTGGCGGGACTGGCGGCATCGATCTGCGTTCGCCGGTGGCTGAAGCGATCACGGTGGCGAACAACATCGTGGTGGACAGCGGCGCATTTGGGATTGGCAGCGTGCAGGTGAAGAGCGCGGACGATAACGCGACGGTGAAGCACGCGGACGTGCGCGGGAATGTGGTTTATCCGTGGGTGGCCAAGACCGCGGAGCCGACGGACTCGAGCTCGCGTTACGGGGTGTCGCGGGCGTTTGGGCGGAAGAGCACGCTGGTGGAGGACCCGCGGTTCGCGGCGCCGGGCGAAGGTGATTTCCGGCTGGCGGAGAATTCGCCCGCGCGGGGGCGGGCGGCGGAGTTGCAGGAGTTGCCGCCTTATGCGGAGAAGAATGCGAATCCAGGCGCGGATGAGGACGCGTTGAAGTTTGCGCGGGAGGCGTTCAGCGCGGGGAAGAAGTAGGCGGAAACGCGCGCGGGTCGGGAGGACTGATACGCTCGTCCAAGTGAATAGCCCGGCGGGGA
>JAFAAS010000126.1 GCA_023426435.1 Verrucomicrobiota bacterium | reverse complement strand
GAGGTGGGTGACGGGGCGCATGGGGTGAGAGGAAAGACGATGGGCGGATATTGAGGATGCGTGCAGGCGGCGTGGAAGATTCGTGTCTTTCGGTTGCGGCGGGGATGAAACGTGATCGGTTCGGCGGCGCTATGGAATATCGTCAACTCGGTGGTTCAGGTTTGAAGGTGCCGGTGCTCACGATGGGCACGGGGACGTTTGGGGGCTCGCAGAACGAGTTCTTCAAATCGTGGGGATCGAGTGAGGAAAAGGAGGCGACGCGGCTGGTGGATATCTGTCTCGAGGCGGGGTTGAACATGTTCGATTCGGCGGACGTGTATTCCGGCGGGAGGTCGGAGGAAGTGTTGGGGGCGGCGATCAAAGGGCGGCGGGATCGCGTGTTGATCTCGACGAAAGGAACGTTTCGAGCGGGCGAAGGGCCGAATGACGTGGGGTCGTCGCGGCAGCATTTGATTCGGGCGGTCGAGGGAAGTTTGCGGCGGTTGGGGACGGATTACATCGATTTGTATCAGTTGCACGGATTCGACGCGGTGGCGCCGGTGGAGGAGACGTTGCGGACGCTCGATGACTTGGTGCGTGCGGGGAAGATTCGCTACATCGGCTGTTCGAATTTCTCGGGCTGGCATTTGATGAAGTCGCTCGCGGTGTCGGAGAAATATGGATACGAGCGCTACGTGGCGCATCAGGCTTATTATTCGCTCGTCGGCCGCGAGTATGAGTGGGAGCTAATGCCGCTGGCGGCGGATCAGCGGGTGGGGACGGTGGTGTGGAGTCCGCTCGGCTGGGGGCGGTTGACGGGGAAGATTCGGCGGGGGCAGGCGTTGCCGGAGACGACGCGGTTGCAGAGTGCGGTGGCGCGGGAGGCGGGGCCGCCGGTGCCGGACGAGGAGGTTTATCGCGTGGTCGACGTGCTCGACGAAATTGCGAAGGAGACGGGGAAGAGCGTGGCGCAGATTGCGCTGAACTGGCTGCTGCAGCGGCCGACGGTGGCGACGTTGATCATCGGGGCGCGGAACGAGCAGCAGTTGCGCGACAACATCGCGGCGGTGGGGTGGAATCTGACGGCGGAGCAGGTGGCGAAGTTGGATGCGGCGACGAAGCGGACGCCGATTTATCCGTATTGGCACCAGCGCGGATTCAGGGAGCGGAATCCGTTTCCGGTGGAGTTGGGGGAGCGAGGGGAGTGACGGACGTGCGGAGGTGGAGCGGCGGGAGGAGCACGAGCACGATTACGAGCACGAGCACGAGCTTTGGGGGCGGGGGCGGCGGGAGAGGGGGATGGGGGCGGGGCCGTCGGTGCCGCGGAGTTTGCCGACGAGGATGCCGTCGACGCTGTAGGAGGAGGCGAGGTCGATGTCGGCGATGAGCTCGAAATCGTGACGGAGCAATTCGGCGCGGCAGTGGCGGTGGAGCTCTTCGGAGTGGGTTGAGATGAAAGCGAAGCGGATTTTGCGGGCGCGGAGCGTGCGTTCGGCGCCTTTCAACATTTGGTCTTCGAAGCCCTGGATGTCGGAGTGAAGGATGTCGATTTGGTCGAAGCCGCGTTGCTCGGCGAGAGTGTCGACGCAGACGGTGAGCGTGCGGCCCTGGCGGGTGTTTTGGGCGCCGACGAAGCCGCGGACGAATTCGCCGTCGAGGCGGTTGAGGCGGAAGTTGTGGCGGCCGAGGTCGAGGTTGGTGAGGACGGGTTCGACCATGAGGCAGCGGGCGTCGGGGATTTCGCGGGCGAACCACATCGAGTAGAAAGCCCAATAGGCGCCGAGCTCGATCATGGTGCCGCCGGGGCGAATGTATTTCAGGACTTCGGAGAAGACGCGTTCCTCCTGGGGTTCGTGAACGCCCTTGGTGGCGGCGAAGAGGCGGGTGCCGCGCCAGCGGTAGTAGCAATCCTTGGCGACGAGCAGGCCGTTGTGCATGACCTGGGTGTGGCCGCGCACGAGACCGGCGTCGGGGACGCGGGGGAGAAGGGCGGTGTCGGGCGAGGCGAGGATGTCGGCGATGCGGGCGTCCCAGCCGGCGGCTTTGCGGGCGTGTTTTTTGCGGAGGAACGTGCGGTTGCTAAAATCGTCGAGCGAGCGCTTGGCACGAAAGAACGTGCCGCGCAGCCGCTCGAGCGGCGTCGGAGCTGGAAGGGGCATGTGGGTGGAGCTGGAAAGCCGTAGAAAGCGAGACGCGGGCGGGGTGGGTCGGCAAGAAATTTTGGGGCGGGGGCAGGGTTGCGCGGTCCGGTGATGCGCGGTGGGGGCACCGCGCCTCAATGAGAAGGTCGTCGTTTGGTTGCGCGGCGAGCGCGCAACCTACCGCGGGAGGAGCGGGTGGAGGATTTTCCAGATGTTGTCGGCGAGGATCTTTTGGCCTTCGGCGGTGGGGTGGATGCGATCGGGCTGGTTGAGGCGTTCGATGCCGCCGACGTTTTCGAGGAGGAAAGGGATGAGGGCGGCGTCGTGGGCTTTCGCGACGGAAGGAAAAATTTCCGCGTATTCGCGGGAGTAGGACGCGCCGAGGGAATCGGGCATCATCATGCCGGCGACGAGAAGTTGGGCGTCGGGGTATTTGGCGCGGACGCGGTCGAGGATGGCGTCGAGGTTGGCGCGGGTGACGGACGGTTCGATGCCGCGCAGGCCGTCGTTGGCGCCGAGGGCGAGGATGAAGACATCGATGCGCTGGCGGAGAATCCAATCGATGCGGCGGAGGCCGCCGGCGGAGGTTTCGCCGCTGAGGCCGGCGTTGACGACGCGGTAGGAGAGATTGGCGGCGGCGAGTTTTTCCTGGAGGAGGGCGGGGTAGGATTCGGCGAGCGGCTCGTCGAGACCGTAGCCGGCGGTGAGGCTGTCGCCGAAGCAGACGATGGTTTTGGCGGCGGAAGTGGCGGCGCGGGAAAAAGAGGGGGAAGCCACGAAGAAGGTGAAAAGAGAGAGGAGGGGAAGGATGAGGAGTGCCCGCGAAACACGCGGAAGGGCGCGAAAGGGTTTTGGATTTAGCGAGGGTTCGCGTGTTTCGCGGGAGGGAAAAAGAAGGGCTGTTTGCGGTTGCTGGCAGCTATGCGGAGGAAATGTGTGCGATATCACGGAGCTTTCTTTCGGGCGGTTCGTCTGTTTGGTGGTGCTCTCAATGACTGATCAGACGATGTTGAAAGTCCAGCGGCTCACCAAAACGTATGCGACGGCGGCGGGGCCGTTGACGGTGTTGCACGAGGTGAGTTTCGATGTCGCGGCGGGTGCGAGCCTCGCGATCGTGGGGCCGAGCGGGAGTGGGAAGACGACCTTGCTGGGATTGTGCGCGGGGCTGGATCGTCCGAGTGGCGGGAGTGTGCGATTGGCGGGCGAGGAAATTGGCGAGATGAGCGAGGACGAGCGGGCGCGCGTGCGGAATGAGCACGTCGGGTTCGTGTTTCAAAATTTCCAGTTGGTGCCGACGCTGACGGCGTTGGAGAACGTGCTCGTGCCGGTGGAACTGCGCGGCGAGACGGGACGCGAGGAGGAGGCGAAGGAGTTGTTGGGGCGAGTGGGGTTGGGGGCGCGGCACGATCATTATCCGGTGCAGTTGTCGGGGGGAGAACAGCAGCGGGTGGCGTTGGCGCGGGCGTTCATGAACCGGCCGAAGATTTTGTTTTGCGACGAGCCGACGGGGAATCTCGACGGCGACACGGCGCACGCGATGGTGGATTTGATTTTCGGGATCAATCGCGAGCGCGGGACGACGCTCGTGCTGGTGACGCATGATTTGGAACTGGCGCGGAAGTGTCAGCGGGTGATTCGGCTGCGGGGGGGCGCCGTCGTGGCCGATGAGACCGTAGTGGGAGTGGGTGGCGTTGCGGGCGGCCACGACGGAAACTCCAAGATCCAAGCTCCAAGCTCCAGAGAATGAACAAGGATCAAATTAAAAAAGCCCGACGAGGACGTCGGGCTCCACCGGGGATGACTTACGTGCGAGGATGTGACGCAGTGGTGGATTTTGGGTTTGGAGGTTCTCTGGAGCTTGGATCTTGGAGCTTGGATCTTTTCCCACGGGGAGGTCGGCGATGAGGTTCATCCTCAAAATGGCGTGGCGGGATTCGCGGGCTTCGCGGCGGCGGCTCGTGTTGGTTTCGTTTTCGATTGTGCTGGGGATTGCGGCGCTGGTGGGGATCGCGTCGGTGGGGGATAATTTGCAGCACGCGGTGGAGCAGCAGACGAAATCGCTGCTCGGCGCGGATCTGACGGTGAACTCGCGGACGGAATTTTCGGCGCAGGCGCTGAGCTATTTTTCGCAGTTGGGCGGGGAGAGTGCGCGGGAGATTTCGTTGCGGTCGATGGTGACGTTTCCGCAGCGGGAGTTTCAGCGGCGGCTGGTGCAGGTGCGGGCGATCGAAGGGGATTTTCCGTTTTATGGGGAACGCGTGACGGCGCCGGCTGATGCGATGGAGAAGGTGAGGAGCGGGCCGTTCGTCGTGCTCGAGGAAACGATCATGGTGCAGTTCGACGTGAAGGTGGGCGACGAGGTGATGATCGGCGAAGGGCGGTTTACGGTGGCGGGCGGGTTGCAGAAAATTCCGGGCGAGTCGGCGGCGGTGGCGATGTTTTCGCCGCGGGCGTATCTCTCGATGGAGTCGTTGCGCGCGGCGGGGTTAGAGGGGCGGGACGCGTTCACGAATTTTCGGCTGCATTTGAAATTGCCGGAGACGGTCGATCCGCTGGCGGTGGAGAAGGATGCGCGCGAGAAGCTGGCGGCGGAGCGGCTGGGTTATACGACGGTGCAGGAGCGGAAGGAGGATCTCGGGGAGAATTTGCGGGATGTGTATGCGTTTCTCAGTCTGGTGGGATTCATCGCGCTGTTTCTCGGGGCGGTGGGTGTGGCGAGTGCGATGCACGTGTATGTGCGGCAGAAGATCGGGACGGTGGCGGTGCTGCGGTGTCTGGGCGCGAGCGCGCGGGCGAGTTTTTCGATCTATCTGGTGCAGGGATTTTTTCTCGGGCTGATCGGCGCGGTGACGGGCGCGATTGTGGGCGTGGCGGTGCAGGTGGCGCTGCCGCTGATGTTGAAAGATTTTCTGCCCTTTGAAGTGGAGACGGTGATCTCGTGGCCGGCGGTGTTGCGCGGGGCGGGAGCGGGTTTGGTGATTTGTGTGTTGTTCGCGCTGCTGCCGCTGCTGGCGGTGCGGCGGGTGTCGCCGCTGCTGGCGATTCGATCGGCGCAGGGCGAGAGCACGAAGGCGGATCCGTGGAGGAAATGGATTTTTCTGGGAATCGCGGCGGCGATCACGGGCTTCGCGATTTTGCAGGCGGACAGTGTGCGCGTGGGCGGCGGTTTTGCGGCGGGGTTGGGCGTGGCGTTTGCGCTGCTGGCGGGATTGGCGCGCGGGATTATTTGGTGTGCGCGGCGGTTCGTGCCGAAGCGCGGGCTGCCGTATGTGGTGCGGCAGGGATTGGCGAATTTGCACCGGCCGAACAATCGCACGGTGCTGCTGTTGCTGTCGCTGGGGCTGGGGACGTTTTTGATGGTCACGCTCGTGCTGACGCGCGCGACGCTCGTGGCGAAGATCGAAGGAATCGGCGGGGAGAATCGTCCGAATTTGATGTTCTTCGACGTGCAGGAAGATCAGCGCGAACGGTTGGAGGAACTGGCGCGGGAGAATGGGACGCCGGTGCTGTCGAGCGCGCCGATGGTGACGATGCGGTTGGTGGAGTTGAAAGGGCAGAGCGTGGAGGCGTTGTTGCGCGATCCGAATTCGGGCGTCGCGGGATGGGCGCTGCGGCGGGAGTATCGCTCGACGTATCGTGGTGAACTTTCGGATACAGAGACGTTGATGGAGGGAGAGTTTGTTGGACGCGTGCCGGAGGGGACGGAGCGCGTGCCGGTGTCGTTGGAAGTGGGGCTGGCGCAGCAGTTGGGCGTGAAGATTGGCGATGACCTTACGTTCGACGTGCAAGGCGTGCCGGTGACGGTGGAGGTGGGGAGTTTGCGGCGCGTGGAGTGGCAGCGGTTGCAGCCGAATTTTTTCGTGGTGTTTCCGGAAGGCGTGTTGGAGCCGGCGCCGAAGACCTTCATCGCGCCGGTGCGGACGTCGACGGCAGAGGCGTCGGCGAAGATTCAGCAGGCGGTCGGACGGGAATTGCCGAGCGTGTCGGCGATCGATTTGCGGCTCATTCTGGAGACCTTCGACAGCATTTTTTCGAAGGCGGCGTTCGTGATCTCGTTCATGGCGGGCTTCACGGTGTTGACGGGCGTGATCGTGCTGGCGGGGGCGATTTTGTCGGGGCGGTTTCAGCGCGTGCGCGAGACGGTATTGTTGCGGACGCTTGGGGCGACGCGGCGGCAGCTGCAGCAGATTCAGGTGGTGGAGTATGTGGTGCTCGGCGTGCTGGCGGCGTTGACGGGCGGGGCGCTGGCGGTGGGGGCGAATGCGGCGCTGGGAAAGTGGGTGTTCAAGGCGCCGTTCGTGTGGGCGCCGGGGGCGCTGGCGGCGTCGATCGCGGGCGCGGTGGCGATCACGTTGATCACGGGGATGGTGACGAATCGGGGGATCACGCGGCATCCGCCGTTGGAGGTGTTGCGGCAGGAGACGTGAGGGAGCGGAGGTTAGGGCAGAGCGGTGTATCTTGTTACTTGATACTTAGTGCTTGTTACTTCCTCTTCCTCGCATGGCACGTGTAGTTACTTTTCATTACACCTTGCGCGATCCGGAGGGGCGCGTGATCGATACCTCCGCGGGCGGCGAAGCCGTGACTTATCTCGAGGGGGCGGGGCAGATCATCGACGGGCTCGACGAGCAATTGCGCGCGGTGGAAGCCGGGGCGAAGGTGCGCGTGGAAGTGCCGGCGGCGAAGGCGTATGGCGAGCGCGACGACGAACAGGTGCAGCGCGTGCGGCGCGAGCTGTTGCCGATCGAAGGGGAGTTAAATATCGGCGACGCGTTTCAGGCGGGAAATGACCGGCATGCGCCAGTGGTGGTGGTGGCGGCGATCGAGGGCGACGAAGTGTTGCTCGATGCGAATCATCCGCTGGCGGGCGTGGATTTGACGTTCGATGTCGAAGTGTTGAGTGCGCGGGAGGCGACGACGGACGAGTTGCGTCACGGGCACGCGCACGGGGCCGGGGAATGTGGGTGCGGGTGACGGGTGGCGCGGAAAGCGACTTGCGAGCGCAAGAGTTGAGAGCGGACGCGTGGATTCTTCGCTTCGCTCAGAATGACAGAATTCGGGAGGCGTCTAGAATTCTTTAAACGATCGTGATGGGCGGAGGCTGGAGTTTCGCGATTTCGGACATGATGCGAGTGCTCGCGATTTGGTAGCGGTCTTTGCCGGCGTCGGGGGCGTCGTAAATGGAAGGCGGGATGGGGCGTCCAAAAACGACGGATACAGGCGTGCCGAGGCGCGGGAATTTCACGCCTTTGCCGAAGGCTTCGAAAGAGCCGAAGATGCGGGCGGGGATGACGGGGACTTGCGAGCGGCAGACGATGAAGCCGACGCCGGGTTTGGGGGATTGAAGTTCGCCATTGGGTGAGCGTGTGCCTTCGGGGAAGAGGATGAGGCCCTTGTTGTCCTTCAGGGCGCGGAGAACGCGTTTGAGGGCGCCTACATCCTGACCGCCGTCGCGGTCGACGGGAATCACTCCGACGGCGCCGAGCCACCATGAAGCGACGCCGCGTTTCCAGAGGGTTTTGCGGGCGAAGAAGCAGAGCTGGCGCGGGACCTGGCAGCCGATGAACGGCGGGTCGAGGAAGCTGAGGTGGTTGGCGGCGATGAGGAAGGCGCCGTCGTGCGGGAGGTTTTCGCGGCCGGCGACCTCGCCGCGGAAGAACATGCGATAGAGGACGGTGATGACGTAGTGGAAGAAGCCGTAGATCGGCTCCATCGCGTTTTGCGGGAAGGCGCGGCTCATGCGGAGGCGGAAGAGGGGCCGAGTTTGGCGGCGATGGCGGCGGACATTTGGGCGACGACTTGTTCGAGCGTGAGGAAAGTGCTGTCGATGACGGTGGCGCCGCGGAGGCTTTCGTCGAGGCGGGCGCGATCGAGGGTGTCGCGGCGCGCGACCTGGTCGTGCTGGCCCTGTTGTTCGCGGCGGCGGGCGCGTTCCTCGGGATCGGCGAAGAGGAAGAAGCGGAGGTCGGCGTCGGGAAAAATTTTCGAGCCGATGTCACGCCCCTCCATGACGAGGCCGCGGAAGTGGTGGGCGCGAGCGGTGTCGGCCTGGCTGCGTTGGTAGTCGAGGAGGGCGGCGCGGAGCTCGGGGATGGCGGCGAAGAGGGCGACGGAGGCGTTGACGGCGGGCGTGCGGATTTCGGGATCGGGGATGACGCGACCGCCGATTTCCATGGCGGCGGAGCGGCCGGTGACGCGGGTGGAGAAGCGGAGGACGGCGAGGGCGGATTTGACGGCGTCGTGGTTTTGTGGAGACACGCCGCGGTGGAGAAGTTCGGCGGTGACGGCGCGGTAAAAGGAGCCGGTGTCGACGTGGAGCAGGTTGAATTTTTCGCTGAGGACGCGCGACGTGGAGGATTTGCCGGAGGCGGCGCCGCCGTCGATGGCGACGATGATGAAAGGCGAAGGAGTCACTTTGTTTTTAACCACGGATGGACACGGATGGACACGGATGGCGGAGAGGAGGATTTGGAAATTGGAGAAAGGATGTGGTGAACCACGAATGGACACGAAGGAACACGAATACGGGAAGAGAGATGTCGGGCTGGGTTCCGCTACTAGGACTGGGAGTGGGTGCGGATATTGGCGAGGACGTCGAAGAAGGTGGGGAAGGTTTTGGCGCAGCAGGCGGGGTTGCGGATGGAGAGCCAAGGGCGTCCGTCGCGGTGGAGGTCGTGGCAGCCGAGGATGGCGAAGCTCATGGCGAAGCGGTGGTCGCCGTAGGTTTCGATTTCGACATCGGACGTGAGCGGGCGCGGGGTGATGGCGAGGGAGTCTTCGGTTTCGACGACGTCCTGGCCGAGTTTTTTGAGCTCGCGGGCCATGCCGGCGACGCGGTCGGTTTCCTGTTTGCGCGTGTGGGCGATGCCGGTGATGCGCGTCGGGCCGGAGAGAAGCGGCGCGATGGCGGCGAGGGTGAGAAACGTGTCGGAGATCTCGCGAAAGTCTTCGGTGAGCGCGGCGCCCGTGGGACGTTGAAGGGAACGCGTGAGGAATTCGATGAAGGCGGAATCGCCCTGGAGGCCCTGGCCGGGCGGGCGGAGTCCGGGGAGATCGAGCGTGCCGCCGGTGACGGCGGGAAGTGCTTGGAAGTAGCTGGCGGCGGTGGCGTCGGGTTCGATGACGTAGTGCGATTGCGCGCGGTAGGTGGACGGAGCGATGCGGAAAGGAGAATGGGCGGGTGGGCGTGAGATGGAGATGCCGAACTCGGCCATGAGGCGGAGCGTCATTTCGACGAACGTCCAGCGGACGTTGCCGACGAGGGAGATTTCGACGGGCGCGGCGGCGAGCGGCGCGACCATGAGGAGGGCGGAGAGAAGCTGGCTGCTTTCGGAGGCGTCGAGGGCAACGGAGCCCCCGCGGAGTCCGCGGGCGTGGATTTCGAGCGGGAAGAAACCTTCTTCGCCGGTGCAGCGGATGTCGGCGCCGAGGGAGCGGAGGGCGTCGATGAGTTGTTTCATCGGGCGTTTGCGCATCTGCGGAACGCCATCGATGCGGTAGAGACCGTGCGGGGCGGCGGCGCAGAGCGCGGTGAGGAAACGGGCGGCGGTGCCGGCGAGGCCGACGAAGAGATCGACCGGTTGCGTGGGGTAGCCGTGCGGTTGGGGGCGGAGGGCGATTTCGCGGGCGGACTCGTTGAGAGAGATTTCGAAGCCGAGCGCGCGAAGCGCGTCGGACATCAGGTGGGTGTCTTCGGAGAAGAGCGCGCCGGACAGCGTGACGGGTTGATTGCTGAGGGCGGCGAGGGCGAGGGCGCGGTTGGTGAGGCTTTTGGAGCCGGGGAGGACGACGGAGCCGCGGGCGGGGCGGGTGAAAGGGCGGATGGGAAGGAGGTCAGGGAGCGGCATCGAGGGGAGGAGGTGGCGCGGGTGGAAGTGAAGCGACGTTTAGTGTGGTGTGGGACGAGTAAGATTCGAAGGCGACGATTGCTGGCGGGCGCACACGTGGATGCTTCGCTTCGCTCAGAATGACAGAAGAGGGGCGAATGACTCAGGGCGAAAGTCGCAGGGCTTCCGTTACGGGATGGGGCGGAATTGGCGGCGGTAGTCGTGGCCGCGTTCGAGGCGGGCGGTGACGTCGGGATAGTCGCGGTTGGTGAGGGCGGATTTGAAGGCGTGGAGCTCGTTTTCGAATTCGGTGAGGGCGCGGAGGACTTCGTCGCGGTTTTGTTCGAGGATGGTGCGCCAGAGTTGCGGGTCGCTGGCGGCGATGCGGGTGGTGTCGCGGAGACCGCCGCCGGCGTGGTTGCACCAGTTGGGGTTTTTACGGGCGAGGAAGGCGCAGAGCGTGGAGGCGAGGACTTGGGGGAGGTGGCTGATGTGGGCGACGATTTCGTCGTGGGTGTCGGGGGAAACCGTGACCGGTTCGGCGCCGAGATCGCGCCAGAAGCGCGTGACGGTGTCGGCGGCGGCGGGATCGGTTTCGGCGAGCGGGGTGATGAAGCAAGTGCGGTGGTTGAAGAGGTCGGAGGAGCCGTGTTCCCAGCCGGTTTTTTCGGAGCCGGCCATGGGATGGGCGCCGACGAAGTGGGCGCGGCCGGCGAGCGCGGCGTGGCCGAGGCGGGAGATCTCGCCCTTGACGCTGCCGACGTCGGTGACGATCGCGCCGGGTGCGAGGTGGGGCGCGATTTGGCGGGTGAGATCGACGATGCGATCGACGGGGGCGGCGATGACGACGAGAGAAGCGTTTTGGACGGCGGCTTCGGGGGTGTCGGCGACGGCGTCGCACCACGGTTGCTCGCGGAGGGAGAGACGGGTTTCGGCGCGGCGGGCCCAGATGGCGATGCGACTCGCGATGCCGTGGGCGCGAGCGGCGCGCGCGACGGAGCCACCGAGGAGACCGGGAGCGAGGATGGCGAGGGAGGTGGGCATGGTGATGAGCGCGAAAAGGAAGAGGAAAGCGGGGGGAAGGGGCGTGTCGAGTC
>JAFAAS010000105.1 GCA_023426435.1 Verrucomicrobiota bacterium | reverse complement strand
ATGGAGAGGAGGGAGATTATCGGGGGGCGGTGCGGGAGGCGCTGAGGCGGATCGAGGCGGGGGAGTTTCAGAAGATCGTGCTGGCGCGGACGCGGGCGGTGCGCGCGGAGGAGCGATTGCATCCCTTGCGGATGTTGAACGGGCTGCGGCAGCGGTTTCCGGATTGTTATGCGTTCTCGGTGGCGAACGGGCGCGGGCAGAGTTTTATCGGGGCGACGCCGGAGCGGCTGGCGCGCGTGAGTAGGGGAATTTTGGAGACGGAAGCGCTGGCGGGGTCGGCTCCGCGGGGCGGGACCGCGAGCGAGGATGCGCAGCGCGGCGGGGCGTTGTTGCGGAGCGAGAAGGATCGGCGCGAGCAGAAGCTGGTGCTGGATTCGATTTGTCGGAGGTTGGCGCCGCTGGGGGTGACGTTGGAATTTTCGGCGGAGCCGGTGCTGAAGAAACTGGCGAATGTGCAACACCTGCACACGCCGGTGCGGGCGGAGCTGCCGGAAGGCGTGCGGTTGTTGGACGTGATTGGGAGATTGCATCCGACGCCGGCGGTGGGCGGATCGCCGCGGGAGGCGGCGTTGGCGCGGCTGCGGGAGTTGGAAGGATTTTCGCGCGGGTTGTATGCGGGGGCGTTGGGGTGGTTGAATGCGCGTGGGGGCGGGGAGTTTTTCGTGGGATTGCGGTCGGCGCTGGTGGATGGAAACGAGGCGCGATTGTATGCGGGAGCGGGGATCGTGGCGGGGTCGGATCCGGAGGCGGAGTTGGCGGAGACGGAGTTGAAATTTCGGGCGTTGGCGCGGGCGTTGACGGAGGCGGAGGACGGGTGAGGAAGATCCAAGTTCCAAGCTCCAAGATCCGAGCTCCAAGATCCAAGCTCCAGGGAATGTCTAATTCCCAAGGCAGGGAGTTGCGCGGCGAGCGCGCAACCTACGATGGGGGAAGTTTTCGCTTTCGGATTGGGGCGGGATGTGAAGGCTGGGGAAGTATGTTGAGGCGTGCGATCGCGTTGATGGTGGCGGGGGTGTGCGCGGTGGGGGCGTGGGCGGTTGAGCGGACGGTGGAGGGGATCGAGTGGGATGCGTTGGAACAGCGGATGGAGGCGGAAGTGGGGCAGGTGAATGCGGAGTTTTTGTTTCAGTTGAAGAACACGGGAGAGGAGCCGCTGGAGATCGTGAGTTTGTCGACGTCGTGCAGTTGTTCGGCGGCGATCATGCGGGAGCAGCCGTGGATCATTGCGCCGGGGGCGTCGGATGAGGTGCGCGTGGTGATGGATTTGCGGAGTCGGCGCGGCGGGCTGACGAAGACGGTGTATGTGATGACGAATCGCGGGGAGCAGTTGCTGCTTGTGCACGCGAAGGTGCCGCCACCGCCGGCGGCGCAGCGGGAGATGAACATGATGACGGCGCAGGCGGATCGGCAGGCGGTGCTGCGCGGGGATTGCGCGCGGTGTCATGTGACGCCGGCGGAAGGAAAACACGGGCGGGAGTTGTTCGAGGCGGCGTGTCAGATTTGTCATGGCGCGGAGCACCGGGCGTCGTTTGTGCCGGATTTGATGGCGGCGAAAGGTCCGCGCGATGCGGCGTATTGGGAAAACTGGATACGTCGCGGCGCGGAGGGGACGATGATGCCGGCCTTTGCGAAGGAGCACGGCGGGTCGTTGGACGAGGCGCAGATTGCGTCGTTGGTGGAGTATTTGACGGCGTTGGGGAGCACGGATTGACGCTGATGGACGCGGACACGGAGAACGGTTTGAACCACGAAGGGACACGAATGGGCACGAATGACGGGCTTGGTGGCATTCGGAGCGAGGAAGGGCGGAGGGGGCGTGACGGCGGCGTGGGGACACGCCGCCCTACCTGGATTTCGATGAAGCTGGATTTTCGGAATACGAATGCGTTGTGGGGAAGCGTGCTGGTGGAGACGCTGGTGCGGTGCGGCGTGCGGACGGCGGTGGTGTCGCCGGGATCGCGGTCGACGCCGTTGACGATGGCGCTGGCGGCGAACGAGCGGATCGAGGCGGTGCCGGTGCTCGATGAGAGGTCGGCGGCGTTTTTTGCACTGGGAATTGCGAAGCGGACGCGGCGGCCGGTGGTGCTCGTGTGCACGAGTGGGACGGCGGGAGCGAATTATTTTCCGGCGGTGATCGAGGCGAGGGAGAGCGGGGTGCCGTTGGTGGTGATTACGGCGGATCGTCCGCCGGAGATGCGGGATTGTGCGTCGGGGCAGACGATCGATCAGCAGAAGTTATTTGGTGGATACGTGACGTTTTATCACGAACTGGCGGTGCCGGCGGCGACGATGGCAATGCTCGGGTATTTGCGGCAGACCGTCGCGCGCGCGGTGGAGCGGGCGTGGCGTCCGGCGGCGGGGCCGGTGCATTTGAATGCGCCCTTTCGCGATCCGTTGCCGCCGATCGAGGATGGAAGTGCGCGGGACTTGGAGGGGGAAATCGACGAGGAATTTTTCGCGCATCTCGATGCGGCGGGGCCGGAGGTGAGTCGCGCGACGATCTGGCAGCGTCCGACGACGGCGCGCGGGTTGATTGTGGCGGGGCCGGCGGCGACGGGAAGTGTCATACATTATGTGACACTTTTACGGGAAGTGGCGGGGAAGTTGGGGTGGCCGGTTTTGGCGGATGCGTTGTCGCCGTTGCGGACGATGGCGGAGGCGGGCGAGGTGGTGACGTGTTACGATGCGATTCTGAGGAATGAAACGTTGGCGCGGGATTTGATGCCGCGGACGGTGCTGTGTCTCGGTGGATGGCCGACGAGCAAGGTGTTGCGCGCGTGGCTGGAGCGGTCGGGCGCGGAGATTTTGCTGGTGGCGAATGGCGCGGAGAATCGCGATGCGTTGCACGGACGGACGCGTCAGATTGTGGCGCCGGTGGAGTCGATCGATGTCGCGGGCGAAGCGGTGGCGGATCGGAGTTATTTGGACGCGTGGCGAAAAGCGGAGGCGGGGGCGCGCGGGGCGATCGATGCGGCGATGGAAAGTGAAACGGGGATGTTTGAAGGAAAAGTGAGCTGGTTGCTGGCGCGGCATTTGCCGGAAGGGACGCCGGTGTTCGTGGCGAGCAGCATGCCGGTGCGCGACGTGGAGTATTTCTGGCCGGCGAATGGGCGGGGGCAGCGGTTGTATTTCAATCGCGGCGCGAACGGGATCGATGGGACGCTATCGACGGCGTTGGGCGTCGCGCATGGGGCGGAGCGACCGGCGGTGTTGCTGACGGGAGATCTCGCGCTCCTGCACGATGCGAATGGGTTTTTGCTGCGGCCGAAGTTGAGGGGATCGTTGACGGTGGTGTTGGTGAACAATCGCGGCGGCGGGATTTTCGAGCATCTGCCGGTGGCGCAGTTTGAGCCGTTCGAGGAATTTTTTGCGACGCCGCAGGAGGTGGAGTTTGGGAAGCTGTGTGCGGCGTATGGGGTGGAGCACGTGGTGGTGAGCGCGTGGGAGGAGTTGGTGCGGGAAGTGAGTGGGTTGCGGGAAAGTGGAATTCGCGTGGTGGAGGTGCGGACGGATCGGAAGCGGGATGCGGCGATTCGGAAGAGCTGGTTGAATGCGGCGGGACGCGCGGGGGGGAGTGTCACCTAATAGGTGACACTTTGGTT
>JAFAAS010000069.1 GCA_023426435.1 Verrucomicrobiota bacterium | reverse complement strand
TCGGCGGAGCTGGGGGCAGCGAGCAAGGAGCAGGGAGAGGAAGGTGGAGCGATCGTGCCGGCGAATGGGGTCGAGGTGCCTTCTGCGACGGATGGAGAAGAAGACAAACCGGCTTCGAACTGACATGGACCTTTCGGCGATTCGGGAACAGATCGATAAATTGGACGGCGAGCTCGTGCGGATTTTGAACGAGCGGCTGACGCTGGCGGCGGAGATCGGGAAACTGAAACGCAGCCAGGGCGGGCAAATTTACGTGGCGGAGCGTGAAGACGCGGTGCTGCGGAAAGTCACGGGGCAAAATGACGGGCCGATCAAGAACGAGGCGTTGCGCGCGATTTATCGGGAAATCATGTCGGCGGCGATCGCGTTGGAGAAGCCGCTGGTGATCGCGTATCTCGGACCGGAAGCGAGCAACACGCATGCGGCGGCGTTGAAGAAGTTTGGCGCGAGCGTGGAGTATCACGGGATGGCGACGGTGAGCGACATCTTCACGGCGGTGGAGAAAGGCGAAACGGATTATGCGGTGATTCCGATCGAGAACTCGACGGAAGGATCGGTGCGCGAGGCGTTGGACAGTTTTGTCGAAAGCGATCTGAAGATCGTCGCGCAGATTTATCTGGAGATCAGTCACGCGCTGATCTCGACCTCGCAATTGGAGGAAATCGAGCGGGTGTATTCGAAGGATCAGGCGCTGGCGCAGTGCCGGCATTGGTTGCAGCGGCATTTGCCGCACGCGCAGCTCGTGGATGCGCCGAGCACGTCACGGGCGGTGCAGATGGCGAAAGACGAGCGCGGGGTGGCGGCGATCGCCGGGGAGCTCGCGGCGGAGCATTACGGTGTGCCGATCGTGATGCGGAATATTCAGGACAAGGCGGATAACACGACGCGGTTTTTCGTGATTGGGAAAAAGGCGTCGGGCGCGGTCGGCGGCGGGAAGGATATCACGAGTTTGTTGGTGTCGCTCGGCGACGAGGCGGCATCGCACTCGGGCGCTTTGTTGAAGATGCTGATGCCGCTGGCGAATCGCGGGATCAATTTGTCGAAGATCGAGTCGCGTCCGAGCAAGAAGCGGCCGTGGGATTATTACTTCTTCCTGGATGTGACGGGTCATTACGAAGACCCGAACATGAAGAGTGCGGTCGCGGAGCTGCGGACGTTTTGTCCGTTGGTGAAGTGGTTGGGGAGTTATCCAGCGGCGAGTTGAGGAGGGTGAAAAAAGAAGCGCGGTCAGGTTGACCGCGCTACGTTTCGTGGAGGCGGGGTCGGGGGACCCCGCCCTACATCTCGGAGGCGTCAGCCGAGGAGGACCTGCCACTGGTTGTCGCGGGCGGCTCGGGCGGCTTTGAGGGCGCCGAGGGCGACGTAGCGTTTGTAGTCCTGGCCGGCGACGCGAACGCGGGGAGATTCGTAGCCGTCGTCGGTGAGCTTCTTTTGGAGGTAGGTGTCGATCCCTTTGATCTGGGAACCGCCGCCGGTGATGATGATGTTTTGGAGCAAGGTGACGACGGAGTCGGACGAGGCGCGTTGGATCAACGTGGTGAGCGCGGGATAGATCTTGTCGATGAGGGCGTTGGTGGAGTTGGCGAGGGCGTCGCCGAGCTCGATGTTGTGCGATTTGCCGCCGATGACGACTTTGACCGGAAGCGGGGCGCGGCTGGGGCCGACGTAGCCGTGGGCTTCCTTGAGCTCGCGGACCTTGTGGCGGGAGAGGCCGTTGTTGGGGTAGGCGCGGTCGATTTCGTTTTGGAGAAGTTGGTCGATGGCGTCGCCGGCGAACGCGATGCTGACCTGATCCTCGGGCGTGGGGAAGTAGCCCTGGACGAGGCAGAGATCGCTGGTGCCGCCGCCGATATCGACGAAGAGGGAGTTAACGACCGGATCGATGTAGTTGGATTGGCCAATGCGGGAGTCGTCGCGGTAGCCGAGGGCGGCGAGGAACGGCTCGGGGATGAGGATGATGCGGTCGAAGATGCCGAAGCAGGCGCGGCGGATGTCTTCGCGGGAGGGATCGGAGGCGTTGGCGGGAACGCCGACGACGGCGCGGATCTCGGCGGTGCCGGATGGATCGGCGAGCGAGCGGATGTGTTTCAGGAAATCGCGCGCGGCGGTGGGATCGTCGATGATGCCGTTGGTCATCGGATGCGCGAGACGCACGTGCAGCATGTTTTGCAGGGCGTCGTCGCCGAAGAGCGTCGAACGGTTGCCCGCGACGATGCCGTCGACGATGCCGTCCTTGGTGTAGCCGACGACGGTCGGGACGACCTTGCTGACGGCGATGTCGTTGCTACCGGCGGGGCCGGCGAGGACGCAGGACTTGTTGGTGCCGAAGTCGAAACCGACGAGGATGGTTTTGGTTTTCTGGCCGGTGGTGGCCGGTTGTTTGGAGACCGTGACGTTCTGCGAGTTGGCAGGAACGGCGGTGAGCGGTTTGTCGACGTGAGCAGTGGTAGACATGAGAACTGAGGGTGTTGATGTGATGTGTGACCTGACGTCGAAGCGGAAAGAGATTAGCGCGCGGGGTGGGACGCGCGGTGGGGGGATTCGAGGGCGAACATGCCGTCGAGAAGATCGGTGACGCTGGGCGATCCGGACGGAGGTGCGGGCCGAGATGCAGCGGAAGAGGAGGAAGGGACGGATGGCGCGGGGCTCGCGGTCGCGGGCCGCGGGACGGACGATGCGGGTGCGGACGCGGAGGAATCGCGGAGTTTTTCGGCGAGCAAAGGAGCGAGGACCTCGGCGAGGGTGGCGGCTTCGGTGACGCGGGCGGATTCCTCGGTCATCGCGGCGGCGGTGCGGTGTTGGGCGACACCGGCGTCGTGAGTGGCGGCGAGCAGGTGAGAAAGTTCTTCGATCTCGAGATCGAGTGCTTCGGAGTGTCGGCCGGTTGCGCGCAGCAGGCAAATGCGCCGGTAGGTCCGGCGCACGTTGTTGAGGAGCTCTTCTGGCGGGCTTTCGATCGTGGGCAGCGCTGCGCTGTTCAAGGTGATAGCGCTAGACCGGAGCGTGGCGGGAGTGTTTCGAGAAAATCGGGGGAGGACGTGAACGGCTCGGCGGGACGCCTCGCCCTACCTGGAAGGCTTACAAGAGCGGGCGGTCGCGGTAATGGAGGAAGTAGATGGCGAAGAGGGCCAGGGCTAGAATGGCGAAGGCGGCGATGAAAAGGGTTAGGCAGCCGCGGCGGGCTTCGGAGGCGGCGCCGGCGGGATCGGGTTTGGGCATTTCGACGCTGAGGGGCGAAGGAGCCGAAGCGGCAGGTTGGCCGCTGACCGAGACGGAGACGACGGCGGGGGCGACGGCTTGCGGGGTAACGCTGTGTTCGCGGGCGATTTCGCGTTCGAGCCAGGCGAGGTGTTCGCGCACGAGATCGCGTTGACGTTGGAGCTCGGCGAGCCGCTGCGGATTCACGGCTGCGAGCGTCGCGGAGAGGGAGAAATCCGCAAAAAGAAAAAGCGCCGCGGTTATGCGGCGCTTGGAGAATGAAAATGACGATCCGGCGAAGGTTAGCTTGTGACGACCTCGACGCGGCGGTGAGGCTTGTCGAATTTGACGACGCCATCCTTGAGCGCGAAGAGCGTCCAATCGCGACCGGTGCCGACGTTGCGGCCGGCGTGGAGCTTGGTGCCGCGCTGACGGATGATGATGGTGCCGGCGGAGACCTTTTGGCCGCCGAACGTTTTCACGCCGAGACGCTTGGATTTGCTCTCGCGACCGTTGGATGATGATCCCTGACCTGTTTTATGCGCCATGACGGGTGAACTCCTTTAGACGGTGATGGATTCGATCTTGATGACGGAAAGCTCCTGGCGGTGGCCGCGTTTGCGCTCCATGCCCTTGCGCTTCTTCTTCTTGAACACGATGACCTTGGGGCCGCGCTTGTTCTCGAGGATCTTGGCCGAGACGGAGGCGCCAGCGAGGGTCGGGGTGCCGACTTTGAAATTGTCGCCCTCGCCCGTGGCGAGGACATCGTTAATTTGCACCGTCGCACCGGCTTCCGTGTTGGGATAGCGGTTAACGACAAGAATGTCTCCCTCGGTAACAGTGAACTGCTGCCCTTGGGTTTTGATCGTCGCTTTCATAAAATAAAACCGCGGATAAAGCGGTTTCGGTTTTGTGAAAGCAAGGATAATTTGGGTGCGGAGCGGCGCGTCGCGGGCGTTTAGCGGCGGGACATCGCGCGGTGTCGGGCGACGCGTTCCTGGGCGGCTTTTTCCTTTGCAAGTTGCTCTTCGAGAGCGGCGGCGTGAGCGGCCTGGCGGTCGGCGATTTCGCTTTTTTCGGCTTGGAGAGCTTGGAGGCGAGCGAGGGCTTCCTCGCGGGCGGTGTCGAGTGC
>JAFAAS010000030.1 GCA_023426435.1 Verrucomicrobiota bacterium | reverse complement strand
GTGCGAAGCCGGCCGCGGGTGCCGCCGCTGCGGCGAAGCCGGCTGCTCCGGCCAAGAAGTAAGTTTTGCACGCCCGGTCCGTCGCTTGACCGCGACGGACCGCGGGCGTTGTTCTTTGAGTCATGTCCATTTCGCTCGTTGCCGGTCTCGGCAACCCGGGCCGCGAGTATGCGGAGACCCGTCACAATCTCGGTTGGATGGCGATCGAAGCGTTTGCCGCCAAGCGTGGGTTGACGTGGAAAGCTGCGCCGCAGTTCGACGCGCAAGTCGCGCGTTGGGATCGCCCGGGGAAAAGCCCGTGTTATCTGGTGAAGCCGCAGACGTTCATGAACGACAGCGGCACCTCCGTCGGAGCGCTGGCGCGATACTACAAGATTTCGCCGCCCTCGATTGTTGCGATCTACGACGATCTCACGATCGATCTCGGGTTGGTGAAGGTTTCGGTCAGCGGCAGCGCCGGCGGTCACAACGGCGTCGCGAGCCTGCTGGAGCATCTTGGCAACGGCTTCGTTCGCTATCGGCTCGGGATTGGGCCGAAAGACCCGCCGCAAATGGACCTCAAGGATTTCGTTCTCGGAAAGTTTACCGCCTCGCAACTCGCCATCGTCACTCAACAACTCCCCCATTATCTCGCCGGACTCGACCTGCTGCTCTCGCGCGGCGCCGATGCGGCGATGAATCAGCTCAATCGTAGAGATCAAAAATGAACGCCACCCAACGCAACTACCGCGCCTCCTTCATCCTCGATAATCGCGGAAAGGAAGACTCGATCGACGAGATCATCGACGGCGTGAAAGAAGTAATCACCGCCGTGCAAGGCGAAGTCACGGGGGTCGAGACCCTCGGAAAGAAGGACTTCGTCCGCGTGACCGACCGCAAGTTCACGAGCGGCGCTTACGTGCAGATCGAGTTCAAGGGGCCGCCGCAGGCGCCGTCCCAGCTCAAGGAAAAGCTCCGCCTGAACGGCAGCGTTTACCGCACGTTCGTGCAGAGCGTTTGACGGTTTGACGTAGCGGCACGGCGGTTTAATGAACCGCCGTGCAGTCTCGTCCCGGCGTAACGGAATGCCGGGAAATCACAGCCACTATCACCGCAACGACGCAGCTCTTCGCTCCCATGGCCAACTTCAACAAAGTTTATCTGATCGGGAATCTCACGCGCGACCCGGAGTTGAGGGTCACGCCGAAGGGCACCGCGATTTGCCAGTTTGGCATCGCGGTGAATCGCCAGTTCAAGGACGAGTCGGGCGCGATGCGCGACGACACGACGTTCGTGGACATCGAGGCGTGGGGGCGGCAGGGCGAGACGATTTCGAAGTATTGCACGAAAGGCCGGCCGCTGTTCATCGAAGGGCGTTTGAAGCTCGACCAGTGGGAGGACAAGACCTCGGGGCAGAAGCGCAGCAAGCTCAAGGTGGTGCTCGAAGGGTTCCAGTTCCTGGGCGGCGGTCAGCGTGAGGGCGGTGGTGGCGGTGGCGAATACGATCAATCGCCCGCGCCCGAACGTCATTCTCCTCCGCCGCGCAGCGGTGGTCCGAAGCCGGCGTCGACGGAGAATCTCGACGAAGACGTTCCCTTCTAAGCGCGAAGATCGGCGCGATCGGAACGACGAAGAATCAACGCGGGCAGGTGGCCCGCGTTTTTTTGTGGGCGCTGGCGGGCAGGTGAAAATGAGCGGCGGGAGCAAAGTGTCTCAAGGATCGAGCGACCAGTCCCATCGACGGGTGCGGCGGAAAGTGGGATGATCCCGAGGCGGTGGAGCCCTTCGCCGGTGTAGCGGTTCGCCGATATCGTCCTATGAAAAAACTGATTTGTCTCATGGTTTGCCTGGCAGTGTCGGCGCAGGCACAAAAGTGGGAAGGGCTCGCGCTGACTCCGCCGATGGGCTGGAACAGCTGGAATACGTTTCACAGCCATATCAGCGAAAAGGTGGTGAGGGAAACGGCGGAGGCGATGATCGCGAATGGGATGCGCGATGCGGGCTATGTTTATATCGTGATCGACGACACGTGGTCGCTGCGTGAGCGGGACGAAAATGGAAATCTCGTGCCGGACCCGGAGAAGTTTCCGAGCGGGATGAAGGCGCTCGGCGACTGGCTGCACGGGAAAGGTTTCAAGTTTGGGATCTATGGCTGTGCGGGGAAAACGACGTGCGGCGGATATCCCGGGAGCTGGGGGCATGAGTTTCAGGATGCGCGGCTGTTTGCGTCGTGGGGTGTCGATTATTTGAAATACGATTGGTGCGATCGCGGCACGGCGGATGCGCGCGATGCGTATGCGCGGATGAGTGCGGCGTTGCGCGCGGCGGGGAGGCCGGTGGTGTTCAGTCTTTGCGAATGGGGTCAGAACAAGCCATGGGAGTGGGCGAAGGACGTGGGCCATCTTTGGCGGACGACGGGCGACATCTACGATTCGTATGACGGGCGGAAAGGTTGGGAGGCGGGTTGGAAAGTGCTTGTGGATCGCCAGCACACGCTGGTGGAAAACGTCGGGCAGGATGGCATCGGCAAATACGCGGGGCCGGGACATTGGAACGATCCGGACATGCTGGAGGTGGGGAATGACGGGCTGACGTTCGCGGAATCGCGGGCGCATTTCGGGTTCTGGTGCATTCTCGCGGCTCCGTTGATGGCGGGAAATGACGTGCGGTATATGTCCGAGGAAATCCGCGCGTTGCTGACCGACAGGGAAGCGATCGCGATCAACCAGGATCCGGCGGGCAAGCAGGGCTTTCGCGCGTTGCAGGAGCCCTCGAGCAATACGGAGATTTGGGTGAAGGAATTGAGCGACGGGGAATGGGCGGTGATTGCGCACAACACCGGCGCGGCGGCGGCGGACATCACGGTCGAGTGGGACAGGCTGTGGACGATTCGCGGAAAATTCGAAGTGCGCGACGTGTGGGCGAAGAAGGCGGTTGGCGATAATGGCCGGCCGATCACGGTGCGACTCGAGGCGCATGATGCGGCGCTGTTCCGGTTGACGCCGATGAAGTGAGGGAGGCGGTTGGGGGGGGAGCGCGGGGTAAAGCCCGGCGGGGACGCCGGGCTCCACCGATGAAGTGGAGCGGGGATTGTCATTTGGAGAGGAGCATGAAGGTATGTTCGCGATGAAGATGTTGATGATGTGTTTGGTCATGGCGTTGGGGTGGTCGGGCGTGGCGTTGGCGTCGACGCCGATTACGCCGGTGCCGCCGCAGGCGGATTTTCGCGTGGCGGCGGTCGAAGTGCACGTGGTGCTCGACCGGCGGGACTGGACGTATCGGTTGGGCGAGGTGCCCAAATTCCGGATACGCGTGACGGCGGACGATCAGCCGATCGACGATGTGACGGTGACGTATGCGATCGCGCCGGAGCTTTTCCCCGGTGAAAAGAAGACGGCGGCGGTGCCGCTGGACGGCTTGGAGGTGGAAGGCGGCACGATGAACGAACCCGGATTCCTGCGGTGCATCGTGACGACGGACGTGGCGGGCAAGACGTATCGCGGGGTGGCGACGGCGGCGTTCGAACCGGAGAAGATCGAGGCGGTGGCGCAGGAGCCGGCGGATTTCGATGTGTTTTGGCAAAGGCAGTTGGAGGAGCTGGCGAAGCATCCGGTGGAGCCGGTGCTGACGCCGATGCCGGAGGCGAGCACGGACAAGGTGAATGTTTATCACGTGAGTTTCCGCACGATCGGGGCGGACTGGCTGCACACGAAACCGCGCATTTACGGGATCCTGTGCGAGCCGGTGGCGCCGGGGAAATATCCGGCGGTGTTGAAGGTGCCCGGCGCGGGGGTGCGCCCGTATTCGGGCGACAAAGGTTTGGCGGAGCGCGGCGCGATTGTGCTGGAAATGGGGATACACGGCATCCCGGTGAATCTGCCGCCGAACGTGTATGACGTGCTCGCGGCGGGCGCGTTGAACGGCTACTGGACCTTCAACTCCGACAATCGCGAGACCTACTATTATCATCGCGTGTATCTGAGCTGCGTGCGGGCGAACGATTTTCTGGTTTCGCGGCCCAATTGGGATGGAAAGAACCTGGCGGTGACGGGGGCGAGCCAGGGCGGGCAGTTGACGATCGTGACGGCGGCGTTGGATCCGCGGGTGACGGCGGTCGCGGCGATTCATCCGGCCGGGTGCGATTTCGAAGCGACGTTGCACGGACGCGCGGCGGGCTGGCCGCAGCCGTTTCGGGACTGGAACTCAGGCGGACGGTCGGAGAATGCGACGGAGAAACGGATCGAGACGCTGCGTTATTACGATGTGGTGAACTTCGCCAGGCGGCTGAAAGTGCCGGGGTATTACACGTGGGGATACAATGACCACACGACGCCACCGACCTCGGTGTATGCGGCGGTGAATGCGATCGCGGCGCCGAAGACGATCGGGCTGACGTTGAAGATGGCGCACTCTTACAACGCGGAGCAGAGCGAGGCGTTGCGCGGATGGCTGGCGCAGCATCTCGGATTGAAGTGAGCGCTGGGCTCGGCTGAATTCGGCATTTCATCATGGCATTCCCGAAAAACTTCACGTGGGGCGCGGCGGCGGCGGCTTATCAAATCGAAGGCGCTTGGAATGAAGACGGCCGCAAGCCGTCGGTCTGGGACGTCTTTTCGCAGACGCCGGGGAAGACCTTCGACGGTCACACGGGGAATGTCGCGTGCGATCACTATCACCGGTTTCGCGAAGATGTCGGAATCATGCGCGATCTCGGGCTGCAGGCGTATCGGCTGTCGCTGTCGTGGTCGCGGATCCTGCCGGATGGCACGGGTGCGGCGAACGAGAAAGGGGTGGCGTTCTATGACCAGTTGATCGACGAGCTGCTGGCGGCGAACATCACGCCTTGGGTGACGCTGTTTCACTGGGATTTGCCGGAGGCGTTGCAGCTGCGCGGCGGGTTTTTGAATCGGGAGATTGCCGACTGGTTTGGCGAGTATGCGGCGCTGGTGGCGTCGCGGCTCGGCGATCGGGTGGAGCACTGGATGACGATCAACGAGCCGCCCTGCGTGATCGGGCTGGGGCATCAGGATGGGGTGTTTGCGCCGGGGCTGAAGTTGCCCTTCGCGGATTGTTTGCTGGGGGCGCATCATTTGTTGATGGCGCACGGCCGCGGCGTGCAGGCGTTGCGGGCGGGGTGTCGCGGGCCGGTGAAGATTTCGATCGCGCAGACGGCTCGTGAGCGTGTTCCTGCGACGGATACGGCGGCGGACATCGAGGCGGCGCGAAAGGATTACTTCGGGTGTCAGGCGAAGACGATGTGGAATCTCGCGTGGTGGGCGGATCCGGTCGTGTTGGGGCGTTATCCGGAGGAAGGATTGAAGGCGTTTGCGGCGGATTTGCCGGAGATCACGGATGCGGACATGGCGTTGATTGGGCAGAAGATCGATTTCCTGGCGTATAATTGTTACTCCGGCTGGCCGGTGCGCGCGGGGGCGAATGGCGAGCCGGAGAAAGTGGCTGGAGGGTGGGGGATGGGAAATCCGCGGGGCACGCTGCCGTGGTTGGAGATTGCGCCGCTGGCGCCGTATTGGGCGGCGCGGTTTCAGACGGAGCGCTATAAGCTGCCGCTGGTGTTCTCGGAAAACGGATACTGCAACACCGACTTCGTGCATCTCGACGGGGCGGTGCACGATCCGCAGCGGATCGATTATGTGCGGCGGTATTTACGCGGGATCAAACGCGCGATCGACGAAGGCGTGCCGGTGGACGGCTATTTTTACTGGTCGATTCTGGACAACTACGAGTGGGCGGAAGGCTACAAGGATCGCTTCGGGCTCGTGCACGTGGACTACGCGACGCAAAAACGCACGCCGAAGGATTCGGCGGCGTGGTATCGCGAGTGCATTCGCACGAGTGGGGCGAATGTGTAGGTAGGGCGGAGAGGCGGGGGAGGCGGTCCGCCGGGACGGTTCGCCCTACCTTGGACATGAGCCCGACGAGGACGTCGGGCTCCACCTCAGAGCTTGCGGTTGGCGCGGATGAGGGCGAGGCGCTGGTCGACGGACTTGCGCGTGGTATAGGCTTCTTCCGGCGTGTTGAGGCACCAGTCGACGAGCTTTTCGACGGAGCTGCGAGCGACGTAGCAGCGGGTGTCGGAAGCGCCGTAGTAGATGAGGACGGTGCCGTCGGGAAGTTCGACCCAGCCGTTGGAGAACGTGACGTTGGAGACATCGCCGACGCGTTCGCCTTCGTAGGGCGCGAGGAAGTGTCCGCCCGGGCGCGCGATGACCTTTGAAGGATCTTCGAGGGAAGTCATGAACATGTAGAGCACGTAGCGGAGACCGGCGGCGCAGCCGCGGACGCCGTGGGCGAGGTGGAGCCAGCCCTGCGGGGTTTTGATGGGCGTGGGGCCCTGGCCGTTTTTCGTTTCCTTGATCGTGTGGTAGGCGCGGGAATCGATGATTTTCTCGGGGCCGGTGACGCCGGTGTTGATGTCGTCGCAGAGCGTCCAACCGATGCCGCCGCCGGAGCCGACGTCGATGAAGCCGTCCATCGGCCGGGTGTAGAACGCGTATTTGCCGTCGACGAATTCGGGGTGGAGGACGACGTTGCGCTGTTGGGAGGCGGGCGTCTTGAGGTTGGGAAGACGCTCCCATTTCTTGAAATCCTTCGTGCGGACGACGCCGGCCTGGGCGACGGCGGAGGAGAGATCGCCGGGCGCGGCTTTGGGGTCTTTCGATTCGGCGCAGAAGACGCCGTAGATGTTGCCGTCCTCGTGGAACGTCACGCGCATGTCGTAAACGTTGGTCTCGGGTGCGAGTTCGGGCAGGTCGACGGGTTCGTCCCAGAAGCGGAAGTTGTCGATGCCGTTGGGCGATTCGGCGATGGCGAAGAAGCTTTTGCGGTCGTAGCCCTCGGTGCGGACGACCATGTGGACCTTGCCTTTCCAGTAGAAGGCGCCGGGATTGAGGGCGGCGTTGATGCCGAGACGTTCCATGAAAAACGGATTCGTCTTTGGATTGAAATCGTAGCGCCACTCGAGCGGGAGGTGGCGATCGGTGATGACGGGGTAGGTGAAGCGCTCGAAGACGCCGTTGTCCCAGTTGCGATCGACGGGATTTTTGCGGCGGAGGAAGGATTCGTGGGCGGCTCGCACCTGCTTGACGCGAGCGGTGAAGGCGCGGGGAGCGGCGGAGGTTTGGGCGGCGGCTTTACGGGCGCGCGCGGGTTTTTTGGCGGAAGTTTTCTTCTTCATGGAAAGAGGAGGACGGGGAGGCGAAGGGGTTTCGTTTATGCGATCACGAACGGGCATCAAGAGACACGAATCGAAGGTTGAAAATGCTCTTCGCGTTTAAACCGGTATTCAGGCGGAGGCGGTCGTGGCGACGGTGTCGGCGAAACGGCGGAGCTGCGCGGGCGCGAGGAGGCCCATGCGGCCGTTGTGATAGGGGCATTTCCAGAAGCCTACCTTGAGCTCGTTTTCGAGCACGGCGCCCTCGCGGGTGACGCCCCGCAGCCATTCGCCATGGGTGCGATCGATCAGGCGGGTTTCGATGAAGTCCCATGTGCGCAAGGCGGCGGCGAGGTGGCGTTCGTCGTGGGAAATTGAATACGCGTAGAGGAATCCGAGCACGGCTTCGGCCTGCGGCCACCATTCCTTGTTGGTGTCGGTCACGCGCCCGGGTTCGCCGGCATTGAAGATCGCGCCGTCGACATCGGTGCCCTCGGCGAGCGTGACGTCGGCGATTTTCATGGCGAGGTGGCGCACGCGCTCTTGAAGTGCCGCGTCGCCGAGGAGGTCGGCGGCTTCGCCCAGCAACCAGGCGGCTTCGATGTCGTGGCCGTAGGAAACGGTGGTGGAGCGCGGGGACCAATCGAGAGCGAAGAAAAGTCCGAGATGGCCGTTGGCGGGATTTACGATGCGCGTCAGCATCGTGTCGACGAGCTCGGCTTGTGTGCGGCGAAGGGCGGGGTCGGGCCAGGCGCGGAGGAGGTTGGTGTAGGCCTCGAGGACGTGCAGGTGGGTGTTTTGGGATTTGGGCTCGTTGAGATCGACGGCGCTCAGGCGCATGTCGGCGATGGGCGTCCAGTCGCGGGACGTGGCCTCGAGGTAGCCCCCGTGGATCGGGTCGCGCGCGTGCGATTCGAGGAGGCGATGAAGTTCGACGGCGAGCTCAAGCGGGGCGGAGTTCGCGGTCGCGAGGTGATATTCGGAGAGCGCGTAGATCGCGAAAGCCTGGCCGTAGGTTTGTTTGCGCGATTGGAGGACGGTGCCGTCGGGGGAGGCGGACCAGAAGAAGCCCCGGTGTTCGCGATCGAGAAAGCGGTCGGTCAGCGCGGTGTAGGCGTGATCGGCCATGGGCAGCAGGGAGGCGTCGCCAAAACGTCGATACGCGGCGGAAAAGGTCCAAAGGATCCGCGAGGCGAGCAGTGCGCCGCGTTCGGCGGAAGGTTGGATTTCCAGGGCGTTGGTGATGGCGCCGTGGAATCCGCCGTGCTCCTGATCGACGACGCGTTCGATCCAGAACGGGAGCACGTTGTGGCGGAGGTCGGACTCGATGCGGTCGGCGTAATGGCGCAGGACGTCGGGAGTCATGAGCGCGTTATTTCGCGGGCGGAAGAGGCGGCAGGCAATGGTGCGGAATTGAGTTTGGTTGCATGCGGAATGAGGCGTGTTTCACGCGGCGCAAACAGACTCAAGGCCGGCGCAATCACTCTTCGAGGACGGCAATGGTCTAAGGTGAGAACGTTCGGGCTGCTTGCCCGGACGCGCGGCGAGAGCCCGAGTGGAAGCGTCGAGCGAGCTGCGCGCGTGCGCACCGTTTCGATTCCCCGAGCCGTCCTGTTCCCATGAAGCTAACGATCGTTGGTCCTGCAGTTCCGAATCTTCCCTGGCAGCCCCGTGCGGCGGCGAATCCCGATCTCGTGTGGCGTTACGACGGCAATCCGGTGATCGGCCGCCGGCCGCTGCCGCGCGTGACGGGGATTTACAACAGTGCGGTGGTGCCGTGGGAGGACGGCTTCATCGGGGTGTTTCGGACTGAAGGAATGGATCGCGTGCCGCATTTGCACGTGGGCCGGAGCGCAGACGGGATCAAGTTCGCCTTCGATCCAAAGCCGATCGATTTCCGGTGCGAAGATGAGGAGGTAAGGAAACACGAGTATGCCTACGATCCGCGGGTCACGGCGATCGACGGCGTGCATTATGTGACGTGGTGCAATGGCTACCATGGACCGACAATCGGGATCGCGCGCACGACGGACTTCGTGAATTTCGAGCAGTTGGAGAACGCGTTTCTGCCTTACAACCGCAACGGCGTGCTTTTTCCGCGGAAGGTGAATGGGAAGTTTTTGATGCTCAGCCGGCCGTCGGATACGGGGCATACGCCGTTCGGCGACATCTTCACGAGCGAGAGCCCGGACCTGATTCATTGGGGCAAGCACCGGCATGTGATGGGGCGCGGGTGGCCGTGGTTTCAAGGCGTGAAGATCGGTGCGGGACCGTCGCCGATCGAGACGAGTGAAGGCTGGCTGTTGTTTTTCCATGCGGTGACGCAGACCTGCAATGGATTCGTGTATTCGATGAGCGCGGCGCTGCTGGATCTCGAGCAGCCGTGGAAGGTGATCGCGCGCTGCCGGGAGGCGCTGTTGTGTCCGGAGGCGCCGTATGAACTGACCGGTTTTGTGCCCGGCGTGTGTTTTCCGGTGGGCGCGGTGTGCGATGCGCCGAGCGGGCGGATCGCGATTTACTACGGGGCGGCGGATACGTTTTCGGCGCTGTGCTTCTGCGAGGCGCAGGAAGTGGTGGAGTTCATCAAGGCGAATCCACTGAAGTAGTCACCGCGCGACGCGGCGCCTCACATGCGGACCCTTTCCCTTTCCAGAGCGACGTGGATGTTTCGCGATGCGACCGCGGGTTCGCGCTGGCGCGCGGCGAGCGTGCCGGGCTGCGTGCATCGCGATCTGTTGCGGCTGGGCGCGATTCCGGATCCGTTTTGGGGCTGCAACGAAGCGGAGCTGCAGTGGATCGGGGAGCACGTGTGGGAGTATCGGGCGAAGTTTGCCGTCACGCGCGAGCTGCTTGCGGAAGAAGCGGTCGAATTGGTGGCGGACGGACTGGATACGTTTGCGGTCGTGAGGGTCAATGGACGGGAGATCGCGCGAACGGAGAACATGTTCGTGGGGTATCGCTGGGACGTGAAGCGCTTCCTGCGCGTGGGGCGGAACGAGATTTTTATTCGTTTCGAGAGTGCGATCGACGTCATCGCGCGCGAACGACTCGAGCATCAGCCATTTGAATACAACGATCCCGTCGGGCGGAGTTCGACGGTGCGCAAGCAGCAGTGTCAGTTTGGATGGGATTGGGGCCCGCGGCTGGTGACGGCGGGAATCTGGCGCGATCTGCGGATCGAGGCGTGGACGGGCAACCGCTTGGAAAGCGTGCGGGTGACGCAGGAGCATGCGCCGGATGGGAGTGTGCGGCTGGTTTTGGAGCCCGAGTTGGCGAGGCCGGATGCGAACGTGGAGCTGCGCGGGACGGTTTCGTTGAACGGCGCGATCGTGGCTCGAATTGAAAATCGAGAAGCGAAGATCGCGAAGCCTCAGCTCTGGTGGCCGAACGGACATGGCGAGCAGCCCTTGTATCGTGTCGACGTGGAGGCGGTGGAGGAGAGTGGGCGCGTGGTGGGCGCTTGGTCGCGGCGGATTGGATTGCGGACGATCGTGCTCGATCGACACGAGGACGAATGGGGCGAGTCGTTTCAGTTCGTGGTGAATGGCCGGGCGATTTTTGCGAAAGGCGCGAACTGGATTCCGGCGCACAGCTTTGTCGGCGGGTTGAAGCGGGCGGATTACGAGCGGGATCTTTCGAGTGCGGCGGAGGCGCACATGAACATGATCCGCGTGTGGGGCGGCGGGGTTTACGAGAGCGAGGAGTTTTACGATCTTTGCGACGAGCTCGGGTTGATGGTGTGGCAGGACTTCATGTTTGCGTGCACGATTTTCCCGGGCGATGCGGCGTTCCTGGAGAGTGTGCGCGCGGAGGCGGGGCATCAGGTCCGGCGGTTGCGGCATCGCGCCAGCCTCGCGTTGTGGTGCGGGAACAACGAGATCGTGCAGCTCAACACGGTCGGGCGCGAGCAGGCGGATTTGTTGAAGAACGAGAATCTCCGCCGGGATTACGAAGCGGTGTTTCACGGCGTGTTGCCGGAGGCGGTGGAGACGTTCGATGGGACGACGAGCTACTGGCCGACATCGCCCTGGCGCGGCAGCTTCGAGGGCTCAGCGGGAACTCCGGCGGCGCTGGCGGAAGGCGAACAGCGCGGCGACACGCATTATTGGGATGTGTGGCATGCGCGACATCCGGTGAAGAGTTACGAGCGGTGGCGGTTCCGTTTTTGTTCGGAGTTTGGGATGCAGAGTTACAGCTCGACGGAAACGAACGCGACCTTCTGCCCGCCGCACAACGACAACATCTTCGGGCAGGAGATGGAGAATCATCAGAAGAACCGGGCGGGGAATCAGATCATCCTGGATTATGTTTCGCAGCATTACCGATTCCCGAAGGGGCAGGAGGATCTGATTTATCTTTCGCAGCTGAATCAGGCGCGGTGCATGCAAGTCGGCGTGGAGCATTGGCGGCGCAACATGCCGCGCTGCATGGGTGCGCTGTATTGGCAGCTCAACGATTGCTGGCCGGCGGCGTCGTGGAGCTCGATCGAGTTTACGGGACGCTGGCGGGCGCTGCATCACGTCGCGCGGCGGTTTTTCGCGCCGGCGCTGGTGTGTGCGCACGTGCCGGGCGAGGAGACGCTGACCATCGGAAATTATCGTCGGAGCACGGTGCACGACGTGCAGGTTTACACGGTTTACGATGCACCGATGGAGACGCGCGGCGTGGTGTCGTGGGAGTTGTTTCACCTGGATGGGCGGAGATTGAAGCGCGGGCGAAAGCCGGTGCGACTGCGCTATGGCGAAAGTGTGAGGCAGATGAGCGTGGATCTTTCGTCGTGGATCGAGCGGCATACGCGCGACGCGCTTTATGTGCGGATTGCGCTGGAAATCGGCGGCGAGCGGGTGAGTGAGGAGACGGTGTTTTTGACGGCGCCGCGCTTCTTGAATCTGCCGAAGGCGAGGACGCGGGCGACGATCCGGATGCGAGGGGAGAAGCGGGCGGAGATCGTGTTTCGATCGACGGCGTTTCAGCACCGGTTCTCGTTCGATTTTCGCGGCGTGCGTTTCCGGTGCAGCGACAACTTCTTCGAGCTTTATCCGGATGAGCCGAAGACGGTGATCGCGGAGTTCGAGCGGGCGCAGACCGTGGCGAAGTTGAAGCGGGTGCTGACGCACGAATCGCTGGTCGATACGTATTGAAACTGTCGTTACGGCGTGGACGGAGCGGCGCCGTTCGGGGCGGGGAGGCGAAACCCTCGCTTGCCAAGCGCGGGGCGAGCTGGTGTGCGTGTCGGCGTGAAGCCGCATGTGCTGTTGGTGTTCATGACCCGTCTCGAAGAGTGCGCCGATATGTTGAAAGGGGTGGCGCAATACGAGCGGTCGCATCGACCCTGGGCGACGTTCTTCGACGATGAAGCGCGGGCGGAGAAGGATCCGCAGTGGTTGCGCAGCAAGAAGTGGCACGGCGTGATCAGCCGTCATACGACGCCCGGGCTGGTGCATGGCTGCGCGGAGTTGGGGCTGCCGCTGGTGGATTTGAACGACACGCCGCCGTTTCCCGGCGTGCCGAAGATCCGGCCGGACAATGTGGCGATGGGGCATTTAGGTGCGGAGCATCTGCTCGAGCGCGGTTTCAGGCATTTTGGATTTTGCGGTTTTGCGGATGCGGGGTGGTCGAACGAGCGGCGCGACGGTTTCGTCGAGGCGGTGCGATTGGCGGGACATGACTGCGATGTGTTCGACGTCGATGATCCGATCGATTTCACGCCCTTTTGGGATGCGAAACAGACGGCGGCGTTGAGTGCGTGGTTGAAGCGGCTGCCGAAACCGGCGGCGGTGATGGCGTGCAACGATATGCGGGCGTTGCAGGTTTCGAGTGCGGCGCACGCGGCGGGGTTGTTGGTGCCGGAGGAGGTGGCGGTGCTGGGGGCGAACAACGATCCCATTCGTTGCGAACTCGCGGAGCCGCCCTTGTCGAGCGTGGCGACGAATGCCTTTCAATCCGGTTATCAGGCGGCCGATCAACTCGCGCGGATGATGGCGGGGGAGAAGTTGACCGGGGTCGACCGGCGAATTGAGCCCATCGGTGTGGTGACGCGACAATCGACGGACATTCTGGCGATGGGCGACAAGAACGTCGCAGCGGCGGTGAGCTACATTCGCGAGCATGCGTGTCACGGCATCGGGGTGGACGAAGTGTTGAAGCACGCGTTTGCGTCGCGAAGTCAGTTGGAGAAGAAATTTCGGCGCTACCTGGGGCGTTCTCCGCAGGCGGAGATCAGGCGGGTGCAGGTGGAGAAAATCCGGCAGCTGTTGTTCGAGACGAATTTTCCGCTGAAGAAGATCGCAGAGCTCACGGGCTTCGAGCACGTCGAGTATATGTGCGTGGTGTTCAAACGCATCACGGGAGATTCGCCCGGGAGCTATCGTCGGAAGGTGCAGGCGAAGGCGGGAGTGCGGCGGTAATCCGACTCAAATGGCGCGGTGATGGCGGGAGTCCGGCGGTGCCGGACGCGGGATTTTACCTCTGGAAGAAGGGGTGGGGGAGCCGCGGATGAGGGAGCAAAATACCTCAAGCGAGGTGTAACTGAACTCATTCCCTTAGTCGCAGTGTATCGCTATATTCGCCAGGCCTCGGCGGCGGGCTAGCCCGTGCGTGAGGTGGCGCCAGCAAGGTGCCTCTTTCCCCACACCCCCTAACACCAACCATGCTAATGAAACGCACTCCTGCGTTGACGCGTGCCGTGATGGCGACGTCAGCGCTTTGCTTCGCAGCTGCGCCCGGACTCCGTGCGCAGGCTGTTTCCGAGGCCGGCGACGCCGATTTGGGACGGGACGAGCCCATCGTCCTGTCTCCTTTCGTCGTCGACGCCACCGAGGACTCCGGCAGTTACCAGGCCGATTCCACCCTGGCCGGCACGCGTATTCGCACTGACCTTCGTGACTTGTCTTCGGCGATTTCGGTCGTGACGAAGCAGTTCCTCGATGACGTCGGCGCGAAGAGCAACACCGACCTGCTCGTTTATACGACGAACACCGAAGTCGCCGGCCCGCGGGGTAACTTCTCCGCGGTGGCGGGCGGTCAAAACTACAACGAATCGGTGGTGCGTCCGCAGTCGAACACCCGCGTGCGCGGTCTCGATCGGGCGGATAACACGCGCGACTATTTCCTGACGGAGATTCCGTGGGACAGCTACAACGTCGATCGCATCGACCTGCAGCGCGGGCCGAACTCGATCCTCTTCGGTCTTGGTTCGCCGGCGGGCATCATCAATGCCTCGGTGAACACGGCGGGCTTCAAGGACTCGCGCAAGGTCGAGAATCGTTTCGACGAATACGGTTCGATCCGCACCTCGCTCGATATCAATCAGGTGATCGTGCCGAACACGCTCTCGATTCGCGTTTCGGCGCTCGAGGATCACGCGAAGTATCAGCAGAAGCCGGCGTATCGCGACGACCGTCGTCAGTTCGCGGCGCTGCGTTACGAGCCGAAGCTTTTCGGAGAGGGGAATCCGACCTCGTTCCGCGTGAATTTCGAGCGTGGTGAAATCGACGCGAACTATCCGCGTTCGATTCCGCCGGTGGACACGATCACGCCGTGGTTCAATTCGCTGAACAAGATCACGCTCGATCCCAATGAAGCGCGCGCGAGCTTCAACACGGCGGGGGGCGCACAGGCGTGGTTCCCGAACGAGGCGTTCATGGGAAATCAGTTCAGCGCGGACGTGGTGGGCTACTACCCGAACACCAACACGGCGACGCCCAACTTCGCGGTGATTGCCACGAACAACTACATGGGCTTCGGCATCGGGACAAACGGCGAGATCGATCGCGGCATCGGCGGTCTGTATCAGTATCGTCCGTTCAACATCGCGGTGTTCAGCCAGTTTGCCCGCACGGCGGAGGCGGGGATCCCGGGTGGCGCGTTTTACGGCGACTACTCGATCATGGATCCGACCATCTTCGATTTTTATAACAACCTTCTCGATGGTCCGAACAAGCACGAGTTCGAGGACTGGACCGCGGCGAACTTTGCGTTCTCGCAGTCGTTCCTGAACAACCGCTTGAACCTCGAGTTGGTTTACGATCGCCAGCGTTATGTGAATGGCGGCCGCGGTGGTCTGGGCGGTCGCGCTTACGGCATTTCGGTCGACTTCAACGAATATCGCGCCGACGGCAGTGCGAATCCGGATCTGGGTCGTCCGTATGTTGCCGCTGGATACGGCGGAGGGAATTACAACGAATCCGATCGCGATGTGTATCGCGCGACGCTGGTTGGTGAAATTCGTGCCGACGACTTCCTCGAGAAGAGCTGGCTCACGACCGTCCTCGGTCGTCACCTGATCACGGGACTTTACACGGATGACACCCGCAAGACCGCGAATGTCACGTGGAAGGGATCCGCGCCCGAAGCGGCATTGCTCGAGCAGGTGCACAACATCGTGCCCGGCGTGCTCAACTCCAACGAGCGGAATTACGAATGGGTGACTTACATCGGCCCGGATCTCCGCGGTGCGTCGAGCGCTGCGGGAGCGAACCTGAGCCGGTTGACGACCTTCATTCAACCGCCGCAGGACATCTCTTTGAGGTTTTTCGATTCGAACTGGAATGCGCCGAATGTGGATCCCAATGCGCCTTACGTTTATCTGAATCCGTTGGGTGAAATCCAGACCTCCACCCAGTCGGAAAATCCGGACAACTATGTGGGCTGGCGCAACCAGACCTTCCGCATGTTGAACGGTGACGATCCGGAAGATCGCGAGTCGCTCTACACGGGAGCGCAGCGCAATCGCGTCACCACCGATTCGCGCGCGATCACCTGGCAGGGTTACCTGCTCGACGGAAATCTCGTCGGCACGTTCGGCTGGCGCCGTGACGAAGTGAAGAACGTCGCGAACAATGCGACGCGCGACACGCTTGGCGTCTCGAGCCCGCACTTCAACTTCGTCGAGAACGCCGGCAACACCCGTGTCGTCACGGGTGAGAGCAAGACCTGGGGCTTGGTTGCCCATTTGCCGAAGCAATGGTCGGAGAAGCTGCCGCTGGGCACGACGATCAGCGCGTTCTACAACCGCGGTCAGAACTTCAAGGCGGACGCGCCCCGCGCGGACGTCGAAGGCAAGATTCTGCCGAACCCGACGGGCCGCACGAAGGATTACGGTTTCGTGATCCGGACGCTGGACGACAAGCTGTCGTTGAAGGTCAACTGGTATGAAACCCAAGTCGGCAATGCCACGTTGCAGGCGGGCACGAACGGCGGGTTTGGCTCGACGGCTTATTACCTCTGGGCGGTTCCGTCCTGGGCGGTCACGCATGCGATCGCGGGTTACGAATACATGAACGGTCGGAATCCGAACGACGCGTGGATCGGCAATTATGCCGCCCAGGCGGCGGGTGCCGATGCGGGCGATTCTGCCTGGCAGCCGGGAACGCCGAACTTCGAAAACAGCGCGGCGACGGCACAGCAGCGCGCGGCTTACCAGGACTTTTTCCAGAACCTGCCGCTCGATCAGTCCTTCTTCGATGCTTATGGCATGCAAGTCAGCGTGGCGGGCTTGAAGTCCGCCGACCCGCGCAACGGTCTCGTGCCGGCGTGGCAGGCGGGCTATCGCAACGACATTCAGCCGAGCGGCGGTGGAAACATCCTGTCGGTGGGTTCTCCGCCGGTCACGGCGACGGACACGTTGTCCAAGGGTGTTGAATACGAACTCGTCGCTCAGCCGACGAAGAATTGGAACATCTCCCTGAATGCGTCGAAGACGTTTGCCAGTTTGACGAATGTCGGCGGCTCGATCCGCGACTACATCGACCGCTACACGGAGTTCCTCGCGGGTCCCGCGGGTGACGTCCGGTTGTGGGGCACGGATCCGAACAACAGCTTCCGCAACTACTGGCGCGACAATATTCTCGCTCCGTATAACGTGATCCTGAGCAACGAAGGCCGCATGGTGCCGGAACTGGCGGAATGGCGCTTCAACGGGGTTAGCACGTATCGCTTCGATGAAGGTGCGTTGAAGGGTTCGTGGATCGGCGGTGCGGTGCGTTGGGAAGGCAAGCGGATCATCGGCTATGCCTACAGCAGCCAGATCGGCAGCCTCGACGTGACGTCGCCGTTCTACAGCCCCGAGGAGATCCACTACGACATGTGGGTGGGTTACTCGCGGAGACTCACGCCGAAGGTGAACTGGAGGATTCAGTTGAACCTGCGAAACGTGGGCGAGGACAACCACCTCGTGCCGATCAGCAAGAATCCCGATGGCTCGACGAATTTCGTGCGCATCGTGGAAGGCATGAGTTGGCAGATCACGAATACGTTCCAGTTCTAGCGAGCTGAACGAAGATTCTTTCGAACGACGTTCGAAACGCGAAGCCCGGTGGCGAAAGCTGCCGGGCTTTTTTGTGGGGGAACGGTTTTGGCCGCAAAGAGGCGCAGAAGGCGCAAAGAAGCGGAGGGAGTTCTGGGGTGTCCGCGCGTTATTGGAGCGACGGCGGGGATGCTCTGAGCGAGCGGTGGAATGGGGAACAGAGATGCTTCGCCTCTTCGCCCGGCTTAGAGCGTTTTCAGAAAAACGATAGCCCTTCAGGTGAACCACGGAGGCACGCAGAGATTCCGTGGCCTTCCTCTCTGTGCTCGGTGCTTTCGTGGTTCAAGTCGGGTTCTCCGATTCGGCCAACGGCTATGACATTATTTAACATGCTATGGCATGACGGAGGCGAGCGGCGTGAAGGCGGGGTGGGCGGCTCATGCGCGGTGAGGGCACCGCGCCACCATCGGCGTTGGTAGACCGGTTAAAGTCGCTGGCGGAGGGCGGCGGGGAGGAGGTCGCGGGCAAGGGTGCGAAGCGAAGGATCGGCGATCTCGAGCTCGAAGGCTTTGGAGAGCACGAGAAGGCGATAAAGCGAGGCCGTAGTGAGGGAGCGGAGACGCTGTTCGTTCAATTCGTCAAGGCAGCGCTGGAGTTGGGCGCGGGAGAGGTCGGCGCGTTTGCCCTGCGCGAGTGCGATGGCGAGACCCACGCGACGATCCCACACGACCCGACGATCGGCGCCGGCCGTGACGAGAGAGATGAGAGGATCGAACGCCGCGGTGTGGGCGGAGGCGTCGCCGGTGGCGATTGCAACCTGGGCACGCGCGACAAGGGCGCCAATGTCGGATTGAAAACGCGTGAGCGAACGGGCGACTTCCGCAGCGAGCCGGGGTTGTCCCACTTCGACGAAGTATTCGGCCTGGCGGCTGAGGGCGAGCACCTCGCTTTGCAGCGGGACGACCTCGAAGATGACGGCGGATTGCCCCTCGAAACCTGCGATGGCGGGAAGCTCGAAAGGAATGGGTCGGAGCCAAAGCGGTTGGGCCCAGCGTTTGAGTCCGGCGACGAAAGTATTCTGCGGGTGGGCGGCGCCGAGCCGGGCGAGTTCGTCGAGAAACGGGTCCCAGGTGGGAACGATGATATGGGTGACGCCGCGTTGTTCGACGAGGGCGAGCGCTTCGTCGGGCGAGTAGGCGCTGACGATGCGACCGGCGGCGGCCATGCCGTCCTTGTTTTCCCAGCGGAATGTGGCGAGTCCGCGGAAGCCTCCGTAGAAGCTCAGCGTGGTGGTGACGGCGGGTGGCGCGAGGACGACGATTTCGTCGGCGGGCCGGCGTTTCGCGAGCCAGTGCGCGAGATCGCGTTCGATCAGACCCTCGACCTCCATCAACGTGAGCACGTGATTTTCATTCTGAACGCGTCGCGGCAGCAACGGCGCGACGGAGAGGGCCAGCGCGACGACGAGAGCGGTCCACCAGGAAAGGCGGCGGACGGGTTTGGCGGAGGCGTGGAGTGCGGCGGTGACGACGGCGAGGAGTGCGAGGAGTGTGGCGCCGAAGAGATTCCACCACCAGAGACGAGCGAAGGAGAAGGCGAGCGCGAGTGCGATGGGGCCGATGGAAAAAGCGAGCGGCAGGCGGAAGCGTAGATCGGTGGAACGTGCCAGCGTGAGAGCGGCGCCCGCGAGGAAGAGGAGAATCGAAGCGAGGATCGCGGTGCTCGGCGTAGAAAGGCCTTCGCGTGTCAGCCAGGTCGCGAAATTTTCGGCGAAAGCGCCGTCGAGGAGGTTGGTGAGGCGGGAGCCGAGGGGATCGGCGGCGGGGTATTCGGTGCCGGCTTTGAGCAGGGGCACGAGAGGAACGGATGCGACGGCGAGAATCGCGAGCGCGACGATCGTGAGATCGCGGGCGGAGGTGTTGAGTTGGCGGTGTTGGATCCAGCGAACGAGACGGACGAGCAGTTCGCCGCCGCCGAGCCAGGCGAGTCCGAACGCGGGATGGATGATTTCGAGACGCCAGGAACCGAGGTGGTCGGGGAAATATTCGATGAGATGTGCGGCGAGAACGGAGATCGCGCCCCCGACGGCCCACGCGCGCCACGGCGGGAGGGGGATTGCGTCGTTGGCGGTTTTTGAGGTGGTGCGGGCGATCCAGGCGGCGAGGAGCGCGCCGGCAGCGGTCCCGAGAAGAACGGGCCACTGGTTGGGAACGCTGACCCAAAGGCCCAAGCCGCCGGCGAGTCCGCCGAGGAAGAATACGCGTTGCGCGGCGCGGATGTTGGCCAGTGCGGTGTATCGGAGTCCGATGACCAGCGGAAAAACGCTCGCGATGGCGCAGACCACGACGAGCGTGTGGTGATCCGGAACGCCGGGCAGGAATCCGGCGGCGAAGGGGAACAAGCAGGCGAGACCCAAGGCGACGGCGGATGCGGCGGGGCTGCCGAACGTTCGTGCGACGACGATGGTGACGCCGATGAGCAACAACGCGTGGAGCAACGGATCGGCGAGCAGGGCGGCGCGCTCGACCGACAAGCCGATGGGGCGGGCGGTGAGTTGGTGATCGAGCCAGGCGATGGCGCCGAGCCACCAGCGGTAGGGCGATGAAAAGTGAACGGGGCGGCCGAAAGGAGCGTTGTCGTAGTCGACGTGGCGGATGCGCCACTCGCCGCTGGCGAGCATCTGCTGGGTGTGCGCGATCCAGTGGTAGGTGTCGTTATTGCGCTCGGGGACGATGAGCTGGCGGCGGTTGTTTTCGTAGCCGGTCGGCGACGTGGGATCGATCGGGATGTCTTCGCGTGCGATCGCGGTGATGGCTTCGACGCGGATGATGCGGGCGCGCGTGGTCCAGAATTGGAAAGCGAGCGCGCAAACGAGGACGACGATCCAGAGGAGCGAGAGGGGCCGGAAACGGGATTGCATGAGGGCCGGGCCGCGGTGCGGCGGGGTTCACGCAATCGGAGGGCGCAGGCGGCGCAAGCAAAGTCTCGGGGGAATGCGCAGCGTTTCGGGTAAGACGATGCGATGCCCTCCTTGACTCGGTTTCCGCGCGATTTCTGTATCGAGCAGACATGCTTTCCGCCGACTTTTCCGTCCGATTTGCGACTCGTCGGATCGCCAGCGGTGTGATGGCGGTGATGCTAGGGACGGGGGCAATGGGCGCGGAGTCGGATCAGTTCGTGGCGCATGCATTGGCGGAGCGCTCGAAGCCGGCGGGGTCGACGATGTTCACGGAGTTGTCGGCGCAGCAGACGGGGATCGTGACGGAGAATCGTTATGCCGATCCGAAGATGTGGGCGGAGCGGAATCGGGAGTTCGACATCGGGGCGATCGGAACCGGGGTGGCGATCGCGGATTACGACGGCGACGGCCGGCCGGACGTGTTTGTGGTGAGCAAGACGGAAAGTTGCCGGCTGTTTCGGAATCTGGGCGGATGGAAATTCGAAGATGTGACGGAGAAGGCGGGCGTGGCGGATCGCGGGGCGGAGGCGGCGGTGTGGAAGCAGGGAGCGACGTTTGCGGATGTGAACAACGACGGCTGGCTGGATTTGTATGTATGCCGCTTCGGGGCGCCGAACCGACTCTATATCAATCGCGGCGATGGGACGTTTGCGGAGGAGGCGGAGCGGCGCGGCTTGGCGTTGAGCGATGCGAGCGGGGTGGGCGCGTTTGCGGATTATGACCGCGACGGGTGGCTGGATGTTTATGTGCAAACGAATCTGCTGGATTCGGAAACGGCGCCGAAAGGGCAGAGGGATCGGTTGTATCGGAATTTGGGTGACGGACGATTCGAGGACGTGACGGAACGCGCGGGATTGCGGGCGGAAGGCACGCAGGGGCATGCGGTCGTGTGGTGGGATTTCGATGAGGACGGGTGGCCGGATCTTTACGTGGCGAACGATTTTGCGGTGGCGGACTATTTGTATCGAAACAACGGAGACGGAACCTTCACCGAGACGATCGACGCGGCGGTGCCGCACTTTCCGTTTTCGTCGATGGGCGCGGATCTGGGCGACGTGAACAATGACGGGCGCGTGGATTTCCTGGCGACGGAGATGGCGGCGAGCACGCCGCAGAAGGATCATCGCGGGATGTCGGAGGCGCGCGCGCGCGGGCAGATGGAAGATCCGACACCCGGGCGGGCGCAGCATTACATGCGGAACGCGCTGTATGTGAGCACGGGGACGGGCGTGTTTCAGGAAGCGGCTTACCTGGCGGGGATTGCGGCGACGGACTGGACCTGGTCGGTGCGATTCGAGGATTTGGACAACGACGGCTGGCTGGATCTGCACGTGACGAACGGCATGTATCGAGAAATGAACAACGCCGATCTGCTGCACCGGCAGATGACGACGGAAAGTTTGCCGGGGCGGGTGCAGCTGGTGAAGAGCAGTCCGGTGTTTCGGGAGAATAATTTCGCGTTTCGAAATCGCGGGGAGCTGGAGTTCGAGGAGGTGGGGACCGCGTGGGGATTGAATCAGCGCGCGGTGAGCTTTGGGGCGGCGTTCGGGGATCTGGACGGGGATGGCGATCTCGATCTGGTGTATGCGAATTACGAAGCGGGCGTGACGGTGTTGCGGAACGATGCGGAGACGGGGAATCGGGCGGTGTTTGCGCTGCGCGGGACGCGGTCGAACCGGTTTGGAATTGGCGCGGTGGTAAGGATCGAGACGGAGACGGGCGTGCAGGTGCGGCCCTTGAGCGTGGCGCGCGGATATTTGTCGAGCAGCGAGCCGGTGGCGCATTTCGGATTGGGCGAGGCGGAGCGTATCCAGAAAGTGGAGATTCGGTGGCCGAGCGGGGCGGTGCAGACGTGGTCGGACTTGCCGGCGAACCGGAGGTTTGTGGTGACGGAGCCGCCGGAGGGAGATGTGGCGCGCGGAGCGGGTGGAGGAGTGGACCGTCGGATGTTCGAAGAGGTGAGCGAGGCGGTGGGGTTCGCGTTGAAGTCGCGGGAAGGCGACGTGGATGAAACGGCGGCGCAGCCGTTATCGCCGGTGCGGCATAACCGGCGAGGGCCGGCGCTGGCGGTGATCGATCTCGATGGCGACGGAGCGGAGGATGTGGCGGTCGGGGGAACGCCGCAGGATTCCTTGCGCCTGCTGCATCGGAGCGAGCCCGGGAGGCTTTCGTTGATTGGAGCGATCAGCGAAAGCGGCGAGGCGCCGTTGAATGACGGGCCGATTCTGGCGTTCGATGCGAACGGGGACGGGCGGATGGATTTGTTGCAGACGAAAGGAGGAGCGGCCTTGCCGGCGGGGCTGCCGCCGTATCAGCCGCGGTTGTTGATCAATAGCGGAGCGGGTTTGGAGATCGCGGCGGCGGAGGTGCTGCCGGTGTTTCGGAGCAGCGTGGGGGCGGCGGTGGCGGCGGATTTCGACCGGGATGGAAAACTGGATGTGTTTCTCGGCGGGCGGGTGTTGCCGGGCGAGTATCCGCTGGCGCCGCGGAGTGCGTTGTGGGTGAATCGCGGCGGGCGGTTCGAGGACGTGACGGAGCGGGTGGCGCCGGAGTTGAGGGAAGTCGGACTGGTGACGGCGGCGTTGTGGACGGATGTGGACGGAGATGGGTGGATCGATCTGCTGCTCGCGCTGGAGTGGGAGGCGGTGCGTTTCTTTCGGAATGTGGAAGGACGGCGTTTTGAAGATCGGACGGAGGCGGCGGGATTTGGGGCGGCGGGAACGGGGTGGTGGACCTCGCTGGCGGCGGCGGATTTCAACGGTGACGGACGCGTCGATTATGTGGCGGGTAATGTTGGTTTGAATACGCAGTATCGCGCGAGTGCGGAGCGGCCGGCCTTGTTGTTTTATGGCGAATTTGCGGAGGAAGGAGCGGGGCAGATCGTGGAGGCGGGATGGGAGGGCGAGCGGATGTTTCCTTGGCGGGCGCGGAAGCAGCTGGGGGCGCAGATTCCGACGGTGTTGCGGAGATTTCCGCGCAGCGATGTTTATGCGCGGACGACGCTGGAGGAGATGGTGGGGGCGGGGAAGTTGAAGGCGGCGCGGAGGTTTGCGGCAACGGAGTTGCGCAGTGGCGTGTTCCTGAGCCAGGCGGAAGGGACGTTTCGGTTTTCGCCGCTGCCGCGGATTGCGCAGGTCGCGCCGATCCAGGGGATGGTCGCGGGGGATTTTGACGGAGACGGATTCGCGGATGTGTATGCGGTGCAGAATTCGTTCGCGCCGATTCCGCTGGTGGGGCGCTTCGATGGAGGGATCAGTCAGTTGTTGAAGGGCGATGGGAAGGGCGGGTTCGAGGCGGTGGTGGCGGGCGAGAGCGGTTTGGTGGTGCGCGGCGATGCGAAGGCGCTCGTCGCGACGGATCTCGATGACGATGGGTGGGCGGACTTTCTGGTAAGTCGAAACAACGACGCGACGATGGCGTTTCGGAACGCGGGCGCGGCAGGAGGGCGGCCGTTGCGGGTGAGGATGCGGGGAATGAACGTCGGCGCGCGGGTGACGGCGGAGATGGAGAATGGCGCGACGCAGACCAGCGAAGTGTATGCAGGATCAGGATACTACAGTCAGTCGTCGCCGGACGTGTTTTTCGGTTCGCCGGAGACGAATCCGGTGAAGCGGGTTCGCGTGCGGTGGGCGGATGGCGAGGAGACGCTGCGCGAGGTGGAGGGCGCGGCGCGGAATGTGGAGGTTTCGCGGCGGTGATGCGCCGGAGCGGCGGGATCGGAGACGCCGGCTACATCGAACTTTCGAGGGAGAGGAGGGCTTCGCCGCGAGGAGATTCGAAGGACTCCTGGATGTCGGAAGCGATGACGGCGGCGAGGGAGGCGAGATCTTCGGCGGCGATGTTGCGGGCGGTGAGCGCGAGGAGGAGGGTGGGTT
>JAFAAS010000015.1 GCA_023426435.1 Verrucomicrobiota bacterium | reverse complement strand
TTCCCCAACCGCGATTTCCCGATCACCGACTTCGGCGCAAAACCCGACACCGACTCCACCGACGCCATCCACGCCGCCATCGCCGCGTGCACGAAAGCCGGCGGCGGCCGCGTCGTCATCCCGCCCGGCACCTGGCTCACCGGCGCCATCCACCTCGGCAACAACGTCAACCTCCACGTCTCCGAAGGCGCCACGCTCCTCTGGACGTTCGACCTCGCCAAATACCCGATCGTCTTCACCCGCTGGGAAGGCGTCGAATGCATGAACTTCTCCCCGTTCATCTACGCTTTCGAAAAACAAAACATCGCCATCACCGGCAAGGGCACGCTCGACGGCGGTTCCACTTGGGACACGTGGTGGTCCTGGAACGACAAGAAAAAGGGCTCCAAACAAAAACCCGCCCGCGACCGCCTCATCGCCCTCGCCGAAACCGACACGCCCGTCGCCCAACGCGTCTTCGGCCCCAACGATTTCCTCCGCCCCAATTTCATCCAACCCTACCGCTGCAAAAACATCCTCATCGAGGGCGTCACCATCCTCCGCTCGCCGATGTGGGAAATCCACCCGGTCCTCTCCGAAAACATCACCGTTCGCGGCGTCACCATCACCACGCACGGCCCCAACAACGACGGCTTCGATCCCGAATCCTGCCGCGACATCCTCGTCGAAGACACCGTCTTCGACACCGGCGACGACTGCATCGCCATCAAATCGGGCCGCAACGGCGACGGCCGCCGCGTCAACGTCCCCACCGAAAACATGATCATCCGCAACTGCACGATGAAGGACGGCCACGGTGGCGTCGTGCTCGGCAGCGAATGCTCCGGCGGCATCCGCAATATCTTCGTCGAAAACTGCACCATGGACTCCCCCGACCTCGATCGCGGCCTGCGTTTCAAGAACAACGCCGTCCGCGGCGGCGTCCTCGAAAACGTCTTCATGCGCAACATCACCATCGGCCGCGTCGGCGAAGCCGTCCTCACCATCGACTTGCTCTACGAGGAGGGCGCGAAGGGCGACTTCAAGCCCGTCGTCCGCAACATCCATCTCGAAAACATCACCAGCACCGCCAGCCCGCGCGTCATGTTCATCCGCGGTTTCGAAGGCGCCGTCGTAGAAAACATTCGCATCAGCAACTCCACATTCAACAGTGTGACCGAGACGGAAGTCGTGCAGCACGCCGGCACGATCACGTTCAACAACGTCACCATCAACCCCGCCAAAGGTGCCCGCAGCCTCAACTCCGTCCCGCCGCCCACCAAGTAGGTGAAGCTCTTCTTTCGCGCGCCGGGCGGGCCCCTTCCCGCCATGCGATTCGACAATTCCATTGTGCCGCCGGTCCGCCCGTAGCACATTCTCGAATCCCCTCCCCTCATGGATCGTAAAGCCGTCTCCTTTCTCTTCGTCGGCCTCGTCACCGGCGCCCTCCTTGCCTCCGCCGTTTTTGTCGGCGTGGTCCGGAGCAACAAATCCGGCGCAGGCGGATCGAGCACCGTGCTGAAACTCGCCCATGCGCTCGACCAAGCCCACCCGGTTCACGTCGCGATGGAGTTCATGGCCAAGCGCGTCGGCGAACTCTCCGGCGGCACCCTCACCATCCAGGTTTTCCCCAACGGCCAGCTCGGCTCCGAACCCGAAACCATCGAGCAACTCCAGCGCGGCGCCGTCGCCATCGTGAAAACCTCCGCCGCCGCCCTCGAGGGCTTCGTTCCCGAGATGGCCCTTTTCGGACTGCCGTATCTCTTCCGCGACGAGGACCACTACTGGACCGTCCTCAACGGCCCCATCGGCCAACAGCTCCTCGCTTCCGGCGAGCCCGCCGGCATGCACGGCCTGTGTTACTACGATTCCGGCAGCCGCAGTTTCTACACCGTGGGCAAACCCATCCTCCGTCCCGAGGACGTGAAAGAACTCAAGATTCGCGTGCTCCCCAGCAAAATGGCCCGCGACCTGATCGCCACACTCGGCGGCGGACCGACCCCGATTCCGTGGGGCGAACTCTACACCGCTCTCCAGCAAAGCATGGTCGACGGCGCCGAAAACAATGCTCCGAGTTTCCTCACCAGCCGGCACTACGAGGTCGCAAAACATTTTTCCCTCGATGAGCACACGCGCATCCCCGACCTCGTGATTTTCAGCCAGCGCATTTGGGAAAACCTCACCCCGCAGCAACGCGAGTGGCTCAATCAGGCTGCGAACGAATCGGTCGAATTCCAACGCCGGCTCTGGACCGAGAAAACCGCCGAAGCGCTCGCCGAAGTCGAAAAAGCCGGCGTCAAAATCTACCGCCCCGACAAACAGCCTTTCGTCGAAGCCACCCTGCCGATGTATCGCGAATTCGAGGGCACCCCCATCGGCGAACTCGCCCGCCAGATCCGCGAGATCCGCTAAACCTTGCCCGCCATGGCTGCCCTCTGGAACAAGGTCGTTCGCTGCCTCGAGTGGTTCACGATCGCGCTTTTCATCGTCCTCACGCTCGACGTCCTTTGGGGCGTCCTCTCCCGCTACATTCCCGGCATCCGACCGAGCGACTGGACCGAAGAGCTCGCCGTTTATCTCCTGGTCTGGGTTTCCCTCTTCGGCGCCGCGGTCACCTACCGTTCCTACGGCCATCTCGGCGTCGACTACTTCGTCGCCAAGCTCGACCCGTCTGCGCAACGCCTTGTCGCAGTCATCGTCGAAATCGCCGTCCTGTTCTTCGCTGGCTTCGCCCTCTGCTACGGCGGCTGGCGCCTCGTCAGCGAGACGCTCGCCGCCAACCAGCTCACACCTCTGCTGCAGTGGAAAATCGGATACCTCTACTCCGCCGTTCCGCTCAGCGGCCTCTTCTTCTGCGCCTTCGCCATCGAGCACCTCATCAAGCTTCAACCGGCCGGTTCGCACACCACCGAAAAGGACATCTGACATGAACGCCGAAGTCGCCATCCTCCTCGTCGTTTTTGCGGGACTGATGCTCCTCAACGTCCCGATCGCCTTCTGCATCGGCATCGCCACCGTCGCCACCATCGCCACCCTCGGCGATGTCCCCACCGGCTACGTCGTCGCTCAGCGTCTTTCCACCGGCATCTCCAGTTTCCCGCTGCTCGCCATCCCGTTCTTCGTCCTCTCCGGCGTGCTCATGGGCGACGGCGGCATGGCGCGACGTTTGATGGAGTTCGCCTCGTCCCTCGTCGGACGCTTTCCCGGCGGTCTTGCCTACGTGAATACACTTTCGTGCATGCTCTTCGGCGCCGTCTCCGGCTCCGCCGCCGCCGCCGTGTCGTCCATCGGCGGCTTCATGATTCCGCAGATGGAAGAAAAGGGCTACAAACGCGAATTCGCCGTCGCCCTCACCGTCACGTCCGCCACCACCGGCCTGCTCATCCCGCCGAGCAACATCATGATCGTGTTCGCGGTCGTGTCGGGCAACGTCTCCGTCGCCGCGCTTTTTCTCGCCGGCGTCATCCCCGGCCTGCTCGTCGGCCTCGCCCTCATGGCCGCAAGCTTCGTCACCTTGCATTTCCTCGCGCCCCCCGCGGCGCGCGCCGCCGCCCGCGAAGCGGCTGCAAAAGCCAAAGCCGACGCGCAGTCCACCTCATCTCCTTCGATCTTCGGTGCATTTGGCCGCGCCTTGCCGAGCCTGCTGCTCGTCGTTGTCGTGCTCGGCGGCATTCTCGGCGGTCTCTTCTCCGCCACCGAAGCATCGGCCATCGCCGTCGCCTACTGCTTCGTTCTCGGCACGTTTTTCTACAAGGAGGTCAAACTCTCCGCCCTGCCCGACATATTCCTGCGCGCCGCCAAGACCACTTCCGTCGTCATGATCCTCGTCGGCGCCAGCCAAGCCATGAGCTGGGTTCTCGCTTTTGAGCAAATCCCTCAGCTCGTCAGCGATGCCATGCTCACCCTGTCTGCGAATCCGCTGATGGTGCTTCTTCTCATCAACGTTCTCCTGCTCGTCGTCGGCACGTTCATGGACATGACGCCCGCCGTGCTCATTTTCACGCCGATCTTTCTGCCCGTCGTCATCGGCCTCGGCATGGATCCGGTCCACTTCGGCGTCCTGATCATCACGAATCTCTGCATCGGCCTCTGCACCCCGCCCGTCGGCACCTGCCTCTTCCTCGGCTGCGGCGTCGGCAACACCACCATCGCTCGCGTCGTTCCGTCCGCGATTCCTTTCTTCATCGCGATGCTGATCGCCTTGCTCGCGATCACCTACATCCCCGCACTCTCCCTCTTCCTCCCGCGCCTGCTCAACCTGATGTAGTCAGAGCGGGCTACGCCGGCTCGCTCGTAGCGGCAGGCCTCCGCGCCCTGCCGCTTTTTGCGCGTCCGCCCTGTAATCGACGCCCTCCCCTCCCCCTCCCATGAAGCCGATCGCCGTTCTCGCCGCGTTCATCACACTTCTTTCGTTCTCCTTTCTCACCGCCGCGCCCGCCACGCCCAACGCCATCGTCGCCCTCGACGGTTCCGGCGACTTCACCTCGCTCCAGGAAGCCATCAGCGCCGCGCCGATGAACACCGACCCCGCCACGCCGCGCTGGGTCATCGCCCTCAAACCCGGCACCTACCGCGAACGCATCCACGTCCAACGCGAGCGCGGCCACCTCCACATCCTCGGCGAGGACGCCGCCACCACGATCGTCACGTTCGACCTGCACGCCAACCTCCCCGGCCCCGACGGCAAACCCATCGGCACCTTCCGCACACCCACCGTCCACATCGACGGCGACGGCATGATCTGGGAAAATATCACCTTTTCGAATACAGCCGGTCCCGTCGGCCAGGCGCTCGCCCTCCGCGCCGACGGCGATCTCCTCGAATTCCGCCGCTGCCGTTTCCTCGGCTGGCAGGACACGATTCTCCTCAACCGCGGCCGTCACCACTTCACCGACTGCTACATCGAGGGCCACGTCGACTTCATCTTCGGCGCCGCCACCGCCCTCTTCGAACGCTGCCACCTCCACTGCCTCGCCAACGGCTACATCACCGCCGCCTCCACGCCCAAGGACACCCCGCACGGCTTCGTCTTCCTCGACTGCAAGATCACCGGCGCCGAAAACGCGAAAACCTACCTCGGACGCCCGTGGCGCGACTACGCCAAAACTGTCTTCATCCGCACCGAAATGTCCGACGTCGTCCGCCCCGAGGGCTGGCACAACTGGAACAAACCCCACGCCGAACAAACGTCCTACTACGCTGAATACGGCAGCACCGGCCCGGGCGCCTCGCCGTCCACTCGCGTTGCCTGGGCGCACACGTTGACCCCCGAAGACGCCGCCGACCTCAACCGCGAACGCATCTTCAATCCCCTCG
>JAFAAS010000183.1 GCA_023426435.1 Verrucomicrobiota bacterium | reverse complement strand
CGCGAGTGAAACTGAGGGAGCAAGAGGGGCCGCTACTTGATATAATGCGTCGGGGCGGGGAGATGGGGGCGTGGCGGGAAGGACGAAAGGAGAGGAGGGAAGATGCGGGGAGGAGAGGGAAGACGTGGGGCGGAGGATGCGGCGCGGAGGTGTTTGTAATATAATGTATGACTAATGGGATTGGACGAGGGAGGGGCGAGACGAGGGAGAAGAGGGCGCGGCGCGGAGAGACGAAGGGAGTTTTGTAATATAATGTATTACAAGTAGGTTTGGGGGAGGGGAGATGAAACGGAAGGGGAGTTGGGGCGTCAGGCGGGGGAGTTCCCTTACCCCAATGAAGACATACCTTGTTGCGCTGGTGGCGTTAACTTCCGGGCTGGCTGCGGCGGCTCCGGAATTGATCTGGGAGACGAAGGGATTCGTCGGTCCGGAGTCGGTGGTCTATGACGAACGGCGGAATGTTCTTTATGTTTCGAACATGGGGACGCACGGCGACGGGCAGACTCCGGGAGATGGGTTTATCAGTCGGGTGAGTGCGGACGGGAAGATTCTCGATCTGAAATGGGTGACGGGCTTCGACAATCCGAAGGGGTTGGCGATGGCGAATGGACGGCTGTATGTGGGCGACGACAAGGATCTCGTGGAGGTCGACGTGGCGGCGGGGAAGGTGGTGGGACGATATGCACCGGAGGATGGGCCGGGGGAGTTCAACGACTGCACGGCGGATCCGGAGGGAAATGTTTATGTGAGCAGTGGGCGGCTGGGGGAGATTTTCCGGTTGAGTGGCGGGACGTTTGCGTCGTGGGTGAAGCTCGATCGATCGAAGACGGGATGGATCAATGGACTTCGCGCGGAGAAGGATCGGTTGTTGCTCGGCGGCTGGACGGTGCGCGACGCGGAAGGAAAGGAGCAGTTGGGGCACATCTCGACGATTTCGTTCAAGGACAAGATGCTCGGGCGGATTGGGAGCGAGCCGGTGTGTCATGTTGACGGACTGGAGCCGGATGGGAAAAATGGATACACCGTGACGGATTGGATTTCAGGCGATGTGCTGCATGTGTCGGCGGACGGAAAAGTGACGCCGTTGATGAAGCTCGTGAAAGGCACGGCGGATCACGAATACATCGTCGAGAAGAAGGAGATGTTGGTGCCGTTGATGAACGATCACGTGCTGCGCGCGTATCGGTGGGCGCCGGAAAGTTGAGGGGAGCGGAATGGCGGGACGATTTTGGAAAATCATCGCGACGCTCGTTTGGTCGGGCGTCGCGTGGACGGCGGTGGCGGTGGAGAAGGGGAAGGATTTTTCGATCGAAGGAGTGGGGATCGAAATGGTGTGGATGGCGCCCGGGACGTTTACGATGGGGAGCCCGGAGGACGAGTGGGGGCGCGACAAGGCGGAAGGCGTGCAGCGCGAGGTGACGTTGACGAAAGGATTTTGGATTGGGCGGACGGAGGTGACGCAGGCGCAGTATGAAGCGGTGGCGGGGATGAACCCGAGCCGGTTTGTCGAAGTGGGTCCGGATGCGCCGGTGGAGCGGGTGTCGTGGCTCGACGCGACGGCGTGGTGCAAGGCGTTGACCGAGCGTGAGCGGGCGGCGGGGCGTTTGCCGGAGGGGTATGTTTACGCGTTACCGACGGAGGCGCAGTGGGAGTATGCGTGTCGGGCGGGGAAAGAAGGCGCGCCGATGTATTTGGACGAAGTGGCGTGGTATGAGGAGAACAGTGGCGGGATCACGCATCGGGTGGCGCAGAAGAAGCCGAATGCGTGGGGACTCTACGACATGCTCGGCAATGTGCTCGAGTGGTGTCGGGATTGGTATGGCGATTATGCGCGGACGGCGGAGACGGATCCGACGGGGCCGGCGCACGGATATTTTCGGATGGCGCGCGGGGGAAGTTGGCGCGTCGGTGCGGCGGTGTGCCGGCCGGCGGCGCGAGCGGGTGGATCGTCGGGGCGGCGGGATTATACGATCGGGTTTCGCGTGGGGTTGTGTGCGGTGGAGGGGAGGAAGAAGGGATAGAGCATGCGCGGTGGGGGCACCGCGCCTCCATCGGCATTTTAGTTTTTCGCTTCGATGAGGGCGCGGCGGTAGGTGGTGAGGGCGGGGGTGCCGGCGTCGGTGACTTGGAGGATGACGTGCAAGGTGCCGCTGCGATCGGGTGGGAGTTGGACGGTGGTGGTGAGGCCCTCGGTGGTGGAGAGGGTGGCGCCGGAGAGCGTGCCGGGTTCGGGGTAGATCCACCAGGTGAACGTAAGCGAGTCGTTATCCGGATCGGTGGTGCCCTCGGCGGAGAGATTGAGGGAAGAGCCGGGAGTGGCGGGCAGAGTGACGATGCGGCGGGTGGAGTCGCGGTTGAGGGCGACGACGGGGTTGTGGTTGGCGTCGGAGAAAGTCGGAGCGACGCACCAGTCCATGCGGGCGGCGAAATCGTTTTGGAAGTGTTGGCGCCAGCGCCAGATTGTGGCGGGGTCGGACGTGTGAGTCTGGCCGTCGGGCGTGGTGACGGTGTCGCGGCTGGTGGCGTTGTTGGTCCAGATGGGACGCGTTTCGCCGGTGGCGCGGTAGAGGACGTAGCGGCCGCCCCAGCCGCCGTAGGCGGGACTTTCGGTCCAGCCGAGACCGTTGCGAATGAGGCCGAGGAAGGAAGGCGTGTCGCCTTCCATGATGTAGGCGAAAGGCGGATACAGCGCGCCGAGCGGGCCGTGGTGGTGGATGATGTTTTCGGCGAGCCAGGGGTTGTCGACGAGGTCGGCGTGGTGGCCGGGGGCGTTGCGATAGAAGCGGTCGCCGGAGATGCCGGTCCACGTGGCGCGCCAGTATTCCTTTTCGTCCTGGGTGCTGGGCGAGACGATGTAGAAGAGATTCGGGAATTCGCGACGTATCCAGGAACCGGAGTCGTCCTGATCGGAGATGGCGTAAACGCGGATCCGGGCGAGGGCGGTATCGAGGTTGGCGGGCGAGAGGGAGGCGCGGAGGTCGAGGAGGGATTGAGCGAGGGTGTTGGCGCCGCCCCAGACGGTGACCCAGAGCGGGCGCGGATCTGGTTTTTGGATGGCGGCGGCGAGGAGGCGGGAGCCGGGAGTGGATTTGTCGGGGCCGACGTGGGCTTGGCCGTAGCCGGGTTGGCCGGTGGCGGTGATGGCGGCGAGTTGTTGAGCGGAGGGGAAACCGGGCGCGTGGACGAGGAGGTTGGGTTGAACTTTTTCGTAGGCGGCGAGTTGGCGGCGGATGAGATCTTCGCGGGGATTTTGGCGGAGCCAGGTGGAGGTGGTGGCGACGAGGCCTTCGATGTCGTATTCGTTGGCGTAAACGAGGAAGCGGACGAGGGATTCTTCGTCGTCGGGCTCGTTGGAGATGTCGGTGAGGACGAAGACGCGGGCTTTGTCGGGATCGTGAAGCGGCGCGGCGGAGAGCGTGGAATGCGAGGCAAGGATCAGGAGAAGCGAGAGAAGAAAGCGATGAGGCACGGGCGCGATGGTGAGAAAAGGAGCGGGAGAGTCAGGGCGGAAGACGAGCGAGGGAACGCAAAAAATGTGTGAAGCAAAATGCTTCGGGGTTTCGCCTGATGGAGCGGGGCAAAAGGGAATGTTAGGTTATGTGCCGGCCTCGGCGGCTGGAGCGTCGAAGCGTTCGTGTCATGAGAGATATCACGGTGCTGATTGCCGACGATCACGCGATCCTTCGCAAAGGATTGAGGCTGTTGCTGGAGTTTGAGGAAGGGATGGCCGTCGTGGGGGAAGCGGCGGATGGGAGGGAGGCGGTGCGGCTGGCGAGGAAATTGAAGCCGGACGTGGTGATCATGGATATCGCGATGCCGATGTTGGGTGGGATCGAGGCGACGCGGGAGATCCGGCGTGAATTGCCGGCGACGCATGTGTTGGTGGTGTCGGCGACGCCGGACGAGCATCAGGTGCGCGAAGCGTTGAGCGCGGGTGCGGAGGCGTATGTGGCGAAGCATACGTCGCTGGCGAATGTGCCGAGGGCGGTGCGGGAAGTTTTCGCGGGCAACACCTTTGTTGGCGTGATGGGGCGGGATGGGCGATTGGATCTGCGGCGCCAGAGAATCAACCAGGCGCTGGCGCAGCTCGGATTTACGGGAGCGGTGCGGGAGGAAAGCGAAGCGGGCGCGCGCGGGGCGGATGGGCCGGGCGAGCGGACGGGTTAGTGCGGCACGAAGCGCGGCTTGGGTGTGATGGAGGTGGGGGCGAAGATTGGGGCAGCGCGCCGCTCGCATCCGTGAGGCGAGGCTCGATCTCCTGTCGAGGTGCAGCCCTGCAAACGTGGGCAAGTTGCGCTTGGGGAGAAACTTTTACGCGATATGGCTGTTTTCCCGATACCAAATGGCCAATCTGGTGTCCGTTGAAGGTTTTCCAAAATGCCAGACCCCATCAAAGTTTTGATCGCCGATGACCACGAACCGTTGCGGGAAGGATTGAAGATCCTGCTCGAGTTCGAGGAAGACATTCAGCTGTTGGGCGAAGCGCGCGATGGCGTGGAGGCGGTCGAGATGGCGAGAGCGCTCAAGCCGGATGTGGTGGTGATGGACATCATGATGCCGAACATGAACGGCCTCGAAGCGACGCGGCAGATCAAGACGGAGTTGGGCGACACGAATGTCTTGATCGTGTCGGCGGAAGGAGATGACACGGGCGTCGAGCAGGCGCTGGCGTGTGGTGCGCTCGGATTTATCTGCAAGCACACCTCGCTGTTGAATGTGCCGAACGCGATTCGGGAAGTGAACGAAGGGAATACGTTTTTTGCGCTGACGCCGCCGGAGGAAGCGAAGGAAAGCGGCGAGCAGGGGGGCGGAGAAGCGGGCGAAGTGTTGCGCGAGCGGTTTAGTTGAAGGAGGGGGAAAACGCGACGGCTTGGCGGGGACGTCTCACCCGGCCCGCGAGGTTGAAGCGCGGTCGAGCATGCGCGTGAGGTAGAGTTGTTCGGGGCCGACGCGGGAGAGATCGAGGGCGCGGCGGAAACTTTCGGCGGCGGCGGCGTGTTGGCCGAGGCGCCAGTGGAGCTCGCCGACGACCGAGTGGAGCAGGTAGTGCGATTCGAGTTTCGAGCGTTGCGGGATTTCGTCGATCGCATCGAGTCCGGCTTGCGGACCGTGAACATGGGCGAGGGCGACGGCTCGGCTGAGTGCGGCGAAAGGGGAAGGCTTGAGCCGGTGAAGGTCGTCGTAGTGGCGAAGGATGCGTGGCCAGTCGGTGGAAGCGCTGTCGGCGGCGGTGCAGTGACACGCGGCGATGCCGGCCTGGAGGTGGTATTCGCTGAGCTCGTGACCCTGGGCGGATTGGGCGAGGTGAAGGAGACCGCGTTCGATGAGCGTGTAGTCCCATTTCGAGCGATCCTGGTCGTCGAGGCGGAGGAGATCGCCGTCGTCGCCGATCCGCGCGGGGAAACGCGCGGCGGTGAGCAGGATGAACGCGAGCAACGCGTGAGCGCGCGGGACGTTGCCCGAAGGGTGCGCGACGAGGAGCGAGGTGAGGCGGATGGCTTCGTGGCAAAGTTCTTCGCGGAGGAGGCGCTCGCCGGCGGAGGCTTTGTAGCCCTCGTTGAAGAGAAGGTAGAGCGTGGCGAGAACGCCATCGAGCCGGTCGGCGAGATCGGTGCCTTCGGGGAGTTCGAAAGCGATATTCGATTCGCGGATACGATGCTTGGTGCGTGTGAGTTGTTTTTCGATGGCGGCCTCGTTGGCGAGGAAAGCGCGGGCGATTTCGGCGGTGCTGAAACCGCAGAGCATCTTGAGGGCGAGGACGACCTGGGCGTCGGCGGGGATCGCGGGATGGCAGCAGACGAACATGAGCCGCAGGGTGTCGTCGCGGATGGTGTAGTCGCTCTGGCCGTTGGGCGGCGGGTCGGGGACGAGCTGTTCGAGGTGGGTGATGATGGCCGCTTCTTTGTCCGCGGACATGCGGCGGTGGCGAAGGGCGTCGCGGGCGAGATTGATGGCGACGCGGGTGATCCAGGCGGACGGGTTGGCGGGGAAGCCGCCGATGGACCACGTGCGAAAGGCGCGAAGGAGAGCTTCCTGGGTGACGTCTTCGATGAGCGAGAGATTTTGCGGACCGAAGAGCCGCATCAACGTGCCGTGGAGACGACCGGTTTCGTGGCGGAAGAAATGCTCGACGAGATGGGAGGTTTGGGCGGCGCTCTCCGTTGTGCCGGGGATGGCGGACGCTGGTTGGGGTTCGTCGCGTCGCTCGGAATGAGAGCGATGTTGAGAGTCCATGGACCGATCCTCCGGCGGGGACATTCGATCGCTCAAGAATGGGTGGCAGCGGGAGCGGGGCGGCCGCGGACGCCGAGGGTGGCACAGAAATCGGCGACGGGGCGGACTTCGACGGTGAGCCCGTAGGGCAGACTCGGGCACTGTTTAGCGATCTCGGTGGCTTCCTCGATCGACGAAACGGTGAGGAAGAAATAACCGCCGACGGCTTCTTTCGCTTCGGCGAAAGGACCGTCGACGACGCGATCGCCGCGCGCGGAGACGATGCGCCCTTCGGGCTCGAGCGGGTGGCCGTGCTGGACTTTGCCGGCGGAGGCGAGGCCGTCATACCAGGCGTTCCAGCGATCGAGGAGTTGTTGGCGTTGTTCGGCGGAGAGGGATTTGTAGGCGTCGGCGGACGCTTCGCGAAAGATGAGGAGGTAGGGGGTGTGAGTGGCCATGGGAGTTGAGGGTTGTTCGAGGGGACGACGGATGACGAGCGTGCGAGCGGACAATGCGCCGGTCAATTTCCGGCAGGCGGACGAAATCATGCGAAGGCGTGTCCGTCACGGACCGGCTGGGACGTCGAGGAAGCGAGAGGATCGAATCAACCCAGCATCACGGAGAAAAATCATGAAGGAAGGAACGACGACGGAGATGGTGAACGCGCCGCGGTTTGTGCGCCGGGGGCCGATGACGCTCGCGGGATTGCGGGAGCGTTTCACGGAGGCGACGATGAGCGCGATCCCGGCGTTGTGGGGACGATTTGCGCCGTTGATCGGAGCGGTGCCGGGAGAGATCGAAGGCGCGGCTTATGGGGTGTGTGTGCGGCCGGGCGGAGACGGGTGCGGCTTCGACTATATGGCGGCGGTGGAAGTGGACGGGACGGCGCCGGCGGCTGAGTTGGAGCGAATGGAGATTCCCGCGCTGGAGTATGCGGTGTTCGAACATGCGGGGCATGTGTCGAAGCTGGTGGAGACGATCGGAGGGATTCAGCGCGATTGGATGCCGCGATTGCGGCGGGCGCTGGCGGAGACCGACGAAGTGCCGGCGTTTTTGGAGCGATACGGGCCGGGGTTCGATCCGGTGCGCGGCGTAGGCGATATGGAAATCTGGGTGCCGGTGGGCAGGTAGAAGGCGCGGTGGGGGCACCGCGCCTCCATCGGAAAAGGCGACCGATCTCGGCTTGTTGCTCGAACCGCTGGGTGGTCGCTGGCGGTGACGGCTCGGCGGAATGCCACGCCGTGCCAGATCTCAAGCGGGTCTTTTTGGGGTTGGTG
>JAFAAS010000023.1 GCA_023426435.1 Verrucomicrobiota bacterium | reverse complement strand
TCTCCGCCCCCGCATTTCACCTCGATTTTCCGCTCCTTCCCTCGACGAAAACTCCCCCCATTTTCGGCAAGCCAAATTTTCTCCGAAAATTACCGAAATCCGCTCACAAACGCATTGACGGAGATTTTTGCGGGTTCAATAGGTTGTGGTCGTTGCGGCTGGGGACCACATCCTGTTGTGGTCAACAACCGGTCAATAACTTCCAACAAGTTTCGTTCGCTCGCGTCCCCCGCCGCCTCAAAGAACCGACCCTCCCCAGTCGTTCCCGGCCATTTTCCGTCTCCTCCGTCCCTACCTTTGCCATGCACAAAACCTTCCAAGTCGGCGCCAAAACCTTCGTCCTCGATCAAGCCAAAGCCGAAGCCGCTTTCGCAGCCAAAAAGGTCATCAACGGACGCGAGTCGATGTGCTTCAACCTCCTCCCGCTCAAATACCAGTGGGCCTACGATCTCTACCGCAAGATGAAGGCCAACCACTGGGAGCCCGAGGACATCCCGATGGGCAAGGACATCGAGCAGTGGCGCGACGAAAAAGCCGTCTCCGAGGTCGAGCGCTGGATCATCCGCATGGGCATCGGCTACTTCTCCGCCGCGGAAGGCATCGTCGGCGACAACATCCAGCACGTCGTCCGCGAACTCGTCACCGCCCCCGAGCTCAAACTCGTCCTCGGCCGCCACGCCCACGAGGAAAACATCCACGCCGACTCGCTGCTCTACATGATCGCCTCCCTCGGCATCAACCCGCACGAGTGCGAAGCGATGTTCGAAGACGTCCCGACGATCGTCCGCAAAAACGAATTCGTCACCAAGGTCTCCCACGCTCTCCGCCGCGACCTCGACCTCACCCAGCCCGAAAACAAAAAGCTCCTCGCGAAAAACATCTTCGTCTTCGGACAGTGCATGGAGGGCACCCAGTTCTACGGCCTCTTCGGGATGATCCTTTCCCTCTACCGGCAGAACAAATTCCCCGGCATCGGCCAGATGTTCCGCTACACGCTCCGCGACGAGTCCAACCACATCGAGGTCTTCCGGAACCTCTTCATGGATCTCATCGAGGAAAACCGCGAAATCTGGACGCCCGACTTCAAGGAGGAGCTCCGCAGCCTCATGCGCGAGGCCGTCAGCCTCGAAAAGGAGTTCATCAAGGACTGCCTGCCCGTGAACGCCGTCGGCCTCGCCGTCGACGAATTCGTTTCCTACATCGACTACATCGCCGATCGCCGCCTCGAGGGCTGCGGCCTCACGCCTCTCTCCGCCGGCGTGAAAAACCCGCTTCCTTGGCTCGCCGAGATGATGGACATCAAGAAGGAGCAAAACTTCTTCGAGGGCCGCGTCACCGAATACCAAAAGGCCTCCTCCCTCAACGTCGTCTCCGACGACGAGCTCTGATTCTCGCGCCTTCCGCCTTCGTGCTCCTGCTCGTAATCGTGCTCGTGCTCCCTCCGTCCGGATTTTCGATCACGAGCACGAATCAAGATCACGAGCACGATTAGATTTTCCCAGCTCCCCCTTCGTTCGTTCCCGCTTCAACCGCTCACCACCGCGCCCTCCGTCCTCCGCTCCTTGCTCGTGCTCGTAATCGTGCTCGTGCTCCCTCCGTTCATCGCCCGCTGACCTCTCTTCCCAATCCACGATCACGAGCACGACTCACGATCACGAGCACGTTTTCGATCCGTCCCTCTCTCAACTCTCATCCCTCATCTCTCAACTCCTTCCCCCGCCCCCGCCCACCCTCAGCACCGTTCCCAACCATGAGCAGCACGCCCTCCCTCGCCCACGACCTCGCGCTCAAACGCACCGTCCACACCCCCGTCGACCAAAAACCCCATTTCGCCTGGCGTGAGCTGCTCAACGCCGAAGCCATCCCGCTCCCGTCCGTCACCCTCATCTGCCCGCACGGCGAAGAACGCTTCGTCCTCGCCGAGGTCGCCGACACCCTCGGCAAGGCCCTCACCAACGTCTGCCTCGCGCGCGGCGACAAAGATATCTTCAACGACACCAACAAGGCCTGGGTCGTCCGCATCTGCCGCGAACTCGCCGGCAACCTCACCGACCTCTCCCGCATCACGTCCGCGCCGGTCAAGCTCACCCTCGACGCCCTCTACGAGCTCATCGAAAAAACCCTCGTCGACAACAACGCCTACTTCGTCGCCAAGAGCCTCCTCCTCAACCGCGCCCGCAAGATCTCCGTCAACCGCGAGTCCGCCGTCACGTCCACGCTCCGCGTCATCCGCCGCAACAACCAGGTCGTTCCGTGGAGCGACCAAAAGGTCGAGATCGCCGTTCGCAAAACCTTCCTCTCCCTCCAACGCGACTCCGCCCCCGCCGTCGCCATCACGAAAGCCGTCTCCGAGCGCGTCCACGCCTCGAAACAAAGCTTCGTCCACATCGAGGAAATCCAGGACATGGTTCAGGAAGAGCTCATGAAAGCCGGCCACTTCAAAGTCGCCGAAGCCTACATCCTCTTCCGCGCCCAGCGCTCCATCGCCCGCGACGCCGGCTCGATCGACGGCCTCGCCGCGATCGACGCCACCGAGACCGCCGTCCTCAGCTCACCGTCCACCGACACCGCCGGCCAGGCCGCGATGATCGTCGTCAAACGCGCCGACGGCACCAACGACTTCTGGGACGGCGCCGACCTCCGCAAGCGCATCGAATTCGCCCGCATCGGTCTCGATCTCTGCCTCTCCAACGACGAAATCGAACTCGAGCTCCGCCGCTCCGTTTACGACCAGATTTCCCAAAAGGACCTCGACGCCACGATCATCCTCAACTCCAAGACGCTGATCGAAAAAGACGCCGACTTCGCGAAATTCGCCGGCCGCATCCAGCTCACCTACATCTACGAAGAAGTCCTCGGCTGGGACATCATGCGCGACGGCATCGGCGCCCTCAAAGCCGCCCACCAGCGCGCCTTCAAGAAATACCTCGAGCACGGCGTCGCCATCAAACGCCTCAACCCGCGCCTGCTCGATTACGATCTCGAGAAACTCGCCGCAATCCTCGATCCGTCGTCCGACCTCGAGTTCGACTTCCTCGGCATCCAGACGATGTATGACCGCTACCTCATCATCGACAAAACCCGGAAGCCCTCGCGCCGCATCGAAACGCCGCAGTTTTTCTGGATGCGCGTGTCGATGGGTCTCTTCCTCGATGAGAAAAACGACCGCGAAGACCGCGTCGCCTCGCTCTACGATCTCTACAAGTCCCGCCGTTTCTGCTCCTCGACACCGACGCTCTTCAACTCCGGCACGCTCCACTCGCAGCTTTCGTCCTGCTATCTCTACTACGTCGACGATTCCATCGAGGGCATCATGCTCCGCGGCATCGCCGAAAACGCCTTCCTCTCGAAATGGGCCGGCGGCCTCGGCGGCTCGTGGACCGCGGTCCGCGGCACCGGCGCCTACATCGGCGGCACCAACGGCGAATCGCAGGGCGTCATCCCCTTCCTGAAGCTCCACAACGACCAGCTCGTCGCCGTCAACCAGGGCGGCAAGCGCAAGGGCTCCGGCTGCGCCTACCTCGAATCCTGGCACAACGACATCTTCGAATTCCTCGAGCTGCGCAAAAACACCGGCGACGACCGCCGCCGCACGCACGACATGAACACGGCGAACTGGATTCCCGACTTGTTCATGAAGCGTATGGAAGCCCGCCAGCACTGGACGCTCTTCCGCTCCAACCAGGTCCCCGATCTCCACGAACTCTACGGCAAGAAATTCGAAGAGGCCTACGTCCGCTACGAACAGCTCGCCGAGGAAGGCAAAATCCACGGCCAGAAGATCGAAGCCCTCGAACTCTGGAAAAAAATGCTCTCGATGCTCTTCGAGACCGGCCACCCGTGGATCACGTTCAAGGACGCCTGCAATCTCCGCTCCCCGCAGGACCACGTCGGCGTCATCCACTCGTCGAATCTCTGCACCGAGATCACGCTTAACACGTCCAACGACGAAACCGCCGTCTGCAATCTCGGCTCCGTCATCCTCGAGACGCACCTGCTCCCCGACGGCTCGATCGACCACAAGAAACTCCGCGAGACGATCCGCACCGCCGTCCGCGCGCTCGACAACGTCATCGACATTAACTTCTACCCGACGAAGGCCGCCGAAACCTCCAATCGCCGCCACCGCCCGATCGGTCTCGGCATGATGGGTCTCGCCCACGCGCTCTACCTGCGCGGCCACGCCTTCGCCTCGCCCGAAGCCGTCGAGTTCAACGACGAAGCGATGGAAGCCATCGCCTTCTACGCCTACGAAGCCTCTTCCGACCTCGCGGCCGAACGCGGCACCTACTCGAGCTATAAAGGCTCGAAGTGGGACCGCGGCCTCCTCCCGCAAGACACGCTCGAAATCCTCGAGCAGGAACGCGGCGTGCCGGTCGAAGTGCCGCGCGGCGGCAAACTGGATTGGACGCCCCTCCGCGCGAAGATCGCGAAGCAGGGCATGCGCAACAGCAACGTCCTCGCGATCGCGCCCACCGCGACGATCTCGAACATCACCGCGACGAGCCCCTGCATCGAGCCGACGTATAAAAACCTCTTCGTTAAATCGAACCTCTCGGGTGAGTTTATCGTGTTGAATCCCTTCCTCGTGAAGGACCTGAAATCCCGCGGCCTCTGGGACCAGGACATGATCGACAACCTGAAGTATTTCGACGGCGAGCTGAAAGACATCGAACGCATCCCCGCCGACCTCAAAGCTCGGTATCTCACCGCCTTCGACATCGACGCCAAGTGGATCATCGACGCCGCCGCCCGACGTCAGAAGTGGATCGACCAAAGCCAGTCCGTAAACCTGTGGATCAAGACTCCGGACCTAAAAACCCTGAGCCACATGTATCGCCAAGCCTGGCACGTCGGCCTGAAAACCACCTACTACCTCCGCTCCCTCGGCGCCTCGAACATCGAGAAAGCGACCGTCTCGATCAAAAAAGAAGTCCGCGGCGCCGCCGGCGAAACTAAAGAGGCGACCGCAGCGCGCGATACCGCTGTTCTCGCGGCCGAAACGAAAAAGACGTATACAGCTGAGCAAAAGCTGGCGTGCTCCATCGAGGCGATGAGAAATGGTGGTGAGTGTGAAGCTTGCCAATAAGGCAAGGTTCACACGAACGAAGCGTTCCGAGCGCAGCGACAACTATCGGCCGGCAAACCCGGCCGATACATGCAAAGCTTGCCATAAGCATCGCGACTCACGCGAACTTCGAAGCCGTGACTCACGTCGCGGCTTTTTTGTGCTCCGTTCGTTCCTTCAAGTTGCGGCCATCATCTTTCAACTGCGTGGAAGCCGCCCGCCACAAAGATAACGCTGCTGGTCGATCATGGGATTCGACTTAGCCGAGACGCTTGGCGGTCACTTGGGTTCCAATCAATTGACAAGGTAATGGCCGGGACACGGTATTGTCGAATGCCTGACCCAGCTCTTGAAGAAGCGCTTTTCGCGCGGAAACAACGTGAAGAAGCTTTTGCTGACTTCGTTCGTCGCCTTAACGTCTTGATTTCTAAAAACCGCTCATTGATCACGATCACATTGAGCAACATTTTCACGATGCGTTTGATCGGAAACAAGACGCACGGCGACATGGCCGAAATTGCTGTGAGTGAATTCATCAACCAATACATGTATGACTTCGAGGCCGTCCATGTTGGAAAGGACCTTTTTAGAGCCAAGGAGCACGAGGAAGATGTCAAAATAAGAAACGTCATATCCCAGCAGGAATTTCCTATCAGCATTAAGGCTTACGGCGACGGTCCGCTTCAACTGTCTACAGATAAGGCGAGCGCGATGTTTCCCTTCCTGCAAAAGCAGTTGTTGCCGACCAAAGATCCAAAAGTGATCGCTGCGATTTTCGCAGACATCGCTTTCAAAGATTTTGGAAACATAAGCGTTCTGCCGCTTATATATCGGGAGAAAGAACAGAAGTGTAACATCATGATTTTCGACTTCGCGAAAGCTCGCGCTAACACGAAGAAGGTCATTTTGGAGGTCGCCCCGGACCTCAAAAAATCAGGCAAACCAAAGGGCAAGGGACGAATTCACCCTGTCATAAAGTTCTTAGACGCTGACGACCGCTACATTTGCGAGGTTCGGTATGGGGACGCGAAAGCTAACGCCTTGCAGCGTGGGCTTTGGACGCACACGAAAAACGCGGTGAGTTATTTTACGAGCGTTACTGATGGCTGGATAGACTACTCTCACAACAAGGTCCTTGTTACTATGTTTTCGCATGCGTTTATTTCTCGACCCGACGCACACGCGAAAGCGTTGGAGATCTTGAAGCTCGATATCACGGAGCAGAAAAAGCAATCGACACTCGGCGAGCGGAAATGAAGAGCGACCAGACCGACCTTTGCCTATTTGATGAGACGCAGCTACTTCAGGCTAGCACTGAAGGCATCAAGTATGCCGGCTCGAAGCTAAAATTGCTCCCCCACATTCTTCGGCTCGTAGGAGACGTCCGGCCCGAGTCCGTGTTCGATGGTTTCTCAGGCTCGACACGAGTTTCGCAGGCATTGGCGAAGAGCGGCTACCGTGTTATAGCGAACGACATCGCCGTCTGGTCCAAAGTTTTCAACGAGTGCTATCTACTGGCATCCAAACCGACTGCCTTCTACGAAGATTTAATCGCGCACTTAAACGCGCTTAAGCCAAAGGACGGTTGGTTCACTGAGAATTATGGGGGAGTCGCTAACGGAGCGGACGGGGTTCAATCCGACGGTCTAAAAAAGCCGTGGCAAATCCACGTCACGCGAAAGCTCGATGCGATCAGGGAGGAAATTGACCGCATCGCTCCAGAGCCTGTTGACCGCTCAGTGTTACTCACAAGCCTGATTCTAGCCTTAGATCAAGTCGACAATACGCTGGGTCACTATGCGGCATACTTAGGCCACTGGTCGCCGCGTTCATTCAATCAATTGGTTCTCCGGCCGCCAGCGATACAGCGGATTCGGAATGACCACCGGGTGATCAATCAGGATGTTTTTTCTGCCATTAAAGATAGTGATGCTGAGCTCTCTTACTTCGACCCGCCTTATGGCTCGAACAATGAGAAGATGCCGCCGTCAAGGGTCCGGTATAGCGCATACTACCACATTTGGACAACGGTTTGTCTGAACGATCGCCCGGCAGTCTTCGGGAAGGCGAAGCGCCGTGCTGAAACAAGTGATCGCCTCAACAGCACGCCCTTCGAAGAATTTCGGCGTAACGAATCAGGTAGGTTTATCGCCGTTGAAGCAGTGGAGCGGCTTCTTCGTCAAACGCGATCACGATACGTCCTTCTTTCTTACAGTTCGGGAGGTCGAGCAACGGCGAAGGAACTACACGATGCAGTAGCATCCGCCGGACGACTTCTTAAGTTTGTTAAGATCGACCATGCGCGAAATGTTATGGCTGCAATGCGATGGACGAACGAGTGGAGCCGAGATGCCGAGAGTGGCCATCACGAGTATCTTTTCTTGCTGGAGAAGCCGTGACTCGCCGACTCCGAATTCGTGAATTCGGGAGAAGCAGCCGAAGGGCGGCACGGAAAGCGCGGGGAAAGAGGTCAGGCTGATGCCTTTCGCCTCCGGTCTTAGCACAGATGCCTGTGCACCCTGCGCGCGGTGTTCACGGAGCAAGGCTCATGATTTTACTTGTCTCAACGCCTCGACAATACTTTCCGACGTTCCCCATCCCAGCGTTTGTAACTTCTGTTTAGACAAATCCGGCACGCAGGCATATAGCGCGAACAATACGAAACAAGCAGGCGATGCTCTCCAACTTCCCGCTCTCTCCGCACGTCGTAACGCAGATAGCACCCGATGTGCATGGCCTCGGAAATTCAAGAGCTCCCGATCAAGAGCGGCGATATCGCTGATTCCCAGATGTGCTGCAACCTGCATTATCCGTGGTATGTATGCCTCCGATGGAGCAATGGCTTCGTGAAAACCTGCTTTGATCGCAGCTGCGGTCAGGTCTTTCACTACCGGAGCATGTGACAGGTATGCCGCCAGGCTCCCTTGCTCCAACGGGACTGCCTCAGGATTCTCCGAAATGATACCTGCGAATCGTTTCGTTAGAGTGATCTTTGCCTCTTGGAGCTGCGTGAACTCGGAATCAGCAAGCTCCAAAAGTCCAGCAAGTCGGTATAAACGACGCTGAAGCTCAACCGGGACCTCCGCCGAAGACTTGTAGTGGAGAGCGTGAGATATCGATGCCCACGCATGTTGAAGAACGGTTCGCAGCTGAATCTCGAACTTCAGTTTGGCGAGCGTTTCGTCTCCGTCCTCGGCTCGCAGCGAACACACAAGATGAAGCGACTGATATCCAAACTCGTTTGGCCTTTGAGTGGTTCGCTTGTCGCCAGAGTGACTCCAGTCCACCTGGAATTTTTCACTCACAGCATTGGCAAAATAGCCCACGTCGTTTCCATTGAAGAAAATCACCCGAATTCCTACTAAATCAGTCACGTCTTCAATCGGCGACGTGTAATGCTTTCCTGGATTAGAGCATTTCTGCGCATAGCTGATGAAACCCTTACACCGGCTCTCTAGCTTATCGTAACGCAGACCTTCGTTTTCGAGCAGTCGCTCGAGCTTCTCGTGAACAACGAGCCGCAGGCGTTCAAGATTGGGCAGCGCTTGAATATATTGGTCGCATAACTCATCCATATCAAAGTCGGAATTGAGGAAGGGGCAAAGTAGGGAAGTAAGGGCTCACGTGTGAATCTTTGACAACGCTGACCTGAACGCGCGATTCTTCGCTTCTTCGAGTTGCAGGAATCGGCTCATATACTGCATTACGCTGCCCGGCTTTCTTTTTAGAATCACTTACCTTGAGTTCGGAAGAGGGCTTCCATCAGCGGCGCGCAGCCGCGTAGTGCAATATCACATATGTCTCGCAAAGTCGAATCGACAACTGATTCACCACCTGCTAAGACAGCTTCTTGCAGTCTCAGCAGTTCAGATTCTTTGTCATTGCCCGGAGAACCAGAATGGACACCTCCAAAGACATGTGCGCAGCATATTATAACATCGTAGACGGAGAACTTATGTTTTTCGCTAAACACGCAGGTCACACGTAAAAAATGATCTAAGTCACATTCTACCGATATCGAGGGTGATACGCCGGGCGAGATTCTGCACCAATGGAATTCAGGAACAATCGAAAGCTCCTGTTCGAAGGGAACGATCTCGAATCGCAAGCGAATCCGATGATAGCGATTCACTTGATCAACCAATCGAGAGCCATCTAGAAAAAGTTGCCGAAGCATACCTGCGGCTCGTATGAGATTGTAGTGTGATGGGTCATCTAACTTTGACTGGATATCCTTGATCGTTTCGACGAACAACTGATCAATCCTGTTGAGCTTCGCGTCGGCCGAAAGCTCCAGATAGATGGGTTCCCTATATCGTGCTCTCTGTGACATTTTTATAATGCACGGAACGTCTTCCTCAGACCGAAGACGGAGAGCAGTGTCATTTATCAGAAGTCGGGTCTCGTCTTTCGTCCAGGTGAAGCTAATAATACCAAAATCCCCGCCAGTAAGCTGAAGAGGTTGATATTCATCTCGCCTCATTAAAGCACCGCTGGCGAAAACCTCGATAGCAATCGAGCCGTTTACGAGGGCAGATACCACTACCCCGCAACCGTCTTCCAGTTTACTGAACAACTGAATGGTGGTTGCCGGAGGCCACGGGGATGGGAACCATGCGGCAGCTACGAGTGATCCCGTGATGTCTTTCTCTGCATTCATCCTGTCGTTGCTGTTGCAGCCGAAGAGGTCATGAATTGACCCTGCACAGAGCCGGAGCTCAGGAGGCCTGGGATTCCTCAAGGTCGGCAGTCAGCCGGTCTCCGATACGCTTCGGAATCGGTGGCATGTGACACAATGAGTTGAGCGGAGGACGCCTCCACCGACCGCGAGAGCAGCCGAACTGATCACATTCGCAGAGCGTATGGACCAATCCGGGGCGGGGGCAGAGAGCGAAAGCGGGGTTGAGCAGGACGGGCTCACAATCGTTGAACTGGCGGAGCCCAAACGCTGCACACCTGCGTCTCCAACCTCCAGCCAAAATCTTGCGCCTGCTATAGTTTTCCGCGCGAACGCTTACTATAGCGACGACGTCTAGCCGTTTAATTGCCGCCGAATTCGGTCACGAGAACCTCTCGTTGCGTCCAGAGGATCGGCTTGATGCCGTAGGCGCGCAACGCGTCAATGTGATCAGCAGACGGTTTCGCCTCACGATCATTGATCACCGCATACGCCGCGAACCGCTCATTCCCCCGCTGGAGCCTCACGTCATTCACGGCGAACGCGACGCTAGTCGCGAAATCACGCGTCAACGCATTCACCGCCCGCATCACCGATTCCGGACGCTTGTCCCTCTCCGCGAACGCAAAGTCGAACTTGTGATCGAACCCGCTTTTCCCCGCCAGCTTAAGGTCGCGGAAGAAGGAGACTCGATGTTCGCGCAGGAAATTCGCCACGTCTTCCTCGAAGAATTGCAGCACGTGCGTCTGCCCCATTACGGCCAGATCGTGAACGGCAAGGATCGCCTGAATGAGATTGTGCTTCTTCTGCGGAAAATCCCGCTCCGTGGCCGTGACGACCAGTTGGTCGCCTTCTTCCAAACGAACACCGAACCCGTTCAGGATTTGGTGCACGTGCGCCTCGCGCTTCTCCGTATTGATTTCGAGCCCCATGTCTCGGAGGTCGCCGATCGTGTAGCCGTCATCCGTGAGCCGGATCGAGTCCCCCTGCTTGTCGACGAAGATCTGGATCTCGTCGTTGTGCGGGTCGAGAAACGGCGTCGAGATGAGCGCGTAGCCGCCGCCCGTCTCAAGGTGGAAACCTTCCTTGAGCCACGACAGATATCCGTCGATCAGACGTTTTCCCTCGGCAGCAAGCATGGGCTAAAGCTCTTCTTGAATGGGCGGTGTGTCCTGCACGTTGCAGAACCTCAGAAACGCGACAAGCCACGAGACATCGTTCGTATCCGCCGGTGCGGCAAATTGCGGTAGATCCTCTGGAAGAAACGCTACTCGATCACCAAACCCTTCGCGATAGAGGTGAATGTGGACCCCTGTCAGCCGTTCGTTCGGCCGGTGCGGAGCATCAACCGGATTTCGATGCGGACGCCCCTCGATATCGATCCGGGCGAGCACGTAAATCTTGCGTGCCCGGGTTTGAAACTTCAGCCGTGCGCGTTTCCGGTTCCCGCGATCGAGATCGAGGATGAACTGCTCCCGAGTTCCGATGCCCTCCAGCGCGTATTCGGAACCAAACGCCTGAATCCGTGGGAAGCTGATCGTCGCTACGCGTGCCTCAAACTTCTTAGGCATCAGAAGCAGAGCATCCGCTTCGGACTGGGTCAGCGACATAGGATCACACAGTGAATTAAGCGGAGGACGCCTTCACCGACCGCGAGAGCAGCCGAACCGATCACGCCAGCGAAGCTGGCAGACCAATCCGGGGCGCGGGCAGAGAGCGAAAGCGGGGTTGAGCAGGAAAGCTGGAGGAGCCCAAACGCTGCACACCTGCGTCTCCGACCACCAGCCAAAACCTTGCGCTTTTATTGTTTTCCCGCGCTCGGCGTCGAATCACTGCCCTGTTTAACATCCGAACGCTCTGCGCTCGAGAGCTCCAGCAACGCCTTGGGCGTAGGGAATCTTTTCCACTCCATGAGCTCCTGTTCGATCTTCGGGCCGTTCTCCTGCAGCCACGCGCTCACCCGCGGACCGATCTTTTCTCCATATTCGCGGCGTGAATACACGACGACGCATCCCATTCCGTCCACCAACATGAAGCGCGCAAATGCCATCTCGATCATGGTCGGCTGTGGGAAAATCACCACGACCAGGTGCTCCGCCGGCGACGTGTCCGTGCGCGGTTTCGAATCCGTCCGAATCACCCGGCCTCCGGCGCGCTTGTAGTTTTCCAATACGCCGTCGCCACGTTCGCCAGCCCGTCGCCGTCCTTGGCCGCACGGTGGAGGTTGATCGTGATCATGTCGGACCATCGCTCCAGGTCCTCCTGCTCTTCCGGCGTATACTCGTGCTGATCCTTGCCCGCCCAACGATGAATATAAGCCACGCCACGAAATTCGCATCTGGCCGTGTCGTTCATCGCGTCTTCCGCTGCACCAGTCACCAGTGGCAACGCCATCAGCCCGAGTAGTAGAATGAACCGTATAAGCTCAATGCGCGGCCTTATCCCGCCCGTTCCCGCCAGTAACCGGGAATCCGACTCAGGTGCATGATCGCCACAATCCATACCTGATCCGGCTGGACGACGTAGATCACTCCGTAAGGAAACTTGTCGGTGAAGTGTCGCCGGGCCGGAGGATCGAATTGCCTGAAGAGCAGCGGGCGCTCGCACACCTCTATTATCAGCCGCTCCATCTCGCGATAGAACCGCACTCCGAGTTCCGGACTGATCGCGAGGTAATAATCGAGCGCTTCGCGGAACTCGCGATTCGCCTCCTCGTGGATCAGCCGTTTCACAACCCCGCACGCTTCCGTGCGTCCGCCAGCGCTTCGTCCAGCGGAATGCCCCGCGCTTGCCCGCTCTGGATCTCGGCCACGCGGCGACGAGTCTCCTGCTTCCAAGCCTCTTCCACGCTCGGCTCGATGCCGCCGTGTGCCGCCAGGAGAATCCTTTCAACGAGTTCAGCGCGGACATCCTGCGGCAGCTGACGAGACTCTTCAACGAGCTGTTCGAGTGTCATAGGCATGCTGCACGGTGTGCAGTTTCGTCTGATTCAGCAATAGCGCGAGACCGGAGGACGCCTTCACCGACCGCGAGACCAGCCGAACCGATCACATCGCCTACAGGCAAACTCATCCAGAGGGCGGGCACACAAAAAGCTGGAGGAGCCCCAAACGCTGCACGCCTGCGTCAACGACCAGCAGCCGAAATCGCCATTTCGCAGGCTTCAGCTCTCAGCGATCAGCGGCCGTGTCACCCACCTTCGAGGTCCATCCACGATCTCCGCACGCCGATCTGCACTGCGCGAGCTGCCTCGCCCTCCATCGACACCGGGCCGGATTCTGCCGCACGTGCAGAATCGCACGATGCAGGTCAACGCACCTCGCGTAGAGCCGCGCGGGGAGCGAGCCTACGCGTGGCGAAGTCACTCGAAAAAAAACCGCGAGGAACGCGGAGGGCCGCAGGAGCGTGCCTGCTCGGCTGCGCTGCCGGTGTTTTCCTGGACGTTGCGCGCGGCTGGCTAAACGCCGTGGCCGTGAACGCCTGAGTTCAGCCGTGGCGTTTGACTTGGCTCGGGCTCGTCGCTTGCTGGGCCGATGAATCCGTGGCTGGCGCTCGGTATTGGTTTGGTAGCGCTTTATTTCGGCGCGCAGACGCTCATCAAAGGCGGGGCAGGGCTCGCCCTGCGGTTCGGACTCACACCGCTCGTGATCGGGCTGACCGTCGTGGCGTTTGGAACGAGCAGCGCCGAGTTGGTGGTGAGTCTGCAAGCGGCGCTATCCGGGAACGGCGCGATCGCGATCGGCAATGTGGTGGGTTCCAACATCTGCAACATCGCGTTTATTCTCGGGATCTGCGCGTTGGTTTCGCCTTTGCGGGCGGCGGCTCAGGTGATCCGGCGGGAAGTTCCCGTCATGATTGGCGTGACACTGTTCGCGGTCCTGCTGCTCGCGGACGGGCGGCTCGCGCGGTGGGAGGCTGGGCTGCTGCTGGCCTCGTTGGTGGTGTATACCGTGCTCACGGTCCGCCAGGCCCGGGCCGAAACGGCGGCGGAGGCGAAAGAGGAGTTTGCTGCGGAGGTGCGCAGTTTGCCCACAAGCCTCGGCAAAAACACCGCGCTGGCTCTGGGTGGGCTCGCGCTACTCCTGATCGGCTCGCATGTGTTCGTGAGCGGCGCGGTGACACTGGCAGCAGCGTGGGGCATGAGTCAGGTGGCGATCGGCCTCACGATCGTCGCGGTGGGCACGAGCCTGCCGGAGCTGGCAGCCTCACTCGTGGCAGCCCTGAAAAAGGAGGGCGACGTCGCGATCGGGAATGTCGTCGGCTCGAATATTTTCAACCTGCTCGGCATCCTCGGCGTCGCCGGATTAGTGAACCCCATCGATGCTCCCGGCCTGAACTGGACAGATCTCGGGCTGATGGTTCTCACTGCCGTCGCCGTGCTCCCGATCGCGTGGACCGGTGGCCGAATCACGCGTTGGGAAGGCGCGGGATTGCTCGCGATCTACGTCGGCTACCTCGGGTGGTTGTTGTTGCGATGAAATAGCCGAACAGCCGAGGGCGGCCAAAGGGGTCATGGGGACTATTGACAGAGCCATAGTTCGCCTCGCCGCAGGCGCCGGCAATCAGCCAGTCTTCGACACGCTTCGGAATCGGTGGCATGTGATACAGTGAGTTGAGCGGAGGACGCCTTCACCGCCCGTCAAAGCAGCCGAACCGATCACGTTGCTTACGGCGACAGACCAATCCGGCGCGCGGGCAGAGAGCGAAAGCGGGGTTGAGCAGGACGGGCTCACAAAAACGAAAGCTGGCGGAGCCCAAACGCTGCACACCTGCGTCTCCGACCACCAGCCCGAAATCGCCATTTCGCAGCAATCAGCGGTCAGCGATCCGCAGCCGGTGTCAGTCCCCTTCGGGATTCGACCTATGATTTCCAAACAACCGTTGCGCGTTCGCGCAGCTGATCGAAGCTGTGGCATTCGTTACGGCACTCCCACGGAAAAGTGCAGGTTGACCCGTCGGAGACGACCAACATGGTGGGCACATGACCTTGAGCGCCGTTCTCACCGCAGCGGAAGAAGGTGGTTTCATCGCATTGAACCCTGAGACGGGCACCACCACGCAGGGGGAAACTATCGAGGAGGCCTTGGAGAATCTTCGCGAGGCGACGGAGCTTTACCTCGAGGAGTTCCCCCTTGCTAAGGCCGGCAACGCTCTCCTGACGACGTTTGAAGTTTCTGAGCGTGCCTAAGCTGCCGCACCTCTCCGGGTCAGAGATCATCCGCGTATTGGAGCGTCTGGGCTTTTCCCGTGCGCGGCAGAAAGGCAGTCATGTCGTGATGAAGCGTGGTTCCGTTGGATGTGTCTTGCCACTACATCGGGAAGTGAAGATAGGCACACTTGCAGGAATTCTTCGGCAGGCGGGCATTCCTGCGGAAGAATTCCTAGCGGCTCTCTAACTGAACGGAACGAAGCGCTGTAGCCAACGCGGATGGCAGAAAGGCGTTGGTGCTGATATTTGTTGATTGTCGCCGGCTCACAGGCTCTTGCGGTGTCGCAATCATCCGATCTTCGACATGCCTCGAAATCGGTGGCGTTTGACACAGTGAGACGCGCAGAGACGCCTTCACCGACCGCGAGAGCAACCGAACCGACGTTTCCCCCGGCGACAAACCAATCCGAGGCGCGAACAGAGAGGGAAAGCGGGGTTGAGCAGGAAGGGCTCACAAAAGCTGGCGGAGCCCAACCGCTGCACCCCTGCGTCTCCGACCACCAGCCCGAAATCGCCATTTCGCAGCAATCAACAATCAGTCGTCAGCGTTCAGCTTCATCCGAACTTCGACCTACGATCTCCGTCGCAATCGCGAAGCTCTTCTCGGATCCTTGACCGCTGCGCTCGCCCTCGCAGTTTCCGCTCATGACTGCCTCGGCATTTCTCGATCTCAAGCAGCGGGCCTCAAAGCTTTCAGAGAAAGAGCGGCAGACGTTGTCCGCTTACTTGATCCGCCTCGGCCAGGAGCGTAGCGGCTGGAAGCAGGAGACCGCGCGTCGACTCGATGAAATGGAGCGGGGGAAAAAGATGAGCGTGGCCGATCTTCGGAAGCAGCTCCGCCATGCCTGAGCCGTCAGGCTATACCAGCCATCTTTCGATCGAAGCTGTGGCATTCGTCACCGCGCTTCCCAGGAGAAAGCAACGGATCGCCCTCGATCTAGCTGATCAGATCGCGCGCCAGCCTTTCCAGATCGGCGACTATCAGATTGCTGACGCAGCCGGACGAGGACAAACCCCGACGCTGTTACTCTGCCGAAGCTTTGCCCTCAAGCTTCCGCTTCCGCCGCCGCTGGTAAGCCGCGGCCGAGCCGGCAACCAACGCGGCCGCGAGGGCCGTCGTCGCAGGTTCGGGGATCGCCGTGGCACCAGCAGCGATCGCCACATCCGGCCGTTGCTCATAGGCGAAACCCTGCACCGTCAGGAATGAATCAACGCGGTCGGAATCTAGATCGACATTCAGGTCAATCCAGCCGTAGTGAAGTCCATTGTCAGCATCGGTGAATCGGACCCCTACCAGTCGGTTCGAGTCTTGCCTCCACACCTTCGCAGAAGACTCCCATACATAGCTGGAATCGATTAGTTGACCGAGGTCGTAGTCAGTCGCCTCGTAGTCCTCGGAGTCAGGGTTTCTGGAGATGTAGCTTTGGGCTGGATTGATCGCTTCGATGATCGCTTTGTTCGATCCCTCCCTCTCGTAGAACAGCCGGAAGTCGGCCTCGGGGCTGGAGGAAAAGGAAACCGAACCCGCACCGCCGAAACCGTCTCCCATGTCGAGATAGAGCGTCGATCCGGACATCGAAAACAGCGTCTGCGCCGCTGGCGTGAAAACCATTTGAGCGGACGCTTCGCCAGCCGCAAAGGCGGCCGAGGCTGGGACAACCCATCGAACGGCCGTGCGAAGCGAGGAATGGACAGGTGTGCTGGATCTCACGGAGGGCGAGATAATTATCGCGTCCTCTACGGCAAGTCCTTTGTCCTGAATTTCGGCTCCGCGAGTCCAAGGTCGCACGCTAGCCGGATACTCGTTTGCACCTCACGCGCGCCGCATCCGCGCGCGACGGCCACCGCTTCGCGTCGGGTGTCGTCCGTCGTGAAGATCACTGTGCGGAGCCCGCCAACGAGCGCAGATCTCATTCCTGCGCGCACGAGCGCCAGTAATGCTCCACTTCTCCGAGCTTCCGGGCTCGTCACCAGAAGCTCGATACATCCCACCTTCTCCACACGCCGGACCAGCAACAAGCCCGCCGGCACGCCTTGGCGGTCCAACACGAAACTCAAATCCGGATCGAACGCCATTCGCTCTCGTATCAACCCTTCTGCTACGTCGCGCCCCCGCCATCGCGCGACATCCTCCGCAGTCGGAGGTCGTAATTGCCCGTCGACAGGCTTCTCCCGCAGAGCGCCCACACGCTCGATCGCTTCTTTGAGCTCGGCCCGCCAGAATCTGACCGTTCCGGTGACAGAAAAACCGACCGCTTCCATCACGCGCAGCCGCACGTCTCCGACCGGAATGTCGTTCCCGTTCGTGAGCCTCGACAATCCGCGTCGTCGAGCCTCGTCGACGACCGTCTGCAGCAATACTTCCGCGCCCGCTTCCGCTCCGGCCAGCACGTCGAACGTCACCGCACCGCGATCATCCACGACCGCCGCTCCCAAGAGCGTTTGTTCGCCTCCACCAGCGAACATCAGGAACCCTGCGCCTCCCGCCGGCCACGCGATTCGTGGAAACAACATCGCCAGCCGAGCTGCATCGTCGCCCCGACGCAGCCGCACATGAACGTCACCGGAAATCCAACCGGGCTTCGTCACCCGGACCGGCGCCACCATCGGTCGCCGCCAGTTCTCAACCGGCGCGAATTCCTCCCCCGGCAATGCCGCCGTAAATCGCGCGTCGGAGCCGGCAAGGTCTCGCAGCACGCTGGCTAACGACGCGTTCGCGGCCGTCCCACGCGCGGCCGCTGCCGTTGCTCGCGGAATCACGCAAAACCCCGGCCGCGATCCCGCGCCGCGCCCCAAGACGATCACCCGGCACTTCAGGCCCGCCTCCTGCCTGAGATCGTTCAACAGCAAATCCGACAACGTGAACGCCACCGCCCGCGCCTCCGCCAGCTTCGGCGAATCGCAATAACAACGACTCACCTCGTCGATGAAATCGTGCCGCACCGCAATGACCCCGCGCGCATCGACCTCATCTAGAGCCTGAATCGCCGCGTTGTGACGCGTATAAAGCTCGGCCAGCGCATTCGCAATCTGGATACGCGCCGGCGGCCAACCGGGAAACAGCCGTGATATCCGTGGATCGATTTCATCCGCCGTGATGCGTTGGGTCTCCGTCGAACGATGCCCCCATCCGACTGCCTTCGCTGCCACCCCCGCCCCGCGGAGATGTTCAACCACCACACCAGCATCCCACAACGGGGCTGCTGCGGTTGAAATCGACCCCACCGCGCCTGCACCGGCAAGGCGAGCCAGACACGGCAACTGCGCAGCGCTCAACCGCGGAGCAACATCCTCCCACGGCGCGCAACACCACTCGATGACGACCACGCTCATGATTTAAAGCGTAGAAAGTTGGACCATCCTAAGGGTCGTGAGCCGCGACGACGAGCGCAGACAACTACTCACATTCATGCGCGAATAAACCAATCCAGAACGCGCAAAGAGCGAAAGCGGGAATCGCCGCGAAATGCACTCTCGCTTGCAAAGAGTTCGGTTACTCCGCCCGGAGGTTGATCAGCGCGCATCATCCGACCTCCGCCCCGTAGCGACGGAGCAAGGGAGAGCGTATCGGGCATGCCTCAGGCATGGCCGACGATGCGCCGCTTCGCTTTTCCCACGAATTTCCGCGAGAGGGATCCGAAGCGTATCGCTGCGCATCCTCAGCTAGGACCCCGTCGTGCCATCCGGGCGGTTCGACAGCGTTGGACTCGCGCGCGATCTGGTTCGAAAGCTCTTCGACTACGGGGAGTTTCTCGGCCGGCGAGAGGCGTTCGATTTCAGCGAAGAGCACGGTGTTCATGCGTCGGAAATGTGTTGTAGAGACAGATGGACACAAGGGCGCAGGAACTCTTGCCACCCGCGATCGGCCGATCTTCGACACGCTTCGGAATCGGTGGCATGTAATACAGGGCGTTGAGTGGAGGACACCTTCACCGACCAAGAGAGTCGCCGAACGGGTCACGTCGCCCAACGCGACAGACCAATCCGAGGCGCAACCAGAGAGCAAAACCGGAGTTGAGCAACGCTGCACAACCTGCGTCTCCGACCACCAGCCCGAAATCGCCATTTCGCAGCAATCAGCTTCGTTCGCGACCAATCTCGAGTCTCTATGAAAATCGCGGGAGGCCTGTCTGCTGCCCGGTCGATCTTCCGGGCCACTCCCTCCGTTCCCTCGATTTCCTCCTGTAAAAACCAACCAGCCCAAGCCGCTGAGGAAAAGGCGCTTAGGGAAAGAGGTCAGGCTGATGTTTGTTGATTTTTGGAACAACGCCCTCCCCTCGCGCTGAGAACTCCACAAACATCAGCTGCCCCCTTCCACCCCGCAGGTATTGATCCGTGGTTCGCCCGTCAGTCCTTGGCGTGCATTCGCGTTCTTTCGCGGTTCACACCCTGCTCCACTCTCCTGCGCGCCAAAGAGGTAATACGTTCAACCACGCGCAACATTCGCACGCCGACGGCGCCACGCGGCGAAGGCCAGCACGCAAGCACCCGCCATCGCTGCATAGGTCGAAGGCTCCGGCACCGCCGAAAGCGATTGGATCGAAGATATATGGCCGGACGCAGAGGAGTCGTTACTGAGGTCTGCTGAGCTCCACGTAGGATCATAGAGGAAGTAATCCTCATTGTCCCCATCCGCACCAAACGTCCCCACGTTGAAAGAGCTTCCATCGGAGAAATCCAGGTTAAACGCGAGGAGGGAGGGCGTCGTAGTGAGGTCGGTGTCAGCCCGGAAGAGCGTCTGGAAGCCCTCACTTTCTTCCGTCGGCATCCTTGGCAATACGATTGTCTGCATATCCTCCAAGCTAAACGAACGGGTTCCGAAATTGCCCGAGATGGCCGTGACCGATTCCGGTGCGAAGAGATACCAGTTGCCCGTTGCGCCGACGGTGATCGTGTCTTGCGGCACGGAGATGAACTGCGGATTAGCCCCCAGATCGAAGGTAAACGTAAGCGAAAACGAGTAGGGGGCACTTACGCCGAACGTCTGCGGTTGATGGCTTATACTATCCAGACTCAAATCGACCCGATAGCTTACCATCTGCGCCGACAGGCTCGCCGTTATCAAACCGGCCAACATGACTCCAACGACGGGAAATTTCATCAGGCGCAGCAAGGCAGAGTTCAAAGAAGCCATAGAGGAGCGAAAGTTTACGATGGTTGGAGGTTTATATGGGAGATGACAGTTGGGGGTCGGCGACGGTTGAGACGAATGGAGATCGCCGTCGCGCTCCACGTGTAAGCGTCTATCCGAGACGCACCTCTTCACTGCGCGCTCCTCGAGCTAGGACCCAATCTTGCGACGGCGGCGCCAAGCGACGAAACCCAGCGTGGCGCAGCCGAGGATCAGCGCATACGTCGAAGGCTCGGGAATGGCGGAATAGGTGTAGGTGACCGATACGCTGCCGATGGCCGATGCGCTGTAGATTTCTCCGTCAATACCATTGTCGATGGTGAACCTCGGCCGCCCCTCCCATACAAGGTTATAGTTCGATGCGCCCGTCACCCGATCATATAGTGCGGGATCGTATATTATTCCGGCGTCTGAGGCGAGGAAGGTGTGGCCCCGCTGCAGGCTAAACGTAGCGGTCGTTACACCGGAGGCTCCGCTACCCGTTCCACCGTATTGCACTCCGCCCAATATGAAGTCGCTGCCGTTCCCTGAGCTGACGCTCACCCCGTTCGAAGTGGAGACCGTGCCGGTCACCGTCAGGTCCCAGGCTATGGTAAACGACTCCAACGTCCCGAGAGATAGATCGAATGGCTCGAACGTAAACGTGAAGGCATTTGGTTCCGTAATGTTATACTCGTGGCGCCCGTCTCCTTCGACGGTTTCCCCGATCTCAAATGAGAAAGGGGCCTCCTGGACCAAAATGGAAGACTGGGCGCGAACGGCTGGCACGACGCCGACGATGAACAGCAGCAGCGGCAACCCGGGTGAGATGAAGCGTTTCATGGGAAGAGTGACGTGGTGTGGTTCAACGCCCAAGAAGGACGCGATCCGGCACTATCGGCCTCGGAGTCCTCGGCTGAATCCGGATTCCACGAATCCGGCTGGAGCTTCGATGAAACGGGCAGCGAGGTCGGCGGGTTCCCCCGATCCGCACTCTTCAGGTCGCCAAGGCTTCGCGCACGCGATTGAGCGCGAGCCGACCGAGATGCAGCCGGGGCGAACCGTTCGCCTGCAGCGTGAGTTCGCCCTTGTCTCGCGAATGCACGTCGATGCCCACGATTCGCTCGAGGTTCACCACGAGCGAACGGTCCACGCGCAGGAACGGGGGCGCCGGGAGCAACGCTTCCCAGTCGGCCATGGTGCGCAAAACGAGCATGGGGCGATCCGACGCAAAATGAACCTGCGTATAGCTGCCCTCGGCCACCACGGCGGCGATGTCGCGCACCTCCACCCGACGAATCCGGCTGGCGTCACGCAACACCACTGCGCCATCCAAGGTCAGAGACGATATCGATCTCGATCCGCAATTTTTTGCGGAGGATGGATTCCGTCCATGCTGCACCCGTTGGAGCGCGCGAAGCAGTCGTTCTTCCGAAAACGGTTTCAGCAAATAATCGACCGCGCTGACTTCGAACGCGCGCACCGCATACGCATCGTGCGCGGTCACGAAAATCACCGCCGGCGCCGGCGTCGGCAACCGCGGCAGCAGATCGAATCCGCTGGCCGGCGGTATTTGCACGTCGAGCAACACGACATCCGGCCGCTGCCCCGCCGCGAGCAGCGCCGCCTCCTCCACGCACGCCGCTTCACCCACGAGCGAAATCCACGGATGCGCCGCGAGCGTCGTCCGCAAAAACTTCCGCGCCGACCGCTCGTCGTCCACCACCAACACGCGCAGAGGAAGAAGTTCACTCACGACGCATCCTCCTGCTTCTCGCCCGCGACAGGCACAGACACACTCGCTCGAACGCGTCCCTCCGGAAACGTGATCGTCAGCACCGCTTGCGGCCCGCAAAGCAGCGCGAGGCGCCGGCGCAGATTCGCCAGCCCCACGCCCGTCGAGCGTTTCGAATGCGGATTGGGTTCAACCCACGTCCCGGAATTTTCCACAAACGCTTCCATGCGGTCGTCGCGCACCTCCGCTCCCAATCGCAAGACGAGTTGATCCCGACTGGTTTGCTGGCCGTGCTTGATCGCATTTTCCACGAGCGGAAGCAGCAGCGCGGTCGGCACCCGTGCGTCTCGCGCCGCGGGCGTCACGTCGATCCGCCAGTCGAGTTTTTCTTCGAACCGCATTCCTTCGATCCGCAGGTAATTCTCGACCGCCTCCAACTCCTCGCCAAACCGGGCCACATGCTCGCGCTGCCGCAGCGAAAACCGCAGCAGCTCGGACAACCCGAGCGTGATCTTCTTCGCGCGAGCCGGATTATCGTCCGCCTCGGCCATGATCGTGTGGAGAGCATTGAAAAGGAAATGAGGATTCAACTGCGCGCGCAGCACCTGCAACTCCGCCTCTCGCGCGGCGATTTCAACCCGCGCCAGGGAGAGCTCACGCTCGCGCAACGCCAGGAAATGGCTCACGGCCAAATAGAGCGCGCTCCAGCCGGCGTAGATGCACACGCGGCCGAGCGAGGTTCCAAACAGCAACAGCGGCAACCTGAGGTTGAACTCGACGCCAACGACCCGGCGCAAACTTTCCAGCACCACGAAGTCCACGGCCATCGCCACGATCGAAAGCAGCAGCGCGCGAAGCCCGAGTTGCCAGGGCGAATGCCGACTCCAGGACCAGCGCCGATAGATTTCACGCAGGCCCAGCGTAAGCGCGAACCCGGTGACCTGACGCACCACCCCGCTGAAAATCGACGCCTCAAGCGTGTTCCCCGCCGCGAAGTTCAGGCCCGTGAAGAGCGGCACCAACGCGAGCCATCCGGCGATCTGCAGGGTCCAGAACAGCCGGCTGGGGGTGGCGGTCACGCGCAACATCGCGGCGTATCCCGATGGGATAGTCTCCCCGCGGCGACGACAAAATGATCCGGCGAGCCTTCGTGAGCCGCGTCGTGCGCGCGAATTCCGTCGCCGCCCGACGCGCCTCCTTCACGCGCCCGAGATCGTCTGCTGAAGCCGGTGCAAAACCGTCGAACGGGGAAAAACCATGCGCCGCGGCCTGCCCTCACTTCATCCCTTTCATCGCCTGAGCCATCCGGCGATGCACCTCGTTATAGTGATTACGCAACTGTGCGTTCTGCGGATCGAGTTCCGTGGCGCGCTTGAATGCGTCCACGGCGGCGCCGAGATCCTGCGCGATACCTGGCACTTTCCCTTGTTCGTAGATCTGCCCCAGCAACACGGCGGCTTGCAACGCGGCCGAGCCTTCACGGTTCTGCATCATCGCGCGTTTCAACAACGCGACCCCGCGCGTCGGTTCGGCCGGCAAACCGACGTCCCCCCCGACGAGCGCCTTGCCCAACGTGAACTGTGCAAGGGCATAACCACCCTCGGCAGCTTCCGTAATCCGGGCGATGCCCGCCGCGCGATCCTGGGGCAGTTCGTTGCCTTGATACTGCATCATGCCGAGCCGGAGTTTCGCATCCAGATTCCCCGCCGCCGCCGCCTTCTCCATCAACGCGAGTCCGGCGGGTTTGTCCGTCGATGCGGTCAACAGGCCGACGATGAGGATCGCCTGGGAATTTCCTTTTTCCGCCATCTCCCTGACCCACTTGTCCGCCCCTTCTTTGTCGGTCTTGGATTGTTCGGTATAGTAAGTGGCGGTGCTGAGGGCATGGCCTTCAAGCGCGGCGTTTCTCAACCAGCGCATCGCTTCGCCGCGATTCGTGGCGGCGACACGCGCGGCGTAGTCATACATGTCGTCCAGCGTTCCGGTCTTCGCGAGCTTGCGATAGTGCGGCAGCGAGCCAGGTTTCGCGGCCTCCTCTTCGTCGTATTCGCGAAGGAAATCCGCCGCAGCTTCCTTCATGAAACCATAAATGGTTTCGAGCGGAATGATCTGCCGATACCATTGGGCCGCCTCGTCCCGCCGGCCGTCCCATCGCGCGAGTTGGGCGAGTTTGTAGCGCGATTGGACATCCTTCGGGTCATCCGCCGCCACCTCGCGATACCATCTCTGCGCACCGGCCTGGTCGTTCGCTCCGACCAGCGCCTCCGCCAAGCTGAAGCGGCTGGCTTTGTCTCCTGCTTCGACGGCTTTTTGATACCACACCGCGGCCTGCGCATAATCTTTCCGATCCGATTTCACGTCGCTGCCGATATAAGCATAAGCGATCTCTTTCATCGCCGGGATATAATTTCTGGCTGCGGCCCGCTCGATGAATTCCCGCCACTTCTTGTCGTCCTTCGGCACGCCGCGTCCGTAGCGGTGCATGAGCCCAAGATTGTAGAGGGCGCGCAGGTCGCCGAGCGCAGCGGCCTTCTCGTAGGCGGCGATGGCGGCGGGATAATCCTGTGCGAGGCCGTCGCTGTTTACGAAATGCAACGCATCGCCCAGTTCGCGCAACGCAGCGAGGTCGTTCGTGTCGGCCGCCTTCGTCGTCCACGCGAGCAACTGCGCAGGGTCTTTGTTCACCCCGTAGCCGTTGCGATAATGATGCACGAGCGCCCGATACGCCGGCAGGCCCGCGCCGGCCTCGGCTGCCTTTATATAATACTCGACGGCCTTCAGGTCGTTCTGCCGCACGAGGCGTCCGCCCGCGTAGGACTCCGCCACGCGCAGGAGTTCCGCCGGTTTGCCCGCGGCGGAGATTTCGAGTTTCTGCCACTCGGCCGCCGGCAACATCGCCGATTCCGGCGGAATGCCAGCGATCCGTTTTTCGAAATCGAAAGGGCGGGGATTGCCGCGACTTTCCTCGTCGAGGTAGGAAATCGCCAACCGGGCATAGTCTGCCATCACGCCACCACGGCTGGTCATGAGTCGGAGCCAGCGGGCGGTCGCGTCTTCGTAAGACGGCATCAGGGTGGAGAGCACGTCGTTGGCGTGTTGGGCGGAATACAGATTCGCCAGTTCGAGCCACGGCCGCTGATGGGGAACGTCCATCTGGCCGGGCCAGGCGCACACCGCCGCCTCGATGAACCAGTATTCGGCTTCCGCGTAGTTGCGGGCGACGGCTTTCTCGTTGCCCGGCGCGGCGAACACCTTCGCCAGCTTGAACGCGCCGACTGCGTCGCCCGCCATCGCCGACGTCCAATAGAGTTCAAACGCGCGCACCGGGTCGTTCTTCGTCTTGTCCACGTTGTGCTCGAACTGCGACGCGAGAAGCCATTGGGCGGGCGCGTAGTCCTTCGTCGCCTGCGCGAGCAATCGATCGCCGGACGGCAAATCGCCGGGCACGGGCGGGCGGACCGCTGCGTCCTGCATGCCATAATACAATTGATAAAGCTGATACGCCGCCCCGGCGTCGCCTGCCGCGAGGCGCTGGCGCAGTTCCGGAGAATCGACGGGCTTGGTTGCCGGGGGCACGTCTTTCTGCCGATGCGCAATCGCTTCGCGGGCGAGCGCATCTGCGAGTTCGCTCCGCGGCGAAGCCAATCCCCACAGGTCGATCGCCACCAGGCTGTTCGGCGTTGCGAACGGGGCCTTGGATCTGACCAACGCCTCCGCCCACTCCGGGCTGGTCAGGACAGTGAGGATGCCGGGTTTGTCGAGATCGGCGCCGTCGTAGTCCAGGCCCATCACCTCCACAATCTCCCTCGCGTTCGCGCCTTTCCTGAAGGCCGCCAGCATATCCTCCGCAGTCCACGGCGATCCTTTCGTCCAAGCGTTCGTCCTGGTGCCGCGTTTTTTCGCGATCGATTCGTCAACCGTGCGCTTCGGCTCGGCCGCGGCCCGTTTCGCGGCCGCGGTCATGATCGCCGGCCAGTCGTAAACGGTGTCGGGACCTCGCGGTTTGCCACCGTGCAAAACGGTTCCGCGCGGCCCCGGCAATGGCAACGGCACCGGCTTCGACGTGCGCGGCCCGAGCCCGGCGAGTTGCTCCCGCACGCGACGCTCCAGGTCCTCGGGCAGTTTTTCCGCGAGAGCCTTTTCACGCCAGTAACGAGCTTGCTCGAGATTTTTTTCGACGCCATGCCCTGCCTCGTAGCTGCTGCCCGTGACAATCATGCCTTGGGCATAGCCCGCCTCGGCGGATTTTTTTCTCCAGGCAAAGGCTTGGGCGGGATCGGCCGCAACCCCTTCGCCCTTCGAATACAGCACACCCAGATTAAACATCGCCTGCGCGACGCCGCTCCCCGCCGCGCGCTCCCACAGCCCGCGGGCGGCCGTGTAATTTTTCGCGCCGTAAGCCTCGACCCCTGCGATCAACAACGCGTTCGCCGCAAGGTTCCTCAGCTCCTCCGCGCTCTTTATGCCGGTCTCATGGTTTTCTTTCTTCGCCAGCGCCAGCGCCTGCTCGGCCAGACGAAGTCCCTCCTCATGCTTTTCCTCGCGCAAGCTGGCGTAGCTCTCGAAGAGCAAGATGGTGAGCTCTTGTGAGGCTTGCTTGACCGGCGCCGCATCCGGCGCACGCGCAACATTGACCGGAGCGGGCAGCGCCTTGAGCTTGGCTTCCGTCGGCGGATTCAGCAACGCCGCCAGCGTGAACGCCTGCTTCTTCGTCCAGTCGCGCTTTGTCGCGCCCACGAGCAACGGCGCGCCTCGCGAATCTGCAATCCAGGCCCCCTGCCAGTCGTCCGCACTCAGCCGCGAGCGCTTCGCCCACTTCGCCAGATCGGCCGATTCCAACAACCAGCCTTCGTGAATCATCAGCCAGCCATTCCCTTCACGAAACAACGGCGTCTCTCCGCCGATCGGGCCAAACTCCGCTTGATCCAACTCGACTTCGATCCGCTCGCTCCGGCCATCCGGCATCACGAACGCAAACACGCCGGCCCCGATTGCGACCCAGCGATCGCCGAACCACCGCAACGAGGTCAGCGGTGACTCGTGGCTGCCGCCCTCGAACTGCGCGATCCGCCGCCACGGCTTCCCGTCCTCCAGCAAGCACACTTCGCTCACGTTGACGCCCCAGCCTTCCTGCATCACCGAGGTCTGTCGCAACGCCGCCACCATCGAACCGCCAGCCGCGAGTTGCGCGATTCCGCCTTCGCCGGAAGCTTCGAAGTCCATCCGCGTCCACGTCCGCCCGTCCGCCGAAGTCGCGATCGCATTCGCCCATCCGCCGGCGATGAAACCCTGTGGACCGTGGACCACGCTCAACCACTCGCCCGGAACTTCGAGCGGCGTCGGCTGGCCGGGTTCTTTCGCCGATGTGACAAACAATTTTCCGTCCGCCACCAGCACCACTGCGTCGGCTCCCGTTGTCGCGGCGATCGTTTCCGCCGCCAGTTTTCCGATCTGTCTCGGGACGCCGCTCTCCGCCAGAATCCACAGCGGCATCTCTCCGCTGCCATCTGCGACGTGCTCCCAGGCCAGGATGCGGTCGGCACCGAGCTCGACCGCTCCTTTGAACTCGCGGGCATACACCATTTCTGCGCGCGCCGGCGCCGACCCCAGAAATGTCAGACCCACCATCGCCAATTGAAAAACGACCGACGACATCGCGCAGAACCGGATGGGGAACATCATTTCGCGCATCAGCCTATATCCTTCGGAGCCTGTCAAAAGGACTCCTCGTCACTACGCATCATTGCGTAGCCGGCGGTGAGCGCGCGTCATCCACCGGCCGCTCCGCAGTGGCGCCCAAAGCACCCAGCTGCCGCAGCGCTTCGGCCGTGGCCGCGTCCGCCGGCAGAAACGATTCGATCGCCAGTTCCGCCACCGTCACATCCGCCGCCGTCCCGAACACCGTCGTCGTGCTGATCAACGCCAGCGTGCCCGCCGTCGTGCGCAGTCGCAGCGGCACGACGAGCGACTCGCCCGCACTCTTCCCTTCTTCAATTACTCTCGGCCCATAACCGCGCAGTTCATCGAGCAACTCACCGAGCTGCGGATCCGCGGTCGCATGGACATCGCGCCGCAAACGCACGAGAAGATGCCGTTTCCACTCCGCGAAATTTTCGATCGCAGGTGCCAGCCCGCGCGGATGCAGCGCGAGCCGCAGCACGTTCACCGGCGGCGCCAACAACTCCGCCGCAACACCGGCGAGCAGGAGCGGGACCATGCGATTGCCTTCGATCAGGTGCCAGTGGCGATCAACCGCGAGCGCCGGGCTCGGCTCGAAACTGCGCAACAGCGTGCGCACCGCCTCGCGAATCGTCGAAAACGTCGGATCCGAAACGGGCCGCTCCGAAAACTCCGGCGCGAATCCCGCCGCGAGGAGCAACGCGTTGCGCTCGCGCAGCGGAAGATCGAGACACTGCGCGACCCGCAACAGCAGTTCGCGACTCGCGCTCGCGCGCCCGTTTTCGATAAAGCTCAAGTGTCGCGCCGAGAGGCCCGCATCCAACGCCAGCGCGAGTTGACTATAGCCTCGATGCTGCCGCCAGCGGCGCAGAATCGCCGCCGCGTCGTTGGCCCGGGGAGCAGGAGTTTTCAACATGTGGGACATCGTCAGGCGAAAAAAATATTACCTCGCAGGTAATCGCCGCGCGAAACGCGCGCTGTTAAACTCTGCGTGCGAATCATGCCTGACATGACTTCGCAACCTTACCGACATGCAATCCTCGATTACTCCCACCTGGTTGAAACGCTTCCTCCTCATCGATGCCGTCGCGACCGCGACCATGGGTCTCGCGCTCCTCGCAGCCGCCGAATGGCTCGGCCGGTTGTTTAACATCCAAGCCGCTTACCTCCAGGCAGCCGGCGCCGTGCTGGTGCCTTTCGCCGCGCTCCTGATGTGCGCGGCATCGCAACGCACGCCGTCGCGCCGACTGGTGTTGGCGTTGATCATCGGCAACGCCTTCTGGGTGATCGACAGCGTGCTGCTGCTTTTCACGCCTTGGATTTCTCCAAACGGACTCGGACTCGCGTTCGTGCTCGGCCAGGCCTTCGCCGTCGCGGTGTTGGCCAGCGGCCAGTTCATCGGCGCGCGTCGCGCCGGCGCGCTCGCCGCCTGAACACGCGTCACGACGCTTATTTCAATCCCAACACTTCCTGCGCCGCCAACGCGGCTTTGTTGCGGATGCGATCGAGCAGCCTCCGCTGATCGTCGTTGAGCCCTTCTCGGTCGCGGATGGTGACCTCGATGTTTTCCGCGAGCGCCTTGACCCGATTCACATAAGGGCGCGCTCGCATGATGCGATTGATCGTGGCCTCGACGTCATTCGCGGCGTCGTGGTCCACGCGGTGGCGGTCGGCGAAATGAATCCTCTCCAGGTTCTCGACCCCCTTGAGCTCGTTGCTGATAGCCATCAAAGCGGCCACCGCCGCCTGCTTCATGCCGGAGGTGACGTTGGCGGAGATCACGGGGCCCAGCGTTTTTTCGCGCGTGCGCCAGGCCGCCGCCATCTGCTCATCGAGAGCATCGAGTTGGAATCGAACATGGGACCCGAAGATCACCGGTTTCCCCTCGATCATGCAGAAACCGTCGTGCACAAGGCCGTCGGTCAGGCGCGCGTCCCAGATCACGGTTTCGTCGTTATCGAGGCGAAACACGCGCGTCTCCGTCGCGCGCCCCTGCTCGTCCCACAGCAACGTCATCCCAACGTTGATGTGATCGTAGCGCACCGTGCTACGCTGGCGCCGGGTGACGGGTTGCGCCGCGTCCGCGTCGTGCTCCTCGGTGGGAACAGCATCGGGAGGAGGCGTCACAAATTCGCCGCGGCGGTCAATCGTGAGCCATTCATTGTCGCGCTTCACGCTGGCATATCCGCCGGAAAATTTCCGTGCGCGGTCGAAGGCGGGCGCGATCGCCAACTCGCCTTGCAGGTCCAAATAGCCCCAGCGGCCGTCGAGCTGAACCGCGGCGAGGCCTTCGGAAAATTCATCGGCGCTCTCGAAACGCGGTTCCACGATCACCCGCCCCGTGCGATCCACGTAGCCGATTTTTTCTCCAGCGACGAAGTTCGCCCGGCCCTCGGAGAAGCGGCCCACTTTTTCGTAAATCATCGGGACAACGACTTCGCCCGTCGCCGCCGAAACGAATCCCCAGCGGTCGTCCCTCCGCGCCGGAACGAGCCCCTCGGACCCGTTGCCCAGCATGTTGCGCAGGGCTTCGAATTTGAACGGTTGCAGGAGCTCGCCCGTGGGACTTGCGAGCGTCCACGCATGGCCGTCGAACACCGTGAAACCTCCGCCTTCGATCGACTCCACCGCGTCGTAAACCACCGGGATCAACTCGCTCCCGTCCGCGGCCAGCACGCCCCATTTTTCATTTGCGCGGACGATCGCGAACGACGCGTTCCAAAAACTTTCCGCCATGTCGAACTGCGCGGGCACGCGCCATTCGCCGCCCGGCGTGATATAGCCGAACTTTCCTCGATGCGAAACCGCAGCAAGTCCGTTGGCGCCAAACTCGCCCGCGTAGTCGAACGGCAATTGTCCACGCAACGGGAGAACGACTTTTCCGCTGCGATCCACATAGACGTAACCGGCGCCAATCTTCAGCGGCGCAGGGCCATGCTCGAATCGCCCGATTTCATCGCCCAAGGCATACGCCCGTGGCGCGCGCTCCGAAACAGGAAGCTGATAAAGCCGGCTCTGCGCCCGGCTCGAGCCGACGAAGGCAGCCGTTCCGAGAGCGATCAAAAACACCGCGGGCAGAAGTTTCATGAGAGGAAAAGCGCTCCGATGAGCATCCGGCTCAAAGAGCACACGCGTCAGTTCTCAATTGTCGATGACAGACACATGGAACACGCTGCCTCCCCGCCCCGCCTACTTGGGGCGTTTTCATAAAAACTAGAGCCCTTCAGGTGAACCACATAGGCACAAAGGCACGGAGAGATCCCGTAGCCTTCCTCTGTGTGCTCGGTGCCTTCGTGGTTCAAATCGGGTATTCCGATTCGGCCAACGGCTATGAAATTATTAAATATGCTATAGGACGCCGCCGCCGGATGCATTACATCGGATGCAAAAGTAGTCGGATCAAAACCCAGCGGGAATCCTCACGCTTGCGCCAGCTGGCGAGCGAACAGACGCTCCAGTTCACGTTACCCCACCCAATGAGATCGTTCCTCGTCCTCCTGCTCACGCTCGCGTCCTCCGCTTTCGCGTCCGCCCCGTCTCGCGAAGTGGGTCCCTACACGCTCCACCCGATCAGCCCCGGAGTCATCCGGATCGAGGACGCCAACCACACCAATCCTCCCGGCATCCACCTCGACGCGCAGGGCAACACGAAGAGCTTCAACAACTGCTCCGACATGTATCTCATCGTCGGCCGCGACCGAGCCCTGCTCATCGACTTATCGAATGCGATCAAATGGGACGCCACCGCAATCGAGTCCCTGCAAAAACTCGTCGCAGACGAGATTAGCGACCGCCGACTGTATATAGCCGTCACCCATCATCACGGCGACCACACGGGCATGCTGCCCGCCTTCAAGGACAACCCCGACGTTACGTTCTGGATCCAGAAAGATGAGTTCTCCGGCCGGGAACTTTTCCCCGCCGACCGCACGATTCCCATCTCCGGCAACCCGTCGCTCGATCTCGACGGAGGCGTGGTCGTGGATGCGTTGAAAATCCCCGGACACACCCACCACTCCACCGCTTACTTCCTCCGCGGAAAAAACCTCCTCTTCAGCGGCGACGGCATCGGGTCCGGTCACGGCGTGTGGATTTTCTCCAACGAAGGTTTCGCGCAATATCGCCAAAGCATCGACCGGCTCATCGCCTACATTCGCAACCCCGACCACCAAATCGACGAGGACAAGCTGCTCATCTTCGGCGGCCACTACTGGCAGAAGCGGGAAAAGGAAAAGCTCACGATGCGCTACATTCTCGATATGCAAAAACTGATCGACGAAATCAAAGCCGGCACCGCCCAAGAGGAGCGCGTGAACTTCGGCCGCCCTTATCTCGACCGAAACTTCATCTCCGGCGAAGCAATCATCACCTGGAACAAGGCCGACGCCGAACGCTTCCAGGCCGAATAGATCCTATTCGAGTCGGAACGTGGCAGCCCTGAAGAAAAGCTGAGTTCATCAACCACGCTGTGGCAGCCCACAAATCATGCGACAACCGCAGAAGCCCACGCGGCCCGATCAACATGTTTGCTCGGGAGCAGCAGGGGCCCAGTTGCTTATGTCCCGTGCTCCGGATGGTGCGGCCCTTTCGGAATACCCTGCCCCGGAACAGTGAGTAGTTGAAACGAAGCCATCACTGCCACGTTGTGCGCTTGGTCGACGAGTTTGTTCAGAACCTGCTCCACCAAGGCTTCAATGAGTCCTGCGCTTCCGGCATACACCGTCTCAGTTCGATGCTCCCAGAGTTCTACTCCGGTCCGGGCATCAACTAACAAAGCCTTCACCGTCACGAAGGTGTTACTCGCTAGCACCTGATACTTCGAGCCGTATCTCTCAACCGTGAGATATAAAACAGCGTCGACACCGAACACAGACTGAAGCTTGTCCAGCGGCGCTTGATGCATCTCCGCTGGAAGCGCGAGTCCGTTCTCTTTCAGAAAGTGGTCCGCCATGACCACAGGCACGACATAGTAGCCGAGTTCGGCCAACGGGCGGGTGACAGTTGTAAGGACACTATACGGCGCGATCACCTCATTCGTGTCGTTGATCGGAGGAAGGACCAATATAGATCGAGGGGCGGACCTCTTGAACTCCGTATAGTCCTTCGGCGGTATAGTCTTGCACGCCGCCAGCAGCAGGACCGCCGCGACCAACATCAGTGGGGTGAGCTTCATGCTGATTCCCCTCCCTTCGCCCTCTCGATCATTCGATCCATAAAAATTGTGGCTTCAGGAAACAGCGCCTTTTCCATTTCGAACTGCTTCACCGCCTCGTCGATTCGGCCGAGCTGAAAGTAAACATAGCCAAGTTGGGCGTGTAGTCCCGGATGTGCCGCCACTTTCTTCGAATCGGAAACGTCCTTTTGCAGCTTTTCAAGTTGCAGCTCCAACGTTGCCTTGTCCGGCTTAGAATAGCTTAAATAAGCAATGGTTTCATACGACCCCCAGTGATACAGGGGCCGTGCGGTTTGGCAGCCTGACAGGAGCAACGCCACTCCTATTAATAGTAAAATCCGCTTCATCGGATATTTATTTAGTTACAGTCCACCTACCCGCCTCCAACCCTTCAATAAGCCCATCCACTGCTTGGCGAACCGCCAGATCGAGAACCTTGCCATTTAAGGTCGCGTCATAGCTGGACGTTCCTCCGAAGCCCAAAACCTCTCTATTGCTCAATTTATACCCTCCCGCGCCAAATGCGGAAAATACCACTTCCGATGTAGAGACATCAACAACGTAGAGCCCAACCTTCGCATATGCGATCTGTTGCTTCCCTTGACCCACAATTCCGAACAACTGCTGGTCACCAACTTCTTTGCGACCAAACTCCGTCACGTCTCCTGTCACCGCGAAATCAGCACCTTTGAGCTGTTGAGCCACTCCTCTTAGTTCAGCTTCTCGCTTGGTTTCCTCTAAGTTTTCCCGATCGAGCACTGAAAAGCGCCCGGTTTGTTGCAAGTGCGAGATGAGGATCGTCTTCGCCTGTCCTCCAAGACGGTCGACACCGTCTGAAAAGAGCCCTCGCATAAAACTCGAGCGGTTGTCGAACTTGCCTACGACTACTACATTTTTGGGACCGCTATAGGGACGAGCCGCTGCCGTCACCTGCGGGATTTCCAGCCTGCGAGTCGACTCGGTCGCACACCCACCAAAAAGGCAGGCGAGCGCGCCCGCGGCACCAAGGAGCAATAGTTTACGCATAGAAACAGTGAGTTGAAGGACGCGGCGTCCATGTCTCCTCTATATCTCAGCGCGGCAGAACGATGCGGCGCGCAGGCAGAGCGGAAATGGAATCGAACAGGACGGGCTCAAGGGCAGAAAGCTGGAGGAGCGCAAACGCTGGACAACTGCACTTCCGAAAACCAGCAAAAATGATCCGGCTTCTATATTTTTTCGGGCGTTCACTATAAACACTTGTCCTTCACGCCCCGGCCGCCGCCGCACGATCACTTAAACGGTCGCGTAATCGCGTTCCGCGCCGGCGTTTAACCCGCCCTCAACTGCGACCGTGCCGCCCTCCACCCGCGTTAACGTGGTTTCCACCGCCACGCTTTTTCTCATCACAATTCTCGCGGTCGGCTTCCCGCTTCTTTTCGGCCGCCTAGTCTGGCCGGCGGCGCCAGCGAAATCAGCGCGGCCGGCGTGCTGCTGCGGGGATACTGGCCGGCATTGACGGTCTTCGCCCCGGCCGCCATCGCGGCCACCGCTGCTCTCTTCGCCTCACTGGGCCGGAGAACGGTGAGACGCCGCCCGCCGCCATAGCCACCCAAGAGGCGGTCTCATCGGCGAAAGCCCGATACGATCATGCGTCGTCTTCGCCCATTCGTTTGTATTTCCGGCGCGATTCCCACGCGCCACACTGCCGCGCGTGTTGAACCCCGCACTATACTTTTCGGGCATTCAGAAGCGGCTGCTCGAACGTCGGCTCCGGCTCGATCCCAACCTTCGCGGCGCCGTCGCCTTCCCTCCCGGCCATTTTTATTCGCCGCTGCTCGACCTGCGTAATGTCCAGCCTGATACAGGCGCTCCCTTCGACGGGCCCGAATATTGGGAGCACATCGATCTGCGGACGAAGGCCCAGCGTTCATTCTACGAAGAGCTCCTTTCGAATTTTCCACCCCTGCCTTTTCCCTTCCATCGAACGCCGGACTTCCGCTTCTATTCCGAAAACGACTGGTTTGGTCCTTCCGACGCATTCGTCCTCTCCGCCTTGCTGCGCAAAGAACAACCGCGCCGCATCATCGAGATCGGTTCGGGATTCTCCTCCGCCGTGATGCTCGACACGCTGGACCACATGGGCACCTCCGCCGCCCTGACGTTCATCGAACCCCATCCCGAACGCCTGCACGCGCTCCTTTCCGAAAGGGACAAAGCGATGACCACGATCCTGCCACAACCCGCGCAGGAAGTTTCACTGTCGGTGTTCGATCAACTCGAAGCTCACGACTTGCTCTTCATCGACTCCTCCCATGTGTGCAAAATCGGCAGCGACGTCGCGCACATCCTGCTGCGCATCGTTCCGCGGCTGAAGCCCGGCGTGCTCGTCCATTTCCATGACATTTTCTACCCGTTTTCCTATCCGACCAAATGGCTTCGCGAAGGCCGGGCGTGGAACGAATCCTTGTTTCTGCGCGCGTTCCTCGTCGGCAATTCCCAATTCGAGATCGTCGCGTTCAACGCCTTCGCGAAACATTCATTCCCTGAGATTTTCCACGACCGCTTTCCGGAGTTCTTAAAAGCCGCCGGCTCGAGCCTCTGGTTGCGATCGCTCGAACGGGTGCACGAGTGACGCGTCCGATCGCGCCGCGATCGCGTTAACTGCGCAGTTTTGCGCCGGCGATCGGCACCGGGGGCGCGTCCACCCCGGGCACTTTGCGCTTTCGATACACGTCGTAATCCGGGATGAGCCGATCGTAAGCCGCATCCATCAGCGGCGATGAAATGACAAAGTCAGCCGTCGCCCGATCGCACGCCGTGGGCACGTTCCACACGACGGCCATCCGCAGCAGCGCCTTCACGTCGGGATCGTGCGGCTGCTGTTCCAGCGGATCCCAGAAGAAGATGAGAAAATCGATTTCTCCTTCTACGATCTTCGCGCCGATCTGCTGGTCGCCGCCGAGCGGACCGCTCTGCAGCTTCTTGATCGGAAACCCCAGCTCTTTCTCGAGCAGAAGCCCCGTGGTGCCGGTCGCAAACACGCTGTGCCGCGAAAGCGTGCCGCGATTGAATTTGGCCCACTCGACGAGCGTGGCCTTCATGTTGTCGTGAGCGACGAGCGCGATCTTCTTCTTCGCGCCCATCGGAAGCTTTTTATAAGTGCTCATGCTGGAATATCGAGAGTCGCGATCCCATCCGATCCGTCCGCCGCACGCAACCTCGCGCGACCTCCTTTCCACGGTAGCGCGCGCCCGGCGATCCATGCCGGGACAACCGCGCCCGTCTTCGACGACGCCGCCCAAGCCCGCTCATGAGCGCTCGGTCAACCACGTCACTGCCCCGGCAGGATCGGCATGCTCTCCGTATTCTGCGACGCGATGATCAGCCACGTGCCATTTCGTTTCTCCACAACCCAGGTGAAGATCCCACTGCGCGGCTCGCCATGTTTCACGTGGCGCACGCGATCTCCCGTCGTCGACCACAACACGCGTTGAATCGCCAGGTCGGGGCGAATGAACTTCACGTGCGTCTCACGCGTCGTCCACCGGCTCTCGGTGAACAGCGTGGTGAACATCCGCGCATGCGCTTCTTTGAACTGCGCATGGCCTCTCATCCAGCCTCTCGGGCCGAGCACCGTGACGAAATCCACGTCCTCCGCGAGCAGAGCCGTCAACGCCTCCGCGTCGCGCCTGTTCCAGGCATCCTGCCACTTTGTGCCAAGTTCCCTGACCGCCGCTTCGTCATCGGCGCGATCCGCCGCGGTGGCCGCCGATGCCAATGAAATTCCAATCATCATCGCTGCCCGGGCAGCGACCGCCCTCGCCCGGTGGAGTGTCTTCACGATTCATCCTTCGTTAACGGTGTCGCAGGCCGGACGGCGCAGGTCTGGTCATGCCGCCCCGCGTTGGCAATCTCCGGATAGCCCGCCGACACGAACGAGCTGAGCCGGCGATATTTCCCTCATATCAATCTCTATTCCTGCGGCGCGAACCCATCTGACCGCTTCGTCGTCCACGTCTGTTCGAAAAACTCGAACGCCAATTCAGCCACCTGGCGCATTTCCTTACGTCGCTGTTCCAGCGGGATTGGTTTTATATAGTGACCTCGCTCACCGGCCACTTCCACCAGCCTTGCGCCGGGGATGTGTTTAGCAAAGTGCCGTGCATTCGGCTCCGGCGGCGCGATGAGATCTTCCTCTCCGACCACGATGCACACCGGCACCGCCACGCTCCGAAGTCCCTCCGCGGGAAATCCGGCTCCCATCGGCGGCGCGAGCGCGAACACCGCCTGAATCCGGTCATCGCGATACGAGCGATGCGCGCGCTTCACCGCCTCTTGTCCGCGCGGATTCGTTTCGCCAAATCCCACTCGCTCCGCAATCGCTTCCGCCAGCGCCGCCGGAGGCGGAGGCGAGTGCTGTCGGAGCGCATCGAGATCCAAACGCGCCCCCGCCAACCACAGCGCCGTGGTTCCGCCCAACGAAAACCCCGTCGCCGCGACGCGATGAGGCGCAACCGCCGCCGAAAATTGGGAGTCATCCAGGAGCCGGGTCAGCGCCAGGGAGAGATCGCCCGCGCGTTCCCACCCGAAAAAATCCGTCAGCGTCGGCCGTGCGCGGTTCAACTCCTCCGCTTCCGTCCCATTGTGATCGACCGCCGCCGCAATGTAGCCGCGCTCCGCGAGGAAACACCCGAGCCAAATCATATCCGCCGCCCGGCCTCCCGAGCCGTGCGAAATCAGGATCAACGGCCTCGGCTCCCCTCCGTGCTCCAGCTCCGCATCGCGCCACACCGCCACGGGTTCGCCATGGCATTCCATGAGTTCGCGCGCATGGTTCGCGACCCCCGGATACCAAACCGTCACGCGCACCGGCCGCGCTCCCGTGCCAGCCCAGTTCGTTCGTCCAGGATCTTCAAACTCGCGCGACGTCACACCCACTGTCGCCGGCCCGGCCAACGCGTGCCCAACCACGACCGCAGCGACCAGGCAGGCGCGGCCGACCGCGCAGCATGAATGCATCGACATCATAAATTTCGACATGCGTGCAAGGTAACCGGGCGCGACCTCCGGAGTTACAACGCCACCGCCGAATATTTCCCGCAGTCTCCTTCGCCAACCCCTCGATGGTTGCCCTCAGGTATCGGCTTCGCGGGACGCATGCCGTTGGAGGCGGACCCGGTCAACCGCATGAGCCCGGCTTAGGGATTCGGAGTGTCCGAAAGGATTTGCGCGTTTCTTCATGAAACGACACGGATACCAGCGTCAGCACGCGTTGTCTTACGACAACCCCTACCCCAACTACCCCCTCATGAAGCTGCACCGCTCTGCTTCATCCGATCTGGTGCTCATCGGCGCATTCCCGGACACCGGCTTCGCTTTCAGTCTTGTTCTTCGGACACCCCGAAACGCATCCGCGTCCGCCCCACGCGTTTCACCCGGAGCGTCACTTCGCTTTCTCGTGCACCTTCCCCGGCGCACGCGTTGACCCAAAAAAAGTAAACCATGAACACTGCTAACACCCCTAGGCTCGTGCTCGCGTCGCTGGTGACGCTGGCACTTCTGTCCAGTCGTTCCCTCGCTCAAGCCGCCTCACCCACCCCACCGCCGAACGAAGGCGAGGATGTCGTCGTCCTCTCCCCGTTCGTCGTCGAATCCACCGAAGACACCGGCAGCTATCGCGCCACCTCCACGCTCGCCGGCTCCCGCGTCAAAACCGACCTGCGCGACATCGCCTCGCCGCTCAGCGTCGTGACGTCGCAGTTCCTGCGCGACACCGGATCCAACAACAACCTCGACCTGCTCACCTACACCACCAGCACCGAAGTCGGCGGGCTCTTCGGCAACTGGGGCGGCTTCGGCAACGCGCAAGGCGTCAGCGATCGCGGCGCCCTGCTGTCGCCGAGCAACAACACGCGTGTCCGCGGTTTGGATACAGCCGACAACACCCGCAACTTCATGCTCACGGACATCCCGTGGGACAGCTACAACACCGACCGCGTCGAAATCCAACGCGGCCCCAACTCGATCCTCTTCGGCGTCGGCAGCCCCGCCGGTATCATTAATGCCAATACCATCGCGGCGCGCTTCGACGGCAATTCCGGCCGGGTCGAAAACCAGGTGAGCAAGTATGGCTCCTTGCGCTGGGTCGCCGACTACAACCTCGAATTGGTCAAGGACGTCCTCGCCATCCGCGCCGCCGGCCTCGCCAACGATCAGAAGTTCCGTCAGGAACCCGCGTTCAACGACGACCGCCGGGGCTACGTCACCGCGACGTTTCAACCGCAGGTGCTGCCCGACAGCTGGGCCGGCCGGCTGACCATCCGCGCCAACTACGAAAACGCCCGCATCAAAGCGAACCGTCCCCGCATGCTCCCGCCCGAGGACGGCATTTCGCTCTGGTTCGAAGACGCCGCCGGCGACGGCGTCGCCAACAAAATCGGTTTCGGCAAACGCGTTTACGACATGTTCCTTTGGAGTCAGGCCGGCGGCGGCGATCCCGGACGCGGCTCCCTCGCGAGCGTCGCCGACACCGTGCGCAACCCGCTGCCTTATCAGCCCGGCGTCAGCGCGATCGACGGCGGCGCGCTCAACAACGGCGGCATCGGCTTCTGGTTCAAAAACGGCGACTCGCGGCCGTTCTTCGTTTCCCGCCAGGCCCCGCGCGAACACCCGGGCGCGTTGGATTCCTCCGGCGGCATCGATAACGCCATCGACATCCCCTACGGCTCGCCCATGCGCGTCGGCGGCTTGAACGCCTACGCTCTCTCCATCGACAAGATCGACGAGGTCGAGGGCGTGCCTTCCCGCTACCCGCTCGCCACCCGCGGCTACTACAAAGATCAATCCCTCACCGATCCCACGATCTTCGATTTCTATAATCACCTGATCGACGGCGACAACAAACGGGAGCATCAAAAATGGGACGCCGCCAACCTCTCCATCGCCCAGACGTTCCTCGATAATCGCATCGGCGTGGAGTTCGTTTACGACAAACAGAGCTATTCCGAATGGCGCACCGGCGCGACGTGGAGCCGCCCGTATATCTCCATCGACATCAACAAGAATCTCCAAAACCAGCTCACCCAGTATCAGCGCACCACCGACACCGGCGACGTCGATCCCGACAACGGCCTGCTCGACACGAGCACGTATCAGGCACTCGGATTCACGCCGTCCGCGTCGCAACCTTACGTGAATCCCAACGCCGGCGCCGCTTTCACCGCCGGCAGCTTCAGCAATAACGACCGCACCGATCGCGAACGCGAAAACTTCCGCCTGACCGCCTTCGGCGAAATTCGCGCCCACGATTTTCTCCGTCGCGACTCGCTGCTCGCCCGCATCCTCGGCACCCACTTGATCACGGGCCTCGCCTCACGCGAAGAACGCCACGAGGAAAAAACCCAGTGGGCGCCAAGCGCGACACCTTACGACTGGGCCCTCGGCCTCTCCGTTTCCGGCGCCGACACCAACCTCACCGGCGCCACCCGCGGCATCACGCCGATCATCTACCTCAGCGAACCGCTCTGGGATCGCACGAGCGCCAGCGGACTCAACCTCGGGCCCATCCAAACCTACTACAATCCTTCCGGCACTTACTCGGTCGACTACTTCAAAACCGAATGGCTGCCGTCGCGCGATCCGGCCGCCGCTGGCTACGTCGATCCGGGCGCGCGTTGGGTGAACTTCCTCGGTGGCGTGGGCGTCCAGGCCGACAATCCGTTCAACTACACCGGCCGCACCAACGCCTCCGTCGACATCCTCAACGCCGACGCCGGCGATCTCGCGCAACTCGTCACCAATTACGGCGTGACCGACCAGATCGTCGATTCCCGCGGCCTCGTCTGGCAGGGCCGCCTGTTCGGCGGAAACATCGTGCCCACCGTGGGCTGGCGCGAAGACACGTTGCGCACCTACACCGCCACGGGCGCGAAAGACGCCACCGGCATTTCCGCGACCAAGGTCGGCAAGACCGAGCAGGTGCTCGAAAACACCGGCCGCACCACGTCGTGGGGCATCGTCGCCCACATGCCGCGATCCTGGCTGGAAAACGCCCCGTTCATCTCCGGCCTCAGCGCCTACTATAACCACGGCGAAAACAATCGCGTCGAAGCGCGCTACAACTACGACGGCGAACCGCTCGACAATCCGTCCGCCGAGAGCAAGGACTACGGCATCGTGGTGAGCCTCCTCGACGACAAGCTCTCCATCAAGGTCGGCAAATACGAAACCAAGGTGAAGAACGCCAACCTGCCCGGCGGCTCGTCGATCCTCGGCTCGAATCAATACTACCTCTACCAGCTCGAAGCCTGGGGCACCGCCAACGCGCTCATGTATCTCTTCGGTCGCGAAGGCCTCGATCCCAATCAGTCCTGGCACTGGAATTGGGCCGGCATCGACGCCACCGGCGACGGCGGCAATCCCGACTACGCACCCACCACCGACGCCTTCAAGAACCACCCGAGCACCATCGCCCAGACCGCTGCCATCGACGCATGGTTCGCAGGGATCGACGAACAGTTCTTCGCGAACTACGCGATCAACGCCAACGTCGATGCGCTGAAGTCCGCCTACGCGAGCTACAAGTCGAGCGGCAACATCCAGCCGCTCGTCGACGCCGCCCGCGCGAGCGGCTTCAACGTCGGCACCTACACCACCGGCTTCTCCTCGCAAAACAACGGCCAGATCAACGGCATCAGCCCCAACGGCACGATCGACAACACGTCCGAGGGCTACGAAATCGAGGTGAACTGGACGCCCACTCCGAACTGGAATCTCCAGGTCAACGCCGCGAAAACCAACGCCTACCGCGAGAACCTCGGCCAACCCATGCTCGATTATATCGAGAAGCAGTGGTCGCGGCTCCAGGGCCCCGCCGGCGACATTCGCCTGTGGTGGGGCGGCGACAACACCCTCCGCCGTTACTACTCGGACAACATCATGTCCGCGGTCGAGTTTCAGCGCGAATCGATCGGCTTCCAAGTCCCCGAAATGCGTCCGTGGCGTTTCAGCGCCATCACCAACTACACCTTCAACGAAGGCGCGTTCCGCGGCTTCAACGTCGGCGGCGCATACCGCTGGGAAGACAAACAAATCCTCGGCTACGGCCTGAAGAGCGACGCCAGCGGCCTCGACGTGCAGAAGCCGATCTACGGCGAAACCGAAGACCACATCGATCTGTGGATCGGTTATCAGCGCGATCTCACGCCAGACATCCGCTGGCGCATTCAGCTGAACCTGCGCAACGTCGGCGAATCGATCGGACTCACGCCCATCTCCGTCAATCCCGACGGCGTCATCGCCGCGCAACGCATCACCGAAGGCATGTCCTGGCAGGTCACCAACACGTTCTCGTTCTAAACGAGATCAGCCATCGAACGCCTCGCCTGAGGTTTGAACCACGGAGACACCGATAACACAGAGGAAGACCACGGAATTTCTCTCTGTCCTTTGTGTCTCTGTGGTTCACCAAGATGGCAACAGATCCAACGAAATCGCTTTAGCCGCGCAGCACGATCTCCGCGCGGCCTAAAGCTTCAATCACCACCGGAAACGCGCCGCCCACTTCAAACCGTGAGGTCGGGCCGAGCAGCAAGTCGTTCGTCGCCGGCGTCTGCGTAAGCCACATTTCGCCGCTCACGACTTCCACCGTTTTCCATCCTTGCGATTCCTCGAGCGTGAGGAGTTCGCCCGTGCGGAGATAAACAGAGCGCACCGGCGCCGTCGCCGCCGTCGTCGCAACCACTCCGCAAGCGCGGTAGTAATCGGAAAGAAATCGTTCAAACGTCCTCCAGGCTCCGCGAACGCTTTCGACCCGCCGCATCAGCCACGCACGCATCCGCCCGCTCTTCGCGTCCACCTTCGACCGAGCGCCGCGCAAGCGATGCGTGTCGTCTCCTTGCGAGGTTCTCGTTGTCGCCGCGCGCGGCGAGTTCGCCCTGAAGTCCGACGTGAGTTGCATCGCTCCATCTTAGCGCCACCTCATTGTTTCCGGCAGCGACAGGTGCGCGAATTGGCGGGTTACACAGATCCGCCCCGATCCAACTGTATAAGTCCGATTTGCCGCCGTCTGTAACTGTGCAGGTCCGCGCGCCAGCGCTATCCTCGCCGGTCATGTTGGAACAGACGCATTTCGCCTCGACCGCCCGTTCGAACCTGTCGCGCCGGCGGACGCGCTTCGCCACGCAGGAGGGAAGCGATCCGATCTACCTCCAACTCGCGTCGCTGCTCGAACGCATGATCCAGCAACGCGCGCTGCGCCCGGGCGATCGCATGCCGTCCGTTCGCCAGCTCAGCGCGCAACAACGCGTGAGCGTGCCGACCGCGCTGCAAGCCTACGCCACCCTCGAGACGCGCGGGCTCGTGGAAGCCCGGCCCAAGTCCGGTTTCTTCGTGCGCGTTCACCGCGCGGAACTCCCGCCGCCCCGTGGCCCTTCCGGAAAATTCAAGATCACCGATTTCTCCCACACCGACCCGTTCGCATCGCTGCTCGCAGATTTCGGCGCGTCCAATCTCGTTCCACTCGGCGGCGCCGTGCCCGGCGGCGCACTGCTGCCCGGCGCCAAACTCGCGCGCACCATGGCCTCGATCGCGCGCACCTCTCGTTCCGCGGGAAACACCTACGACATGCCGCCCGGCTCCGAGAACCTGCGACGCGAAATCGCGCGCCGCTCGCTCACTTGGGGCGGCGCGCTCAAGGCCGACGACGTGCTGATCACCATCGGCGGCACCGAGGCGCTCTCGCTGGCATTGCGCGCCACGTGCTCGCCCGGCGACACCGTGGCCGTCGAATCGCCCACGTATTTCGGACTCGCGCGAATGTTGCGCGAGATGCGTTTGAAAGCATTGCCCATTCCAGTCGATAGCGTCACGGGCCTCGACCTCGATCACCTCCGCACCGCCCTGCGACGCACGCGCGTCTCGGCCTGCGTCTCCAATCCAAATTTCCAGAATCCCGTCGGCTTCCTCATGCCCGACGAACGGAAACGCGAGCTCGTCGCCTTGCTCGCCGACCGCGACATTCCACTGATCGAAGACGACGCCTACGGCGATCTGCAACACGACGGCGTGCGGCCGCCATGTCTCAAATCTTTCGATACAGACGAACGCGTGATCCTGTGCGGTTCGTTTTCCAAGGTGCTCGCTCCCGGCTATCGCGTCGGCTACATCGCCGGCGGTCGCTGGCATTCGCGCATCGTGGCCTTGAAACATGTCACCACGCTCGGCTGCCCGACATTGCCCACGCTCGCTATCGCGGAGTTCCTGCGCAACGGCGGCTACGAACGCTACCTGCGCTCCGTGCGACAAGCCTACCGCCATCAGGTCGAGCGCATGCGGCTCGCCGTCGCGGAAACGTTTCCCGCCGGAATCGGTTTATCCAAACCGCGCGGAAGCTTTCTGCTGTGGTGCGAGTTGCCGCCGAACATCGACTCGCTCGCCCTCGCGCACGAAGCCCGCCAGGCCGGCATCAGCATCGCACCGGGGCCGCTGTTTTCGCCGGAAAACGGTTTTCGAAACTACATTCGCCTGAACGCAGGTTACGCCTGGAACGAGCGCATCGAACGCGCAATCGGCGTGCTCGGGCATTTGCTAAAACGCATGAGTCGCTAGTCAGCGGCCGCTCTCACCGCCACGCTCGAAAAACCTTGCTCCGCAAAGCGGCGGACCGATTCGTTTCGAGCCATGACCAAGCGTTTCCTCGCGCCCGCCGTCGCCTTGTTCTGCAGCCTCTCCGCGATCGCCGCCGCCGCGACGACATCGCCTTCGCGCCTCATCAATCCGCTCGCGTTGCCCAATTATCCCGTCGGCCGCTTGGTGCGCGACGTGCCACCCGGCCAGCCCAACGAGCCCGCCGGTCTTTGGCTCTCCGAAACCACTCAACAGTATCGCGAGCTCGCCGACCCTTCCGCCCTCTGGCACGAGGGCAAATGGTATCTTTATCCGTCCGTCGACATGGCGTGGGTGAGCGCCGACGAGGGCCGCACGTGGCAACATCATCCGCTCAACGTCCGCGACATCGGCTACGCGCCGACGATCGTCGAACACCGCGGACAATTCCTCCTCATGGCATCGCACTCCGACATCTACGCCGGCCCGACTCCGCTGGGGCCGTTCGTCTCGATCGGAAAAATGGAAATGCCCGAGCGCGACGGCCTCCCGCCGCACATCGATCCGATGCTCTTTTCCGACGAGGGTCGGCTGTTTTATTACTGGGGTTGCACGCCGAACTCCGGAATTTGGGGCGTCGAACTCGACTCCGAAAATCCGACCAAGGTGATCAGCGAACCGAAGGAACTCATTCCGTTTCGCCCCGACACCTACGCCTTCGAGCGCGTCGGCAGCGCCAACCAGAATCCGAACACCGGCTGGATGGAGGGCGCCTGGATGATCAAGGAAAACGGTCGCTACTACCTCACCTACTCCGCCGGCGGCACCCAGTATCGCACCTACACGATGGGCGCGTATGTCAGCGATTCGCCGCTCGGATCTTTCCAACCTCAAAAACGTAATCCGATTCTCCGCACCACGGAGGGTCTTGTCACCGGCACCGCGCATGGCTGCGTCGTGCGCGGTCCGCGCGATCGGCTGTGGGTTTTCTACACCGTCTTCGCCTGCGTCGCTCACGGCTTCGAACGCCGCCTCGGTCTCGACATCGTCACTCTCGACGAGAACGGCGAGCTCCACGTCCCGCGCGCGACGTCCACGCCGCAGCCGCTGCCCGGCTCCGCGCCCGCCGAAGCATGGCTGCCGCTCAACGAGAGCGAACCCAACTTCGCCAGCTCGAGCGCGCCCAACACCTCCGGGCGCCTCGCCGCCGACAATTCCCTGACCACGTGGTGGCTGCCCGCGCCCAACGACGAACAGCCCACCCTCACGGCACACTTCTCCACCCGCGCCGCGATCCACGCCGCGCGCATCGTGTGGCGCGACGTCGGCCTCGACACGACGTCCGGAAAAAATCCCGGCGCCTTCCGCTATCGCATCGAAGCCGAAACCGCGCCCGGCACGTGGACCACGATCGTCGATCGCAGCAACAGCACCGACGATTTCCTGATCGACTACCGCGAATGCACGCCAACGCCCGCGACCCGCGCGCGTCTCGTGATCCTCGGACATCCACCGGGCATCGAACCCGCCGTCGCCGAATTCACCGTCTTCGGCATCTCCGAACGCACCCGAAAATAAAATCCGCCACAATGGAGGCGCGGTGCCCTCACCGCGCAGCCCGCACCCTCTATAGCATATTAAATTATGTCATAGCCGTTGGCCGAATCGGAAAACCCGATTTGAACCACGAAGGCACCGAGCACACAGAGGAAGGCCACGGGATCCCTCCGTGCCTCTGTGCCTCTGTGGTTCACCTGAAGGGCTATAGTTTTTCTGAAAACGCTCTAAACCGCCGCCGCCTTCGCCGGCTCCGCGAGCGCCGCATACAGCGATGCATAACGGAACGAATCGTGATTCTGCACCGGCTGCTTGAACATCGCTTTGAGTTCCTCATCCGGCAGCGCGTAGTCCGCCAGGCGAAAGAACCATCCGGGATTGATCGAGAGCCGCCCGGCGCCGTCGAAAACATGGACGATGCCGAAATGTTTGAACTCCCACTCTCCCACTCTCGGCGGAGGCAGTTGCGGCACGATATCGCGATGATTCACCGCCCGCGTATATCGGCCGCGGAAAAGCTGAGTCGCCCAATCGGCGAAAGCGGAGTTTCCCACCCGCGGCTGTCCAAAGGTATGCAATCCTCCGAAGCGATTGTAGTTGTTCGCGTCCGCCGCGATAAATCGCGCCGCCGCCAGCACCGCCAACGCGCCGCCCAGACTGTGACCCGTGAAATAAACTGGCACGTTCGCGTCGTCGCCGTTCGCGGTGATCGCCTTCGCGAGTTCTTCCCAAACAATGTCGAGCGCCGCCGCAAATCCGCGATGCACGAGAATGTTCATGTCCGCCGGCGCCCACTCGAGCTTGGCGGGCTTGCACCGCAGGTCGGTCGCAATGTCGTGCAACACCTTCGGCTCCGTGCCGCGGCAGGCCACGATGATCTGCGTCCGCGTGCGAATCACGAACACCTGCGTGTCGACCGGAATGGTTTCGATGAGCTTCGTGTTTCCCGCAATCGCATCGTCGAGCGGCACGAGCGCTTGGTGACTGATGAACGTCACCGTCGCTTTCTCCGTCGTCGCCTGCTCCTTGCCCGCGCCTTCGGACTTGTTCACCAGAACTTCGAATTCCGCCGGAGCCGCATAACAATGCTGGGCATGCCGCGCCAGCACGCCCAATTGTCCGATCGTCTCCGGCGGCAGCAGCAGCCCATGCAACGGCTCGCCCGTGTTGAGCGCGCTCAAACTGCTCCCGAGTTCGCCCACGGTTGCGGGTCGCGGCATCGGTTTCGCCTCGGCCGCTTCGTCGTCTTTCGCCGCACCGATTTTCCGCAACTTCAAAAGTTTGTTGAGCAAATCGAACCAGAACGGCGCCCCGAGAGAAACCGCGAAGGCCGTGATGAAGAAACCCAGGGCCTTGATCGCGGCCGCTCCGAGCGTGAACCCGCCTTCCGCCAGCAGCGGATCCGATTGCCACCCGCCCGTGATTCCCTCGATCACACGAATCCGATCCAGCGTGGCTTCACGCGTTTGATTCTCCGTTTCCAGATTGAGCTCCGCGGACTGCACCAGTGCCTCGCGAAGATCGGCATTGTTCACCAGCCGGTTTGCAATGCGCGTCGCGTCGCCATTCGTCGCCGCCGCGAGCACCACCCCAACGCCAAACAACCAATAACTCACCCAACGCCGATACCGCCCCGTCACGCGCTCGTTGACGCGGTCGAAATGCACCGCCACTCGCCGGAGCGTCTCCTTCCGATCCCCGCCCGCCGCCACGACGTGAGGCCGCAACGCACGATACGCATCGTCGAGATCGCGTTTCCGAATCCTGATCGGCTCCCCAAACGTAAGCGTCGCAACCGCCGCTTTCTCTCCTTCCGTCCGATCCGGCATCTCTCGCTTGTCCGGCCAAATCCTCGATTCCGACGAGAACACCATCCCGAGATCGCCGACTTCCGCGATCGGCATCCCGATCACCGTCTCCACATAAGCCTGCGCAAAAACCTCCGACGGAATATACGAGGGCAGCGACTTCCTCTCCTTCATCCCGACTTTTTCCGACTCGAACAAACCGTAGATCAGCGGATGAAGATACAACGCGTTGTTGAAATCGTCCCCGCCGTTCGTCGCGGCGTCCACCGCCTCACGCAACAACTTCCCTCTCTTCCGCACCACCCCCGCAATCATCTCGACGAGCGCCGAAGCAACGAGGCTCAAGAAGAGAAAGAAAATAACGAGACCGATAACGACATCCAAAGTCTGCATGGCGATGAAGAAGCGGGGGAACGGAATGCGTTCACCGTCCACGCAACGGCCGAAACAAGAACGCTCGCGAAAACGAGCGGATCGATTCCGTGTGCAGGCGGAGAGCGCGAAGGGGGATTAAACCGCCGGCCTGAAAGGCGCGACGAAGGGGCGGCCGAGACGCTGCACACCCGCGCCACCGAAAACCAGCCAAAATCTGGCGGTTCCGCCCCAAAGATTGCGTCACCACGCCACGGCGAAACGGCCGCAGCAGAACCTCACGCACCCACTACTTTTTCTCGCAGATTGCGTTCCACCGATTGGTTTCGCCGAACTCGATCGAGATCACGCCATTCGCTCCCGAGCGGCGAAAAAGCGTGAGCGGCGCCGTCGCCGCGAAATGGCCCGACAACCATTCGATGCGGCCCGTGCGCGCATCGTAACGATAGCGGCCCGTGACTCCATCATCCAACCAACGATACGTCCCATTCGCCTTGAGTTCGAAATAGCCCTTGTATTCCGAGCGAAACTGCGGGTTCGCACCGGGGCCGTTCCACACCGTTTGCGAGCAAACGTAATCCCCGTAAATCAACGTCCCGCCCGCCGGCGGTTCCTCGGTCGGCGCGCTCGTTTTCGGCTGCTTCGCGGCGACAATCTCCGCCCACTTCGCTTTCGCCGCCGCAACGTCCGTCGCATAGTTCGCCGCCACCGCCGGATTCCCTGCGACCGCGCGAGCCCGGTGCGGTGCCGCCGCGGCTTCGTCCCCCATCGCCGCGAGCGAAACGGCCAAGAGATAATTCACGAACGGATTCGCCGCGTCACGGGCAAGCGCCAACCGGAAATGGCTCACCGCACTGTCGAACTCGTTGCGCTCATAATACTCGATCCCATACAGCGCCGATTGCCCCGGCGCGTTCATCGCCGTCTCCGGTCCGCCCGCCGCGCGCGATTGCCGGAGTCGCTTGATGTAGGCGGCCAATGTTCCGGTTGCGTTCGTCGGTGCTCCCGGCGGAGGCGTCGCATCGTTCGCAGCCGGCGCCGGTGCCGGATCCGGCTCGGCCGACGGGAGATCGCGCGCCAAACGCTGTCTCAACGCCGGCTCCAATCGCACGGCGGCATCGAGATGTTGCGGCGCGAGTTCACGGGTCTCGGCGTCGTCCGACCGCGCAAAGCAGATTCCGAGCTGGTAGTGAGCGAACGCATTCCGCTCGTCCGCTTGCACCACACGGCGGAAATAGCCCGCCGCAGAAGAGAAGTTGCCGGACTCGAAGTAGTCCTGCCCATAAAGGAAATCCGAGCCCGGCGACATGAAACCGGTCTCCTTGCGCGGGCCGGCGGCATCCGCGCGCAGCCGTTGCACGTAACGGTCGAGCGCATCCGCCTCCTTCCCCTCCGCCGCCATCGCCAGCGACGGACCGGTGCAAAGCACCGCCATCACCAAAACGATTCCGACACCCGCGTGGCGCAAGCGGGAGCGAGTCCAAACGAGGAAATTGAAACCGGAAGCAGTCATGAGAAAACGGATACTGGCGACGCCGGGCATAGCATCGAGCGAGAAACGACACAGCTCCGATCGCGAATCGGACAACGCACGCGTCGCCGCCTTTCTTGCCGAAATCGCGACTGTGATTCCTTTTCCGCGATGAAGTGTTCGCCGCTTCGGGAAAAGCTCCTCGGAGCGTCGTTCGCACTCGCACTTCCCGGCCTTCTCTGGAGCAACGAACCTGAAAACCGGACCACGCCGCTCGCGAACGCAACGTTGGCTCCCGAACTTGCCGCAGCGGCCGCGCGCGAGAACATCCGCGTCTTTCATACAGATGGCGTCAGCGACGTAGCCAGCCGCTCAGACGCGATCGCGATCTGGATCGCAACCGCCGAAGCAGGCGAACGGAAGCAGTGGCTCGTCGTTCTCGAACGCGGCGTTGCCACCGCCAAGGAACGCGAGGCGCACCGTCCGAAGAAATCCACGCGCTACCTGCCCTGGGGTTCGTCGGTCGTCTTCGAGTCCGAAGCCGATGCCATTGACCTCTGGATCGCCGGTCCGGTGGCGGCCCACCCGCAAAACCCGAGCGCCACGAGGCCTGCTTCCGCTCCAAAGATCCGACGCACCCGCGTGTATCTCCCCAAAACCATCCTCCAGATGGGGCTCGACGACACGGTGCGCGCGCAGCGTTTCATCCATCGCCGGATCGATGAGATCAAACGCGACGATCCTACTTTCAACGCCGATCACATTTTCACGCTGCACAAGCCTCTTCCTCCCGAGACGATCGATTGGGCCAAGCCTCGCGCCGAGCGAATGGGCATGACGCCGGAAATCGAGCGCACCTGGGTCGGTGGTTGGGTTGCCCTCCAATCGCTCTACGAGTGCTTGGAGGACCAGGCGGATCTCCGGAAAATAGTGGAAATCGCCTTCGATAAACCACCCGTGTGGCGCCTCGCCAAGATGGCTTTCGGCACGGTGTTTCACATGGGCATCGATGGCGTGAACTCCAGCTCGCTGGATCCCGCGCGCGCCGGCTTGCCGCCGCTCACGCTCGAATGCTTCCAAACGCCTTTTCTGTTTTCCTTCGACAAAAAGGCGGTTGTCCAAGGCGTGCTCGTCGTCACGCAGCCCAAGCCGCCGCTCGATCTGTCCGCGGGCATCATCGGTGCGCTCGCAATTCACCCGAAAGATGGCACTCGCATGGTTCAAGCGTCGGTGATCAGCGTCCTTCGCGGTTCATCCTCCGAGGCGCCGGCGGCTGCATCCGTCGAGTGATTTTTCTTCGCGCCGCCTTCCCGCGCGCGAATCAACCGGCCCGCGTTTTTCCCTCGGTCTTCTATCCGCAACTTCGCGGCCGGATGCAGGGTAGTCGAAAGCGCATGCGTGCACCCTGCCCGCGCGTCGCGCCGCCAACGTGAATCCGACCGAGTCGCTACGCGCCGGGTAGCGCAGTGGCACCTTGCTGCGCAATCGCCCCCTCGGCATCGCTTCCGCCCGACTTGTCTTCGCTGCCCACACCGCTTCTTTCGGCCATGGCTTCAGCCCACCCGCCAGTAGGCTTCGACGAGAAAAGCGCAGCGAGTTACGACGACCGCTTCGCCAAAATCAGTGCGATGCGCGACTCGCTGTTCCTGCAGGTGCGCGCCGTTCTGGCCGATCTGCCCGCCGACGCTCACCTTCTTTCCGTCGGCGCCGGCACCGGCCAGGAGCTGCTCGCGCTCGCTCCGCATTTTCCGCAGTGGCGTTTCACCGTCGTCGAACCTTCCGCTCCGATGATGGCGATCGCCGAAAAGCGCGCCGCCGACCACGGCTTCGCCCACCGCTGCACGTTTCACCCGGGCTATCTCGACACCCTTCCTTTCTCCGAACCGTTCCACGCCGCCACCTGCCTGCTCGTTTCCCAATTCCTCGTCGCTCCCGACGCCCGCCGCGCCTTCTTCCGCCAAATCGCCCAACGCCTCCATCCACAAGCCCGGTTAGTAAGTGCCGACTTGAGCGGCGACCGCCGCGATCCCCACCACTCGAAACTCGAAACCATCTGGTTCCGCCTCATGGAAATCGCCGGCATTCCGCCCGAACAACACGAGCACATGCGCCAAGCCTGGCAGCGCGACGTCGGCTTTCTCCCCGTTCCCGAACTCGAAGCGCTCATCGCGTGCGCCGGCTTCGAGCCACCCGTGCTTTTCTATCAATCGATCCTCATTCGCGCCTGGATCACCCAACGCACCGCCTAACCCGCCGCACGTCGCGCCTCCCGTCTTCCAGCATCACTCCCACGCGATCTCATAGTAGATCGTCCGATCGCGACCGCTATCGATCTCGGCTCGCGCACCGTCGACCGTCAACGTCCGCCCCGTGCGCAACCCATCATGATCGAGCACGTGAAGCGTCGCTCCCTGCAAACGCGGCCACTGCAGCGTGAGCCTCACGCCTTCGAGCAACAGCGGCGGACCTCCCACTTTTTCCAACACCGTTTGATCCGCATTGAAACGCTGCCCCGTGTTTTCCGCCCGGGCCAACACCACCATCAGCGCCGAGCGGCAATTCGCCAGATCGCGATCGCGCTCCCGGCTCGTCAGCAAGGCGACGGCAAACTCCGATTCGACCTCCAACCCGACTTCGCCGAGCTCATGCGTTTTTCCGGACGCAAATCCCACCACGCCCTTCGTCGCCGCAGTATTCACGGAAAAACTACCGCCGTTCGCGAGGTCTCGTATGAGCTCACCCGTGTTCGATCCTATCCGGCTGCCCGTGCGCCAGCGTTCGAGATTCGGCGGATCCATTTTCTCCGCCACGAACTCTTCCGTGAACTCCAACTCAACCCGGCCGATCGACAACGCGTCCACGGGCATCGTCCCATCGAGGCGATTCGCGTCGCCTTGCGTGAACGTCCGCTCCTCGAAACCGATTTCGCCGCGCTCGAGATTTTCGAGGCTCACCCGCCGCCGCGGCAGCACCGGCTCGCCCGCCCGCACGTCCCCGCGATAAAGCGCGCGCGCCAGGATCGGAAACGATCCCACCTGCGTCGGGCTGTTCGTGTTATACACATTCGGCGCCTCGAGCGCATCGCTGAAACCCGCGATGTTCGCCGCAAAGTGAAACGACATGTCCCAGCCCTGCAGCCCCATCCCATAAAAAGCGATCACGGGCGGGCCTTCCGCGATCCACGGATTCGGCGACATGCTCGTCCATTCCGAAAACGAAAACGGCCGTCCATGCACCTGCGTAAGCCCAACCCCCAGCAATCCGAGATCCGGCCGCGCGAGCATGCTGCGCATGTTTCCGACGCGCATCCCATCCATCAACTTGTGCCCCGCTCCTCCAAAATAGTTGTGTCGATCGATCACGCCCGCGCGCGCATCCGCGAGGAGATTATAATAATGCGGCAGCCCGTCGCCCGCCTTCCAACAACTGCCGGCAATCAATCCCCGATAACCCGTCGCGCGAATCGCCGCGACGAACTTCTGATAAAACGCATCCTGGCACTCGTGCAAAAACCGCGCCGCATCCAGCAGTCGCTGGCGTGACGGCGACTTCGCCACCACGTCGGGCTGATAATAGCGCCGATCCGGCACCGGAAAAATGTTTCCGCGATCGAGATGCTCGCCCGTCTGCCACTCCGGCCACAAATCGATTCCCCGTTCGCCCCACGCCGCCACCAACGCCTCGTGCGAGCCGTATTTGTTTTTCAACCACGCGCTGAACTGCTCGGCGAGTTTCGCGCGATACGTCGGCATCGTCCTGAGCTGCTCGCCCGCCGTCCACCAGGCGTTATCCTCGTTCTGCAGCTCGATCAACACGAGCCCGGGATCGTCGGCATAACGCCGCCCCGTATGCGGATTCACGTGCTCGAGCAGGTTGACCGTCACCTCGATGTTCAACGCCTGCAGGTCCTCGAAGAGGTTCACGATCCCATACGTCGATCGCGCCAGAAAGGGCGGACCACCACCACTTAACACCTCCTCGTAAGCGAGCAGCCGGTCGCGATCACCCGGTTGCGGGCGATGCCCGAAAATATGCGACCACGCTTGATAAACGCCCGCGCGTTGCAGCGCCGAAACGTAATAGTCCATCCGCTCGAGCAACTCCGGCACGAACTCCGTCGAACGCTCCCGCGAACCAATCCCTTCGCCCGGCCAAAGAAACTTGTGAAACCGCACGGCATTGATGCCGAACTTCCCACACCACGCCGCGCGTCGATCGGCTTCGTCGCGCGAGGGCGCCACGTATTGATTGTTATTGTTGGTGCCCCAAAAGATCGCCGGCGTTCCGTCCTCGAACACAATCCGATCGCCCCGCATCGTCGCGAATCCATGCCGCCCGGCCGGCGCATCCAGCCAGTCCGCCATGCCGATCGACCCCGCTTCGGCCGTATTGGTGGGAGCGAACACAAACCATCCCTCGCGCACCTCCTTCTCCGCCGCATTCGCCAAAACACCCATGAACCCAGCGGCGGCCAAAATCGTCGCCCCAATCCGAAGGAACGAAACATCCATTCCCACAACCACGCGGCGGTTCGCTCGCGAGTCAACCGACGCTGCGCCACTCGTTAGTCGACTCGGTGAATAACCTCCGCCGTCGTCCGCCTCGCCCTTTCCTCAACCCGCCTTTCGCGCCGCCACAAACACCGAGCTCCCCGCGGGCAACCGCCAACCACGCCTCGTCCAGGCATGCTCGACCCAGGTCACTCCACGCAGCACCGCCTCGACCGGCGCCGGATACAATCGCACGTCACTCGTCGGATTTCTCGGCCGGAAGATTTTCCTCCGCCCGATCAACAAGGGCAGCGTCGCGAAATTCACATAGGTCGCGAACTCCACGCGCAATCCCGCCGCGATGCACCGCGCCCGCAACTCGCCGCACGTATAGCGATGCTTCGTCTCGCATTGGTCATCGTGATACGACCAGAGCCATCGATACGCCGGCACATTGATCAACACCGCTCCGCCCGGCCGCACACATCGCACCACTTCGCTCACCGCCTTGCCGCCGTCCTCCACCTGACAAATCACATCCAGCGCCGCGATCGCATCGAACTCAGCATCGGCAAAGGGCAGCTCCAAAATCGACCCTTGAACAATCCGCGCCGTCGTCCGCTCTCTCGCCAACGCACAGGCCCGCTCCGAGAAATCCAGGCCCGTGATCTCCCACGGCCGGCCCGCCGCCTGCACATAGCGCGTGAATCCTCCCGTTCCGCAGCCCGCATCGAGCACGCGCCTCATCCCCGGCGTCGACAGCCGGTCCAGCCAATACAGGCCGCGCCGGTTCAACGCGCGCGAATACCACATCCGATCCTCCGTCTCGGCCAGCTTGCGATATTCGTCCGGGTGCATTCGCGCGATGCCCTTGTTGCCACCCGTCGGGACTTGGCGATGCAAAACTGGCGTCGAGGGATTCCACGTTGCGGACAACCCGCACTTTGACATCAACGCGCCGTGGTTCGTCGCCCGTCGTCCCAATTTGTCGCGAACGTCCTGCGTTACGGCCTCTCCCTCGCCGCCTTGTTGTGGTTGGCGCACAATGTCACGTGGAGCGACTTCGCCGCCCTCGCCCAACTCGATCCGCTCGCGATCGCCAGCGCGGCCTTCGTCTCCGGCCTCACTTACCCGCTCCAAGCCTGGCGCTGGCAACGCCTGCTCCGCGCACAGGACATCCAGCCTCCCGCGCTCGCCGTTCATCGCGCGTTCTGGATCGGTCTTTTCTACAACTCTTTTCTACCGGGCGGCATCGCCGGTGACGCCGTTCGCTTCGCCTGGCTCTGGCGCGTCGCACCCGACCGCAAGGCCGGCAACGCCGCCAGCCTCGTCGTCGATCGCCTGCTCGGCTTCGCGACTCTGCTCGCACTCGCTGCGCTCGGACTCAGCTTCCATCTCCTCACCCACAACGGAAGTCCGCCGCTTCGCTCCCTTTGGCTCGGCACCGTCGGCGCCTTCGTAGCCGTGTTGGTCATTTGGTGGTGCGCCGCGCGCGGTCATGGCTGGGAAAAAATCACCCATCGTTTTCTCGGCGCCAATCGCGCCGCCGCGCTGCGCCGCATCTCGCAAGCCTTCCAATTTCCACTCGCCACGCTCCTTCTTCCCATCGGCGTCAGCGTCTCCATCTGGCTGCTCGACTTCACCGCCCTCTGGCTGCTCGCCCGCGCCGTGGGACTTTCCCTCAGCCTCGTCGCCATCGCGAGCGCCGCCGCCGCCGCATATGCCGCCGCTGCGTTGCCGATCAGCATCGGCGGACACGGCGTGCGCGAAACGACGCTGATCGCCATCCTCGCCCTCTTCGGCCTCGCCAGCGATCACAGCCCGCAGCTCACCACGCTCGCCCTCGTCTTCTGGGCGGTCACCGTCAGCTGGGCGCTCGTCGGAGGACTTGTCTGCCTGTTCTCGCTTTTCCGCCGCTAAATCACGCCCGCAACAGCGAGCCGATCGCCGCCAGGATGTCTCCACGACCTGTGCCATTCTTCGACGAACTCAGGAAGATCGGCGGCAACTCCGCGCGCCACGCCGAGATTGCGCGCTTGAAGGCATCCACTTTCTCGTGCGTTTGCGAAACCGACTGCTTGTCCGTCTTCGTGAACACGAGCGCATACGGCACCTCGCAACTTTCCAACCACTGCACAAAATCCAAATCGATCGCCTGCGGCGGCAGCCGCGAATCGATCAACACAAACACCTGCCGCAGATTCGGCCGCTTCGACAGATAATCGGCCACCGCCTCGTTGAACTCCGCCCGCTGCTGCTGCCCCACTTTCGCATAGCCGTAGCCCGGCAGATCGACGAGCACCCACCGCCCATCGATCAGAAAGAAATTCATCAAACGCGTCTTGCCCGGCGTCGCCGACACCTTCGCCAAATCGCGCCGGCTCGCGAGCACGTTGATCAGGCTCGATTTCCCGACATTCGATCGGCCAATGAACGCAAATTCCGGCCAGTTCCAATTCGGACACAGGCTCAGGTCGGGCGCACTCTTCTTGAATTCGGCAGATTTGATTTTCATCGAAACAACAAACGTGCCCCACGCTGCGCACGTTCCGCCCCGCGGCCAGCCGCGAATCGAAATGATTGATCCAGCCCGCCGGTTCAAAGCCGACAACGCCGCGCGCTTCTCCTTCATCATTCCCCGCCCCAAGCCCTCCCACTCCCGTGCTCACGCTCATCTTCGAAACGCATTCCTGGAGCGAGGACAACGAGCACGACATCGCGACCGGCTGGCTGCGCTATAGCATATTAAATAATGTCATAGCCGTTGGCCGAATCGGGAAATCCGATTTGAACCACGAAGGCACCGAGCACACAGAGGAAGGCCACGGGATCTCTCTGTGCCTCTGTGCCTCTGTGGTTCACCTGAAGGCCTATCGTTTTTCTGAAAACGCTCTAACCTGGATTCCAGCGACCAGCCGCCCATTCGCTCACGCGCGCTCAGGTCCCCGTGATCTTCCAGCGCACATAAATGTCTTCAACTTTCGCGCGTGCCCACGGCGTTTTCCGCAAAAACGTCAGGCTCGATTTGATACTCGGATCGAACTGAAAACACCGAATCGGCACCCGCCGCGCGAGCTCCTCCCAGCCAAACTGAGCCACGAGTTCATTCAGGAGTTTCTCGAGTGTGATGCCATGAAGCGGATCGGGAGAAGCCATTCGCGCAGAGCAGACAGGAAGGAGTTCCCTTCTTCCACGATAAATCGCCGACCTCCCGCGCCCCTTCAGCCGCGCGACTTCCCCGCCGGTCGCGTCAGCAGCTTCGTCGCCGTTTCATGAAGACTGCTCCAGTGCAACGCGACGCCTCCCAGGAAGCCGACAAACGCACCGAGACACGTATCCAAAAACCGCGCCCACATCAGCGCGGTCCCGTCCGCCGGCTGCCCCCACGTCGCCGCCTCCGCCAACAAAATCGCCATCGGCGTGATGAAGATCGCCGCAAACGCATAGTGCCTCACCACCGCCACCTCGACGACAAACACGAGCACCAGGATCAGCGTCGCCACCGACCACTTGTCCAGCGGCAGCAACAGCAATCCCCACGTCACCAAAAGTCCGATACTTGTGCCGATCACACGATGAACCTGCCGCGACCACACCGCGCGCAACGTCGCTCCCTGCAAAACCGCCACGCACGCGACCGGCACCCAGTAAGGCCGCTCCACCTCCCACGCCTGCGCCGCCATCAGCGAAAGGCCCACACACGTTCCAATGACGGCCGCATCGAACATCACCCACGGATTTCTCGCCCGCGCGCCCGCCGCACCAGGGCGGCTTTCCTCGTGCCTTCGCGCCTGCAAGGCATAACCCAGCGCCACCACGCACGCCCACCCTCCACCCAGCCCGACCAACTGCACGAAGCGTTCCGCTTCAATCCCCGTCACCGGCGTGTAAGCCCCAATCGCCGCCACCATCACGAAGAACAAACTCGCCGGCGGCCCGAGCGCGCCCCATCGCCTCAACAGCGTCGTCACAAACGCAATTCCCGCCAACAACCCGCCCTGCATCAGTGGCGCCTGCTGGCTCATCAATCCCAACGCATAACACACCGTCAGCCCCAGCGCACACGCCGCGACGACGCCCACCCTCCGCCCCACGCCCGCCGCAGGAAGAGGAAGATAAAGAAACGCCAGGCCTCCGAGCGACGCCACCACGCCGTCCGCGAGTTCGCCGAAATACGCGCCGGCCAACAACGGCAACGCATTGCTCGCCGCCGCCGCGAACGGCATCTGCCAGGGCCGGTCGCTTCTTTGAATCGTGACGAGATCGCGCAACTCCGCGCCGATAAACGCGCGTATCGCTTCTCCGATTGTCCGGCCTTCAACACCCACCGGGCACCATCAATCGCGTTTCCGCCGCTCGCACAATCCGCAAAGACTCCATCACACGGCAGATCGAAAAACATCCGCCGCGTGATCGAGTCGACCCGTTCCGCCGGAGCGGATTATCCGGCCGCTTTCTCGCTCGCCTGAATACCGCGCGAGCGCCGCTGCCACCACACAAACGCGATCAACCCAAGCGCCGCGATCGCTCCCGTCACCGCCGGCTCCGGCACCGGTTGAAAGCGCAACACTTCACCCTGGCCCGGAATCACCCCGCGATTCGCCACGTAGAGAATCCCGTCGTCATCGAACGCGAGCGCCGTCGGCGCGACCAGACCATCCGTCATCAGCAGTTCCTTGAAACCCGTGTCCGGATTCAGCCGCCACAATCCTCCCGTCGAATCGCCCGAGAGCATCCCATTGTGCGCAAACTCGAGCACGTAAAGCCAGCCGTCCGCCCCATACGCCAGATCGATCACATTGGTGAAGCCATCGCCGACGAGCGAAAGCCCCGCGTCGTCGACGCGAAACACCCCCGCGCCTCCCACGGGAAACGGAAACCCCGTCAACTGGCTCACAAAAACGTCTCCGACGTCGCTGAGCGCGAGCGAGGTCGGCACCGCATCAATGCCCGGCGGCAGATTCAACAGCGTGCTCACGACGTCGATCGTGCCGTCGAAGCCCACATTCAAAATCGCGTTCGCCCCGGCATCCGCCACGAGCACGCCGCCCGCATGCACGCTCAATTTGAACGGATTCGAATCGATCGGCCCGCCCGCGGGATTGTTCGCTCCTTCGTAAGCAGCCACATCCGCGACGTGCTCCGGCGTCGTTCCGCCCGCCGGGAGACGCATCAAATGACCCAGTCCGCTCAACTCCGCACCGACGCGTTGCGCCGGATCCGCCCCCAGGCCGAGCGTGTAATAAAGATTTCCGCTCGCATCGAAACCGACGTCGTGCACCCCCGTGATTTCGCCGCTGCCAACATTATAAAGCATCGGCAGCCCGGAAAGCACCTCGCTGCGAGAACCCGGCTCCCACCGCGTGATCGCGCCCGTCTCGCCATAATACAACGGCGCCCCGCGCACGGTGATGAAAGGAGTGTCCGCCCCCGGCACGCCCACCTGGCCGGCCTCCGCGATATACAACGCGCCATCCGCGCCAAACGTCATCCCGCGTGGATTATGCAGTCCGTCCACCACCACGCGCGGCGCGAACTCCGCGCCCGTGGCCGTTCCCACCGCCAGCGCGCAACAAGCGATTCCAAGCCCCGGCCACCGGGCGGCTCGCCACGAGGAAAGAAAACCGGGCACCAGCGTAACAACAGCGTGGATACCACGCGCGGCCTCGAAAGGAAAAGAATGCATGTTCATGTGTTCGGGATTTGCAGGCCCGATCTTCTGCACGCTCGACGCGCAGGACTTCGGACCCAGGGGACGACAAAGCCGAACCCGCCGAAACGCTTCGCAGCGTTTCCGCGTTCTCGAACGTGAGCTGAAAGCGGCCCCGTCAGCTACGCGGAGCCCGCACCGCGCGTCGATCCCTCCTTCGCCGCAAACGTCCGAAAGAAGCGTCCAACTTCCCCTGATACACGCCACTTCGCCGCCCGGGCGTGCGGCCTAGAAATCGAACCACCGGCTCTCGCCCACGCCTTCGATCGCCGGAATCGCCGCCACGCCCGCCAGAATCGCGGCGAGAATCGCGAATCCCAACGTCAACCATTGCACCCAGTTCGGCCGCGATCGCGCCCGCGCCATCCTCCGCATCAGTTCGCTTTGGATCGCGCTGCGCGTCGCCTCGTCGTGATCGCGCGCGGCAAGTTCCTTCGCGAGATCGTCTTCGGACATAAGACGCAGTTGGGAATATGAGGGTGACGTGTTCACGGGTGAAGAGCGCTCCTGCGATGACACAGCCATTCCCGCTTGGTTCGCCGCTTTGCGACTGCTTCACCGAAAGGCCGCAGCGCGGATCCTCGGCTCATTCCCCGCCGGTCAGACGCTCCGCGATCGCATCCATGTCCGCCCGCAGCTCGTCCTGCACGTCCTCCGCCCCGACGCCATGCACCGCGTAAAGTTTGTTTCCCACTCCGTGTAACAGGTAAACGCGGTTCACGCAGCGAACCGCGCCCAGCACGATCACGCGGTGAACGCGCGCGAGTTCGCGCCACGCGCCCGTTTCCCGTCTCGCCTGAATCCGCTGCGCCTTTTCCCGCCGGGTCCGCGCAGACCCGCCCTTCGGCTTCGCTCCCACCAGCAGCGACACCGGCAATCGCGCATACGATCCCGGCATCACGATCCCCACGGCGATCGCGCGTTGCACCGACTCGAAGGTCACGATCTCCGACGCCGGCGATCCCAACCGCTCATCGAACTCATTCGCGATCCGTCGCACGGTCTCGCCCCAGGTAAAATCGATCGACCGGTCGCTCATCCGCGAACATGTCCGCTCCGCCTCACCGAATCTCCATCCGGAAGACTACGTAAATTTACGTTCCGTCACGTCGCGGCTCACGGGCATCATCGAACTTTCTTCGATGCCGCAGCTGTGGTGTCTCCGGATAGCGGATACACGCTCAAATATCCTATCGTTTGCAACCAGGCCTGCTCACGCCTGCGTTTCCCCGCCCGCACCCCATCTCGACTTCTCCGCGTCGCCCCCCGATCTCGCATCGTTGTGCGAGCAGGTGAAGGCCCGCGAGTCGCCGCCGGAAAAGACCCCGCCGCCGAAGGGCCTTCTCGTGATGCCCGTCATGGTCCCGGGCGGGAATTACAGCGAAGATCGCGAGGTTCGCATTCGCAGTCGCTACGCCATCGTCTCCGCGTTGGGACGTTCCGGCTACGTGCCGGAAGACGCCGAGCGCATCGGCGTGCTCCGTCTGCCATGGCCGAACCAGCAGGCCCTCCGGGCGCAGCAACGCGATCTTAAAAACCAGACATCGATTTCACGTCTCTGGAACGACCCGGGCCGCGCGCCGGCGCATCCCTTCGGTTCCAACGCCGGCAAGCCTCCGCTGTCGATGGACGTGCGCTTCGAATGGTATCGCCGGAAAGTCTTCTCGACGGCGGATCCTTCGGTCGAACGTCACTCGCACGTCCTCGTCCTCTGGCTCGACGACACGTTCTTCGACGACGCCCCGCTGCTGCGACTCGCGTTGCTCGTCAGGCCATTTGTGTTCGCGCCCGGATCGAACGAGGTCGTCCCCAATCGCGCGTTCGCCGTCATCGGCCCCCGCCGCTCTTCGATGCTTCGCGCCATGCTGCCGAAGTGGGAACACGACGAGCAGAAGCCTCCGCCGGACGACACGTCCAATCTCCACCCTTTCACGCGCAGCGTCCTCGAGCACGTCGACCTCTATTGCGCCACGCCGAGCGCGATGGACGAGGTGCTGATCGGAACGGAGATCAATCCCTACAAACCTCCGCGTTCGGCCGTCATCGAAAAGCTGAAGGCTCACGCCGGATTCAAATCGGTGCGCAACTTCTGCGCCACCGACGCCCAACTGGCGCACGAGCTGTTCGACGAGCTCGAGCTTCGCAAAGCCGGCGTGGTCCAAGGAAAAAACCACATCGTGCTGATTTCGGAGTGGGACAGCTTTTTCGCGCGCATGCTGTCGCTCACCTACGGCGCCGAGCTCGCGATCCGGAAAAATGCGGCGAAGGAAAACGAGCCCCGTCTCACCCGCGCCAAATACGTCGAGTCATTCACTTCGCGCAGCCCGGGCCCTCCTCGGACCCCCGACAACTTTCACTCGTTTGTCTATTTGCGAGGTCTCGACGGTCAGACCGTCGCCTCAGCGTCCGCGAAGGAAAACGCCGGCGCCGACCGAAGCGCAACTTCGCCTGCCTCCGGGAATCGGCCCAGCGGCGCGAAAGAATGGGAACCCGACGCCAATCGGGCCGAAGGGCACGCGCAGTTCGATTACCTCGGGCGCATCGGCGACCGCCTCGCCGCCCTGCAGCGATCGTTGCAACGCGAACAGGACGCCAGGATCGCGGCCATCGGCATCGTCGGTAGTGATGTTTATGATACGCTCCTCATCCTGCAGGCGCTCCGCCAGCGGTTCTCCAGCGCACTTTTCTTCACCACCGATCTCGACGTCAGGGTCTTGAGTCCCCGCGAACGCGATTGGGCGCGCAATCTGATCGTCGTCAGTTCCTACGGCCTTTCGCTTCACTCTGCTTTGCAAGGCGACGTCGCTCCGTTTCGCGACAGCACGCAAACGGCTCAATTCGCCGCAACGCTCGCTGCCCTCGGCCATCGCGCCCTTCAAAACGTCGAGACGATCCCGCCGCGGCGATTCGAAATCGGAAACCACCACGCCATCGATCTGAGCGTCACGGAAAACCGGCGTCTCAGTTATCCAAATATCGATCCATCGGTCGGCGAGTTCGGGCTCCATCCGCCCACCGAGGTCGATATCCACCGCGATCGAAAAGATCATCGCTCCACCCGGCTCAGGGGAGCCGCCATCTCAGGAGCTTTCCTGTTGATCATTGCCACGCTGCTGTGGAAATCGCTGCGGCGGGTCACGTGGCAGTTTTGGACCTATCCCGCCGAAACGCTCCGCTACACCGAAGAAGACGTCGGCGGTCCCGAAGGCGCATTCGCGCTGGTCCGGAGCCTGCGCCGCAAAGCAGCCACCGACGATCGCGCGAAAACTCTCTTGGACCTCCCTGCGTTCACCACCCTGCACCGGCAAATCTTCCGGCTGGATCTCAAACTGGACCGGATCAAACGTGAGCTCGGCCAGGCTCCCGAAGCTTCCGAGGCGAAAAAATCTCTCCGCGCGACCGAGCGCTCTCTCCTGTGGCTACGCGATCATCGGATGATCGAATTGCAGGACGAACTGCTCCACCGGCTGAATCGCGCCGTTTCCGGCGACCTTGCAATCACTGCAGGGCTCGCGACCGCCAGCGGCGTCAAAACGCGAAGCCCCTGGCCGCGTCTGCAATTCTTGCCAAGCCCTCGCCGCGCGATGCGCCGATGGAGCGAGCGCCGGACGCTCGACGATTTCCTCCGCGCCACCCAGCTCATTCCATCCGCTTCCCGCCGAAGTCATCCGGCCGACATCCCGGCGCTCGAAGCCGCCGAGGAAGCCCGGAACGCATCGTCGCACCTGTTTCATCTGCGGATGTATCGCACCGTTCTTTGGTGGCTGAGTGTCGCGGCGTTTTTCGTCCTCGCGGTCTTGCTCTGGCGTTGGATCTGGCGGGACACCTTTGAGCTTCCGTGGGGAGAACCGTTCAGCCTGTCCAGTGGTATCAGCTCCTGGCCTGCAACCGTCGTCCGCGCCGTCGTCGTCGCGCTGTCGGTCGTGTTCTTGATCGAGATCGTTTTCCGGCTCAGCGAAACGTTTCACGCACTGACGCGCGCCTTCCGGCTCTCGCGTCCCGACACCACCGCGCCCGCGCCGCCGAGCCGCGTGAGCGCCCAGCAAATCTGGTTCGATCAAGCCAGGCCCGCCCCCGTCTTGCTCGCGGTAATCGGTGTCGCCGCGGCCACAATCGGTTATCGCCATTTCCTCCGTGCGATCAGAGACGCCTCCGGCGAATTCACCTTCCGACCGTATCGCGGAGAGATCATCGCCCAGGTCGATTTCACGATCCTGGTGATGTCGATTTTCGGATTCATCGCGGTCGCTTTCGCCACGATCGCCACGGCATGGTTGTGCCGGCGTTTCATCGATCGCTTGAGCGCCAGCACCACGTTCTATCCCGAAGCGACGCGCGCGCATTTCTCGCGCCAGATGGGTCGCCTCGAAGACGAATATCTCGACGAGTGGATCGACCTGCAATTGATCGCGGACCTCACCGAGAAGGTGGGCCGACTGGTTTATTATCCTGCGATCCTGTTCGTCCTGATGATGCTCGCGCGAAACACCTGGTGGGACGCATGGACATGGCCCACATCGCTCCTCGTCATCTTCGGGCTAAACTTCCTCCTCGCGTTGGCCAGCGTCGTGATTCTCCAGCACTCCGCCAAAGAGGCGAAACACCGCGCCGAACAAAGCCTCGCCGCCAAGGTGAGGAGAATCGAGGCCCAGATCGCCCCCACCTCCGCCCAACACAGCGCCGCCCGCGCCCAGGAGCTGCTCAAGGAAATCCGCCAACTCGATCGCGGCGCCTTCGTTCCTTTCTGGGAGAATCCCGTCGTCGGCGCGTTATTTCTCTCGTCCGGCGGCACGACGTTGATCCAAGGCCTCGTCTGGTTCCTCGGCCGCTAGTCTTCACTCCTGCTCATCCGCGGCCGGCGAAAAAAAAGAGCCGGCCTTACGGGCCGGCTCGGAAACCAAAAAAAGATCCTCGAAACGTCGCGCCTTTGCTCAAGCCGTCGGGAGGACCGGCGCCGCCGGAGCGGCATTCGCCAGCTGACTCGAATAGCCGGAGATCTTCACCCAATAGATGATCCAGCAAACGAGCCCACCGATGCTCGCGACCATGCCCAGCACCGGAACGATGCTGCACGCCACGAGGATCGCCATCACGAGCCCGATCGTCTTTCCGCCATCTCCGAAATCGATGCCTCGCGTCTGTCCTTCCGCGACCAGCGACTTGGCGATGTTCAGCACCACGAAGAAATTCCACACGAGTCCGACAAACGGAATGATGCTCAGCCACACCAGTCCGGGTGCCATCGCGCGATTCTGAGGCGATACCCGGCTGAGACATTTGTGCAGGGTGAGAAGATAAAAGACCGCGATCGCGAGGCCGATAAGACCGCCGACGAGCATACCGACTACCACGCCGGCGCTGAGTGCATCTGTTTCCATAGGGGAGTTGTGGGGTTGAGTCCGACGCGCTAACCGCAGCGACATCGCGACCCCCGCACCTCACCACTCCGCCGATTCGCCCTCAAGGCCGTTTTCACTCCAGCCTCAAAAGCCAGATTCGGACAATACGGATCCCCCAGCACCCGACCCGCTTAAATACGAGAGCCGCCCCTCGCGGGGCGGCTCAAGTGACCTAACACCAAGCAAACCGTAAGAACTACAAACATCACCGTCCGTGCGGACGATGCTGACTACACGGAGATAGACGGGCTCGGCGTCATAACGCTCAAAAAAAGATCGAAGAAAGTTGGCGCAACGCCGCCGCGCCTCAAAACCCCTTCCCACCCAAAGCCCTACCCGCTTGGCGCGCAGGGTCTTCCACCCCGCGCCCGCGAACAACGGGCAATCCACTAGAACCCGCGCTTGCCAAGCGACCCCGGCGCAACTTCCGGCGCCGCAGGCGCTTCCAGTTCGGCGCCTTCCGTCGAGCTCACATCCGACGGGACGACCGGTGTGCTCTTCAGCGGATAGCTGAAAACTTTCCCTTCGTAATTCCGGAAAACCACTTCGTCGTCGGTGATCTTTTCCAGATATTCCGGATTGATCGGCACTTTGCCCCCGCCGCCGGGAGCATCGATCACGTATTGCGGCACGGCATACCCCGTCGTGTGCCCGCGCAAAGCCTCGATGATCTCGATTCCTTTACGCACGTCCGCTTTGAAGTGCGCCCCGCCCGTAATCAGATCCATCTGATAAAGGTAATACGGCCGCACGCGCATCCGCAGGAGTCGATGCACCAACGCCTTCATCACCTCCGGGTCGTCATTCACCCCGCGCAGCAGCACGCTCTGATTCCCCAGCGGCACCCCCGCAAACGCCAGCCGCTCGCACGCGTCGCGCAGCTCCGCCGTCGCCTCCTTCGGATGATTCACATGAATGCTCATCCAAATCGGACCATAACGCTTCAACAGCTCGCACAACTCCGGCGTGATCCGCTGCGGCAGAAACACCGGTATCCGCGAACCGATCCGAATGAACTCCACGTGCTTGATCGCCCGCAAGCGGCTCAGCAGATGCTCGAGTTTCTTGTCCGACAACAGCAGCGGATCGCCACCCGAAAGCAGCACGTCACGCACTTCCGGATGCGCTTCAATGTAACGCAGCCCTTGCTCGAACTCCGGGTGAAAATTGTAATCCTGCGCGTTCGAAACCAACCGGCTGCGCGTGCAATACCGGCAATACGACGCACACCGGTCCGTCACCAGAAACAGCACCCGATCCGGATAACGGTGCACCAAACCCGGCACCGGCGAATGCTCGTCCTCGCCCAGCGAATCCAGCATCTCCTCGGACGAAAGCTGCATCTCCCCCGCGCGCGGAATCACCTGCTTGCGAATCGGGCAATCCGGATCGTCGCGATCGATCAGGTTGAAGAAATACGGCGTGATCGCCAGCGACAGCTTTTTGTCCGCGAAGTAGCAGCCCGCACGCTCTTCCGGCGTGAGAGTCATGTAGCGCTCGAGTTGCTCGACGCTGGTCAGGCGGTTTTTTAACTGCCAGACCCAGTCCTGCCAGTCCGCCGCCGGAACGTGTTGCCAAAGCCCTTGGCCCTCGAACCAAGCGGCGCGATTTTCGTGATAAGCCATGGGCGGTATGTGCCGATAGGGCTAAACACCCCCCTCCGCCTGTCAAACGAGCCTCCGGTTTATTTCGCCCGTCAGTTTCACTACTTTTTACCCTAAAGCCTTCGAGCTTCCCACAATTGCCTTTGCCAAGCTCCATCGGCCTTCCCATAGCGATGGACGTGACCCCACGTCCGTCTTTTCGTGCGCTCACGCCCGTGTCTGTTGGGTCCGCTGTGGCGACGCTTTTGATCGGAGCCGCTCTGACCGCACGACTCGCCGGCGACACCATCCTGGCCGTTATCGTCGCCCTGTTCACCCTCTTCGCCGCGTCGGTCATCCTGTATAACGCCTGGAAAGCCGCCCAAGCCGTCGCGCTCGCCCAACACCTCCGCCGCCAAGCCGAGGAACACCAGCAAGAACTCGCCGCCGCCACCCAACAGCTCACCGCACTCTGGGAAAAATCGCCCGTCAGCATCTTCCTCTTCGATCCGCTCGATCCCGTCGTTCCCATCCGCATCGTCGATTGCAACCCCACCGCGTGCGAGGTCCACGGCTACACTCGCGAAGAGCTCATCGGCCAAAGCGTCGACTTCATCGAGGCCACGCCGTGGGCCCATAACATGCCGCCCGGCGATTGGATCAACGATTACCGCGCCAATCCGCGGCGCGAGGGCTACAGTCGCCACCGCCGCAAGGACGGCACCATCATCGACATCGAATACTTCACGAGTTTGATCGAAGTCGGTGGACGCGAGCTCGTCCTCGGCATGGACCGCGAAGCCACCGCGCACTTGCGCGCCGAACGCGCCTTGCGCGAAAGCGAAGAACGCTGGCAACTCGCCGTCGCCGGCAGCGACGAGGGTGTCTGGGATTGGCAAATCGAGACCGACACCGTCTGGCTCTCACCGCGTTGGAAAAGCATCCTGGGCTACACCGACGACGAGATGCCAAACCAGCGCGACTCCTGGCTCACCCGCATCCACCCCGACGACACCGATCGCACCCAAAACGCCCTCCGCGCCCATCTCGCCGGCGACGTCGAGCACTACCGCTGCGAATACCGGATGCAGCACAAGGACGGGTCGTGGCGCTGGATCCTTTCCCGCGGCAAAGCCCAGCTCGACGCCAAGGGCAACGCGCGCCGGATGCTCGGCACGCACATCGACATCACCCATCAAAAAGAAATCGAATCCGAACTTCGCCTCGCCAAGGACGAAGCCGAGGCCGCCGATCGCGCCAAAAGCGAATTCCTCGCCGTGATGAGCCACGAGATTCGCACGCCGATGAATGGCGTCATCGGTTTCACCAACCTCCTGCTCGACACCTCGCTCACGGCCGAACAACGCGACTGGCTCCTCACCATCCGCTCCAGCGGCGAATCGCTCGTCACCCTCATCAACGACATCCTCGATTTCTCCAAAATCGAGTCGGGCCACATGGAGCTCGATTGTCACCCCGTCCCCGTTCGCCGCTGCGTCGAAGAGGTCCTCGATCTCCTCTGGAGCAAGGCCAGCGAGAAAAAAATCGAGCTGCTCCACTGGATCGACGACGGCGTGCCCGACTGGATCGTCACCGACGGCAGCCGCCTCCGCCAGGTGCTCGTCAACCTCGTGGGCAACGCCATCAAGTTCACCGCCCAGGGCGAAGTGGAGGTTCGCGTCACCACCGAGACCGCCAACCACGACCGCAACACCGCCCGCATCGTCTTCTCCGTGCGCGACACCGGTCCCGGCATCCCCGCCGATCGCATCGATCGTCTGTTCAAACCGTTCAGCCAGGTCGACTCTTCCACAACCCGCCGCTACGGCGGCACCGGCCTCGGTCTCGCCATCAGCCGCCGCCTCGTCCAGCTCCTCGATGGCGAAATCAGCCTCGCTGAGACCTCACCCCAGGGCTCCTGCTTCCGGTTCTACATTCAAGCGCCGCCCTCCCCACCGCCCGAAGGTCAAGCCACCCATCCGAGCAGCGGCAACATCCACGTCGAAATCTCCGGCCGCCACGCGCTCGTGGTCGACGACAACGAAACCAACCGCCGCATCCTCGCGAGCCAGCTCAACCGCTGGGGCGTCGTTTGCCACGCCTTCGAAAAACCCGCCGAGGCGATCGATTACCTGCGCAACAACGGCACCGCCCACGTCGCGCTGCTCGACATGATGATGCCCGACATGCACGGCGCCGATCTCGCCGCCCGCATCGCCGAGGTTCGACCGAACAACCTCCCGCTCGTCCTCCTTTCTTCCGTCAGCCGCGAAGAACTGCGCCAGTTCGAGCCCGAGAAACTTTTCGACGTCATCCTCTGCAAACCGCTGCGCCAATCCGCCCTGCTCGACGCGCTGCACACAACGCTCGCCACCGAATCGCCCCATCCCGCCCCGACCAAGCCCGCCGGCGGTGAACTCGACCCCACGCTGGGCCGCCGCCACCCACTCCGCGTGCTCGTCGCCGAGGACAACATCGTTAACCAAAAACTCATCACGCGCCTGCTCGAGCGACTCGGCTACGCGCCTTTCCTGGTCGACAACGGCTTCGCCTGCCTCGAAGCCCTCCGCCGCGGTTCTTACGACCTCGTTTTGATGGATTGCCAGATGCCGGAAATGGACGGCTACGACGCCACCGCCAACATCCGCTCGGGCGGCACCGGCCCGCGCAACAAAAAGCTCCGCATCATCGCTCTCACCGCCTCCGCCATGGTCGGCGACCGCGAAAAATGCGTCGCCGCCGGCATGGACGACTATCTCACCAAGCCGATCCAAGCCCCCGATATCGTCCGCCTCCTCCAATCCACCCCCCGCCTCGACGATTGAGCGCGCCCATTGCTGATGGTGGAGCCCGCCGTCCCCGTCGGGCTCGCTCAAGGCAGGACGAGCCAGCCTGCCCCGACCTGTCGGGGTCCCCGGCGAGCCGCAACGCCTCATTCGCCCATACACCCGCGAACCCCACCACCGCGCCCCCCCGCCTTTCACCATGGAGGCGCGGTGCCCCCACCGCGTAAACCCGTTCGCGACCGTTTGCCACCGTTTGCAACGATTCCAGCCTTTCCCCTTGCGAGCGTAAGCCGAGCCCCTTTCGTCTGTCCTTCAATGTCCTCGTTCAAACCTGGAGTCCTCGCCCTCGAAGACGGCAGCATTTTCCGCGGTCGCGCCTTTGGCGCCGATGCCACCATCGCCGGCGAATGCGTGTTCAACACCTCGATGACCGGCTATCAGGAAATCATCACCGATCCGTCCTACTTCGGCCAGATCGTCACGATGACCGCCGTGCAAATCGGCAATTACGGCCTCACGCCCGAAGACGAGGAATCCTCCGGCCCCAAATGCGCCGGCCTCATCGTCCGCGAACTTTCCCCCGTCGTCTCCAACTGGCGCAGCCAGATCTCGCTCCACGATTACCTCCTGAAACACGGCATCCCCGGTCTCAGCGAAATCGATACACGCGCCCTCACCAAAAAGCTCCGCGTCGACGGCGCCATGAAATGCTGCCTCTCGACGCTCCCCATCAGCGACGACGAAGCCGTTAAACGCGCGCGCGAATGGCAGGACATGTCCGGCACCGACTACGTCAAAGACGTCACCTGCGACACCCCTTACATCTGGAGCGGCGCCGATCCCGCCAATTTCAACGCCCCCTACCTCCCCGTCGGCACCACGCTCAACGCCCCCGGCGTCCCCGCGAAGAAATTCCGCGTCGCCGCCTTCGACTTCGGCGCCAAACACTCGATCTTCCGCAAACTCGTTCGCCACGGCTTCGAGGTGCAAGTCTTCCCGTCCACCGCCTCCGCCGAACAAATCCGCGAACACAACCCCGACGCCCTTTTCCTCTCCAACGGCCCCGGCGATCCCGCCGCCCTCGACTACGTTCACAAAACCGTGAAAGGCCTCCTGCCGCACTATCCGACGTTCGGCATCTGCCTCGGCCACCAGATGGTCACGCACGCCCTCGGCGGCGAAACCTTCAAACTCAAATTCGGCCACCGCGGCGGCAACCAACCGGTGAAAAACCTCGAGACCGGCAAGGTCTCCATCACCGCCCAAAACCACGGCTTCGCCACCGACCCCAAATCGATCGAAGCTGCCGGCGCCAAGGTCACCGAGATCAATCTCAACGACAACACCGTCGAAGGCCTCCGCCACAAAGAGCTGCCCGTCTTCAGCGTCCAATACCACCCCGAAGCCGCCCCCGGCCCCAACGACGCCGATCCGCTCTTCCAAGACTTCTACAAACTCGTGGAAGCCCGCAAAGCCGGCAAAATCTAGGACGCGTTAGCCCGCCCCGACTTGTCGGGGTCCCCCACGCGCCGCTCCGCCCGCAAGGACGCCTCTCCAGGCGTCCTTTTTTTGCACTCAAACGAAAAGCTCAGACTCCAAACTCAAAACCCCAAACTGCGCTCGAAGAGCGCCGCGTCCTCGAGCGTATCCACGCCGATCGTCGGATCCTCCGTCACCGCACACGCGATGTCGTATCCGTTTTCCAGGACACGCAACTGCTCCAGCTTCTCGATCTGCTCGTAACGCCCCATCGGCAGCTTCGCAAAATTCTCCAGCAACTCCGCGCGATACCCATAAAGCCCAAGGTGCTTGTAACAGGGATTCGCCCGCACCCACGCATCATCGATCGCCGCCCCCAAATCCCGCGAAAACGGCATCGGCGACCGCGAGAAATACAGCGCACGTCCATCGCTCCGCAGCACGACTTTCACCTGATTCGGATTCGAAAAATCCACCGCCCGCTTGAACGGCGTCACCAGCGTCGCCATCGGCGCCCCGCCTTTCAACAACTCCGCCAGCGCCCGAATCTGCCCGCCGGTCACCAGCGGCTCGTCCGCCTGCACGTTCACCACGAACTCCGCGTTCACCTGCCGATTCGCCTCCGCAATCCGATCCGTTCCACTCTGATGCCTCGCATCCGTCAAAATCGCCCGAAACCCCGCCTTCTCGACGCAGGTCTGCAACAACGCATGGTCCACCGCAAAATACAGCGGAAACCCCGGCGCCTCGCGCGCGATCCGCTCCGCCACCCACAACAACAAGGGCTTGCCCCGAATCTCATGTAACAACTTGCGCGGGAAGCGCGTGGACTCCAACCGACACGGCACGATGATCGCTGTCTGGGGCATTCACTTGCACACTGCCGCCCGGTTTTTAGGTTGCAAGCCACGCCCGGCTCCGGGAATTACGTCCCTCTTTTTTCCAAACACTGACATGAACAAAAGCGATGCCACACCGTCCGCACCCCAGCAGCTCGTCAAGGAGCTCGTCGTGCAGAACAAGATGGGCATCCACGCGCGACCCGCGGCGATGATCGTCCGCGTCACCAACAAGTTCAAATCCGAGGTCTTCGTCGAAAAAGACGAAGAACAGGTGAACGGCAAAAGCATCATGGGCCTCATGATGCTCGCCGCCGGAAAAGGCTCGAAGGTCAAGTTCATCGCCACCGGCGACGACGCCGCCGCCATGCTCGCCGAGCTCGACACCCTCTTCGCCCGCAAATTCGACGAGGCCTGATTCCCCGCGAAACACGCCAATCGACGCCAAATTCGAGCCGGTATTTACCGGCTCTTTTTTTTCACTTTCGCGCCCTTTCGCGTGTTTCGCGGGCGATATCTTACAACTCAAAAAACCTCCGCGCAGTCTCCGAGGTCACCCGCGCGAACTCCTCGTCGCTGACCTCGAACACTTCCCGCGCCAAAAACTCCGCCGTGTGCCGCACAAACGCCGGCTCGTTCGGCTTCCCGCGATGCGGCATCGGCGTGAGATACGGCGCATCGGTTTCAATCATCAAGCGCCCCAACCCCTGCAGCTTCGCCGCCGCGCGCACATTGTCCGCCGACTTATACGTCGCGATCCCCGTAAACGACCCAAACCCGCCGCGCCCCACGAGCTCGCTCATCTCCGCTTCGCCTTCCGTGAAGCAGTGAAACACCACCTTCGTCCAATCGACCCCACTCGCATCGATCATCTCCACACACTCGCGAAACGCCCCGCGCGAATGCACCACGACCGGACACCTCAGCCGCTTCGCCATTCCCAACTGCGCCGCAAACGCCTCCCGCTGCCACGCAAAAATCCGCTCCGCCTCCGCGCCGTCCTTCGGCAAATGAAACCGATCCAACCCGCACTCCCCCAGCGCCACCGGTGGCGGCACGCCTCCGTGCGTGCCGTCCCCTCCGCCACCCCAAAACCCTTCGATCCCTTCCACCGCCGTCTCCCACCCCGCCTCCACCGAACACGGATGCACCCCCACCGCATACCGCACAAACCCGTCATTCTCTTCCGCGATCCCGCGATACAACTCCCAATCCTCCGGCGAAGTCCCAATCGTGATCATCGCCTCCACGCCCGCCTCCCGCGCCCGCTGCAGCGTCTCCGCCAGCACGCCCCTGCGCGCAAACGATTCCAGATGCGTGTGAGTATCGATCAGCATTCGCTGAAGCTCCAAGATCCAAGCCCCAAGCTCCAGAGAATCTTCAGATCTCAATTTGGATCTTGGTCCTTGGTCCTTCTCTGGAGCTTGGAGCTTGGTCCTTGGAGCTTCCTCACGCTCGATAGAGCGTGAGGTATCGCTCTCGCAAATACCCCACCAGCGCCCGCGGCGACAACTCCTCTCCCGTCACACGCTTCACCAGCTCCGGCATCTCAAACCGCCGTCCCTGCGCATGCACGTTTCCGCGCAGCCACCCGAGCAACCAGCCAAACTCCCCGCGCCCAAACTCCTCCTCCAATCGCGGCCTCTCCGCGCGCACTTTTTCCCACAACTGCGCCGCCATCATGTTGCCCAAACAATAACTCGGAAAATACCCAAACGCCCCGTCGCTCCAGTGCACGTCCTGCAACACGCCTTCGCGATCGTCCTTCGGCTCCAACCCCAACAACACCTTCGATTTCTCCCGCCACACCGCCGGCAAATCCTTCACGCTTAACTCGCCGCCAAACAGCGCCCGCTCGATCTCAAACCGCAGCACGATGTGCAGATTGTAAGTCACTTCATCCGCATCCACCCGAATCAACGTCGGCTCCACCGCATTGATCGCCAGATAAAGCTCCTCCGTCGTCACCCCGCGCGTCTGCGCCGGGAAAAGCTCGCGAAACCGCGGCTCGAAAAACCGCCAGAACCCGCGACTCCGCCCGACCTGATTCTCCCACATCCGGCTCTGCGACTCATGCACGCCCATCCCCGCATTCATCCCCAGCGCCGTCCCGAGATGCTCCCACGGCAATCCCTGCTCATACAATCCATGCCCCGTCTCGTGAATCGCACTGAACAATGAGTCCAGCGGCTCGTCCTCCTTGAACCGCGTCGTCATCCGAATATCCGCCCCCGTGCCCGAACAAAACGGATGCAGCGACACATCGATTCGCCCGCGCCCATAATCGAATCCAATCTTCTCCGTCACTTCGCGCAAAAACGCCCGCTGCCCGTCCACCGGAAACCCGCGCAACAACTCCTTCTTCGCGCGCACCGGCGACGCCGCGATTTCCCGCACCAGCGGCACCAAATCCGTCTTCAACTCCGCAAACAACCGCGCGATCGCGTCCGCCGACATCCCCGGATCGAACTTGTCGATCATGTAATCGTATTCGCGCCCTTCCCACCCGAGATACGCCGCCTCCTTTTTCGCCAGCTCCAGATTCTTCTCCAACACCGGCGCATAACTCGCGAAATCGTTCTCCTTTTTCGCCTTCGCCCACGCGTGATACCCGCGACTCCCCTGCGCCGCTTTCTCGCGCACAAACTCCGCCGGCAACTTCGTCGCCCGATCGTAATCCTTCCGCGCCTGCCTCACCACCGTGCGCTCCTCCTCCCCCAACTTCTCCTTCTCCAAAACTTCCAACAACTCCCCCAACCTCCGCTCGCTCCCCGCCGCATGCACCACCTCCGCCAGCGCCGCATGCTGCTCCGCCCGCTGCGCCGCGCTTCCTTCCGGCAAATTCACCTGCTCATCCCACCCGATCAACTCGCCCACGCTCCCCAAAATCTGGATACGCCGCAACCGCCCCACCAATTCCTTATACGCGTCCTCGTGCTTCATCCCTCCACCCAAACCCCGCCCCCGCCCCTTGTCACGCTCACCTGCGCCGTAGGTTGCGCGCTCGCCGCGCAACCCGCTACGCCGCCTGACGCCCCTACCGCGTCGCCACCACGATATCCCCACCGCTCGAGTGCAGCTTCAACAACGGCCCGCCGCCATTCACCTTCCCGGACAACTTGCTCTTCCCGATCGCGCCGCCGTCGATCGTGATCGTCAGCCCGTCCGCGCGCACCCGCCCGCCGCTCGTCGAAGCGTCCAGCACGAAGCCCGCCGTCTTGTCCACCGTCGCTTTCACACGCCCGCCCGACGTATCCAAACTACAATCACCCTTCAACGCCCCCACGATCCCCGCCGTCACATTCCCGCCACTCGTCTCCGCGCGCAACACCCCTTCCACCGAGTTCACCTCGATATGTCCGCCGGATGTATCCAATTCCGTCTCACCGACCGACCGCTCCACGCGAATATTTCCACCCGAGGTTTTCAGCGAAACCCGTCCCACCCCCTCCACCAAACTCACGTTCCCGCCCGACGTGTGCGCATCGACCGGACCACTCATCCTTCCAAGCACGATATTCCCACCCGAGGTCCGCGCCCGCACTTTTCCATCCAGATCTCCGACCTCCACATCCCCGCCCGACGTCCGCAAATCGACATCATACCGCGCCGGCACCGTCACCGTAAAATCCACGCTCACCGGATTCCGCCCCCGCGTCTTCCGCTCGTATTTCGCCCGCGCCGCCACGTCGTTTCCGCTCTGCTCGATCGTGAGTTTCAACTTTTCCAACACTTCATCCGCCTCCCGCTCCGACCCCGCGCGAATCACCTGACGCGCCACGACCTTCACCGTCGCATCGTCGCCCGTCACCACCGACACATTTCCGCCTTCCGTCTCCACCGTCAGCTGCCCTCCCGACGTCACCGCGAAAGATTTTTCCACCACCCGCTCCACTTTCGCCGACACCGACACCGGCACCGCCGCACACGCCACCACCGCCAACAACAAGGAATAGATTTTCATGGGGATACTCCCCGAAAACCCCGCACCCCGCGACAAAGTTACGAATTCCTTCGGAAAAGCACCAAGCACCAAGATCCAAGCTCCAGAGAAGAACCAATTCCCAAACCCCAATAAGAGTGCGCGCTTGGAGCTTAGAGCTTGGAAGTTCTCTGGATCTTGGATCTTGGATCTTCCCCTCCCTCGGGAGGCGGCGCGCTAAACCTTCGCGCTATTATCGCACTTGTAGTGAACCAGCGACCGACGCATCGCGTGCGCCTTCAACGCCGAATCCTTCGCCCCATCGCGCCGCTCGATCAAAAACCGCGCATTTTCCGCCCGTTCCTGCGCCTCCGCCAGCATCCCCACACACAACAACGCCTCCGCCCGCGCCTCCAGCCGCCGCGCCGGAAATCCCACGTTCGTCGCCAGCCACTTCACCGTCCGCTCCAGCGGATTCCCCACGTCCGCACTCATCGCTTGCCTCCCTTCGGCAACGCCTCCGCCCAGCGCTCCTCATCAAATCCCACCACCGCCACGCCATCCCCGATCATAAACGGTCGCTTCACCAAGCTCCCATTCCCCGCCAACAACTTCAGCGCCTCCCCCTCGCTCATGTCCGGCAATTTTTCCGCCAGCTTCTGCGCGCGATACTCGATACCCGACGTGTTGAACAACCGCCTCACCTGCCCGTCGTAAGCCGCGAGCATCGCCTTCAACTCCTTCAACGTCGGCGGCGTCTCGCGAATCGCCTTCTCCTCAAACTCCACGCCGCGCCCTCGCAACCACTTCGTCGCGTCCCGACACGTGCTGCACTGCTTCAACGTATAAACCTTCAACATAAAGTTCCTTCTACCCCGCTTCGCCCCAAAAAAGCGACGCCTCTCTTTCCGCCTCCTCCGTTCCCTTCGTTTCCTCCTGTAAAAACAAAAACCTCACCGCACCCACCGCGCATCATGAATCACAAACTGCCACCGCCCGCGATGCTGCCCCAACTCCCCATAAAACCGCACCGTCTCCCCTTCCTCATACTCCGCCCGCAACCAATCCCGTAACGTCGCATCGAAACTCCACACATCGTAAACCTCCCCGAGAAAACTCACTGTCAACCGCTTCCCCGGCCCGACCTTTCCCTCCACCCGCACGATCCTCCCCAAATTCCCCGCCACCCTCAACGCGCTCCCATCCCCCAACTGCTCCGCCCGCAACGCCACCTTCTCCACCTCGATCTTCCCATAATCGATCCGTCGCGCCTCCGCCTCGATGCTCCGCTCCGTCGACGCATTCCGCAACGCCACCCACCGATCCGTCCGCCCGTCCTTCACCGTCACGAATTTCGCATAGATCGGAAAGTGATCCGAAAACCCCGCGCCCGCCTCCCCCAGAAAACTCCACCGCACCGGCAGCCCTTTCGCATCCACATTCATCCCCGGCACCCGCGCCACCCCGAACGAATTATCCACATACTGGATACCGCGATAATCATACAGCCCCCGCGACACCATCATCTGCATCAACGTCCCCCACTCCCCCTGATACGTGTCGCTCCCCCGCTCCTCCACCGGCAGCTCGAACCACAAATTATAAAGATCCCGCTGCTCGCCGCGCACCGCCAGCTCGTTGCCTTGCGACCCGAGCACGTCGTTGATCCCCGTGTCCTGCATCTGCGGATACCGCCGCTTCTGATTGTAGTGCGAGTTGAAATCCCCCGCCACGATCACATCCGCATTTCGATCCTCCTTCAAAATCTCCTCGATCCGCGCCCGCAAGGTCCGCGCGTTCTCCACGCGCACCTTCTCCGTCTCCACATCCCCCGCGCCCGACTTCCAGTGGTTGTTGAACAAATACAACGCCGCCCCGTCCACCTCCACCTGCACCTCCAAAATCGCCCGCGCATCCAGCGTCGGATGCGACTTCGCGCCTTTCACCGGAAATCGCGTAAACGTCACACACTTTTGCGCCAGCGGATTCCTGCTCCCCGCCCCGCGCACATTCTCCGCCGCAATCACCTGATACCCCGTCAGTCCCCGCTCCTCGAACGCCTTCAACAACCACGCCTCCGCCGGCCAGTCCGCCACCGTCTCATCGAACTTCGCCCCCAACATCTCTTCCAATCGCACCCCCGCATACCTCTTCAACATCTCCTCATACTGCGGCGCACTCCGTCCCGGCGTCTGATCCGCCTCGATTTCCTGAAACAAAATCACATCCGGCCCGCGTCCGCCTTCGAACTGCGCCACGATCTCCGTCACATTCCGCAGCTTCGTCAGCACATGCGCCCGCGAATACCGCGCCGGATGATAATCCTCAAACGCCGCCACCCCGTCCGCGTCGAAGAGATTCTCCACATTGTAAACCAACACAATAAACGGCCGCGCTCCCGCCACCGCCGCACACACGAAAAACAACCACGCCCACACCACCCCGCGTAGCGCCGAGCGCCCGCAAGTCGATCTCGTGGCTACGAGCGTGAACGAGTGGCCCTCACGCCCCATCCGCATTCCCCTCCTCTCCACTTTCTTCCTCCCCTCCCACCGCCTCCATCACCGCCGCCTTCCTCTTCAAAAAATACACCGTCATCCCTCCTTGATACAGCAGCGTCCCGATCGCGATCGCCATATACGACATCCGATACGCAAAATCCAAAAACGCCTCCTCCTCCCACC